>CBDUOF010000253.1:0-8130 GCA_965368765.1 uncultured Anaerolineae bacterium | reverse complement strand
TGGCCCGGTCGCTGGTGTCGTCGCCACCCCACAGGCTCATGCTGCTTTTGTGGTCGCGCCCGGCCAGCTGGCCCAGCATCGTTTTGGCTTTGCCGGTGAGCAGTTTTGCGCTGTCGGGCAGCGTAATATCGACCTCAAGGTCGCGCACGACGGTCATTTTGACGGCCTGCTTGGTGATATTGGTGGGCAGCCAGCCCGTGTTGTGGACAACGGCCGTAACCCGATGCACAGTTCCCGTTGACACGGTTTCCACGCTGTGCCATTCCAATAGTGGCGACACCAGGCAGGAGTAAAGCGCAAAATCAGACAGAGGTGCGATCTCTTTTTCCAACAGCTTGTACGGCGGATTGCGCCAGGTAACAAAGAAATCCCAGCCGCCTAATTCCACTTTGCCCAGCTGTGGATGGTCAAATTCGTACCAAGCTACAACGCCTTTGCCATCCAAAACATCATCGTTCCACTTCATGATGGCAAGGTCATCCTCCACCGGATGCTCGCGGAACCAATCCATATATTTATAATCTTTGATGCCCGCCTGCTGCTGCACGCTCCAGATTTCGCAGGTCCAGCCGTACACTCCTAAATATTCATACATCCAGTCATCAAACGTCCCCTTGATAAACTCTTTCGGATCGTATTTGAAGTCGTGAAAGACAGAGACAGCTTTGTAGCCAGTGATTTCTTCGGCCTTACTGCCCAGCTTTTTAAACGTGTATAAATCTTGAGTTGGCAGGGTGTCATCAGCCCCTTTTGTGGGTGGGCGCAGGTACACGCCGCTGAAGGTATGGAAGCTGACGGAGCCGGTGATATTGGGATGGTCGGCGATGAAGCGCATGGGGGCGGCTGCTTCTGGCTCGCTGCCAGGGTAGTGGCCAGCGCCGCGCTGGTTGGGCTCCCAAAAAACAGGGAACTGCCTGTTGAGGTCTAGACCCTGCACGGGCGGAGCAAAATTAATGGTGACGCCATCGTAATTTTGAATTTGGCCCTCAGGCAGGAGCCGATAGAATTCGCCGCCGGGGGCTTCGTCTGGCTCGCGGGGAACCATCATGCGGGGGTCGTCTGGATGTGCTTTCCAGCTGCCGTTGGGGTCTTTGAGGCGCATTTGCAGAATACGGCCGTCGCCATCCACATCTTCCTGGTGCAGCCCATCGAGCGCATCCATGCGTGGGTAGGGCCGCGTGCTGCTGCGAATATATTTTGGCCGATCGGCCAGCGCCCATTCTGCACCGTCTGGATTCAGGCGCGGCACAATGTAAAAGGCACGTGTGTCTAGGGCATAGGTCACTTTGTCATCCTGACCATACTGGGTCAGCAGCTTATTAATGAGGTAGAGTGCGGCCGTCGAGGCGGAGACTTCGGTGGCGTGGATATTGCCATCAGCCCAGTAGCCGGGCTTTTCGCTGTCTGGCCCTGTGGCAAAGTTAGTGACGGTCATGAGCCAAATGTCGCGCCCTTCATGGCTGGGGCCGATGCTTTCCAGCTTGCAGAGAGTGGGATACGCTGCCGCCCACTGTTCCAGGAAGGCAGTCAACTCACCGTATCGGTAGTATGTATCAAAGCGAATTTCTTCAGGCACTAGATGCTCCTTTTGCTGATAATTGAGGATAGCCTGAATTATAGCCCTAATTAGGTGACTGTCTAATGATTTTGGAAACGGCCGTTTCCTCCGATAAATGAGAGCAAAGGCACATTTCCATTCAGGCTGCTTTCTGCTTCAATGGATTTGCAGCTATTCTGCAGAAAGGAGCACTTGACATGGCACAAAATAAAAAGGAATCAGGGCAGGCGGCAACGGAATATGCGTTATTATTAATGCTGACCGCTGCTGTGGTCGTTTTGGTAGTCGCTTGGCTGGGCCAACGGGTTTCTGACTCGTTTTCTGAGGTCAATGAGTGTTTGGCCGGGGCAAAATATGCGTTGGTTAACGGTAGTTTTGAAGAAGATTCGCTAATCAGCCAAAATTGGAAAGCGTATCATTCGAGCGCAATTACCGGGTGGGAAACAACGGCAAGCGATAACAAGATTGAGATTTGGTATACGGGTTTCTTAGGAGCAACGGCGCCAGACGGCCGTTACCTGGCCGAACTCAACGCCAATCAACCATCTGCGTTGTATCAAGACATCGATTCCGTTCCAGGTGAGCGCCTCACCTGGTCTTTTTACCATCGGGGACGTTCCGGTGTGGATACAATGGAATTGCGTATTGGCCCCCCGGGAGCTACCGAGAGCCAGAAACAATTTGCTACTGGTCGAGAATGGGTACAATATGAGGGTCTTTACAAAGTCCCGGAAGGGCAAACGGTCACCCGTTTTGAATTTGCTGCCGTCAGCACAGCCAACGGCAACCTGACTGTGGGCAACTTGCTGGATAATATTCAGTTTGGGTCGGCTTGCGGATACGAGGAAGCGGAAGCGTCCGAATAACCAATCGTTAGGACGGATTCACAAATGTTGAACGGCCGTTTCATTTGCAAACTAATTTCTGGAAACGGCCGTTGTGTGTTGGCATATTCCAAAACGCCCAGTCTAATTGTTGCCACTTGAGAATGAGAGCAGACAGGCGGATGCAGCACCCGTTTCGAATCGGTCACAGTTGCTTAACACAAAGAGAAATGAATATGCTAGAAAAATCGCAACCCAATGAGCGCCTTCAACAAGAAATTGGTATTTTGCGTCAGCGCATCGCTGAACTGGAAGCAAATATTCCTCAGCCAGTTTCGCCAACGACCTATGGCGACGTCTTGTTTGAGCATTCTGGCGAATCCATTCTCATTATCGACCCGTATAACATGAATATTCTGGACGCCAACCCCAACGCGGCACGCCGTCTGGGCTATCATCGTGCTGAACTTTGCCAATTGCGGATTGATCAAATTGAAATGCCCCGTCCGCTTGACGCCAACGATGCTGAAACGTCCTGGCAATCGTCAATCAGCGGCACCTTTTTTTATGAGGGGCAGTATCGGCATAAAAATGGGGAGCTGATTCCTGTAGAAATAAGCAGTCGCCTGCTCGTGTGGCAAGGCCAAGACGTGCTGATCAATTTTGTGCGGGATATTCGCTGGCGTAAAGAAGTTGAGTTGGCATTGCGTCAGGTTAACTCGACGCTGGAGCTTCAGGTACAGGAACGGACGGCCGAATTGGCGTCTGAAAAAGAGAAGCTAGAGGCAGTTCTTGGCTCTACGACTGAGGCCATTGCCATGGCAGACAGCCAGAAAAGAATTATTTATGTCAACACTGCCTTTGTAACTATGACGGGATACAGTCTGGTTGAGGCACAAGCGAATCATTTCGATTTGCTGTTTGACTTTTCAGAGTTGGATGTTCAGCGGCAGGCAGCTGCCTGGCAAGAAGGGGAGATTTGGTCGGGCGAGGTAAAGGGGGTGCGTAAAGACGGCCGTACCTATCCCTCTATTCTTAACATTGTGCCGATGTTTGATGCAGACGGCCGTATCACAGGTTGTGTCACCAGCCACCAAGATATCAGCCACTTTAAAGCCCTTGACAAGGCCCAGTACAGCTTCATTACAAACGTTTCCCACCAGCTCCGCACCCCGCTGACAAACATAAAGCTTTACACGCAGCTCCTGGAAGGTAACTTTGACACCAACAAAGCTGGGCACTATTTGGAAGTTCTCGGGTCACAGGCTGAACGATTGGAACATTTAGTCCAGGATATTCTAGAATTGGCTAGCCTTGATAGTTCGGACCATGTCCTCGAAAAGCGTTTTATCGACATGAAAGAGTTAGTGGTTCATATGGGAGAATCCCATCAGGAACGTGCTAGAAAGGGAAAGATATCCTTACACTGCACGGTGAATGGACAGATTCCCCACGTTAAGGGAGATCCTGTGCGCTTGCGGCAATCTATTGGTGAACTGCTGGATAATGCCCTTGCCTATACACCTGCGGGTGGCACAGTTACTATTGATACTGCTGCGCCAATTGAAAATAATCGTCAATGGATTTCGGTGACCGTGCGCGATGACGGCCCTGGCGTTTCACACGATGAGCAAGACCGAATTTTTGAGCGATTTTTTCGCGGAACGTTGGCTGAGCAAGGGCATATCAGCGGCACAGGCTTGGGCTTGTGCCTTACACAACAGATTGCCCAGGCCCATCATGGGCATGTCACGCTGCAGAGTGAGCCAGGCAAGGGTGCCGCCTTTACCATTTGGTTACCAGTGGATGTCAGTTGATCTTTTTTCGCGCTGACGCAGATACCAGGTAAGGGTAACCAGGACAACGCCCGCTCCCATCAGCTGCCAGCCGGAAGTGAGGCGCTCGTTTAGTAAGAATCCGGCAAACAGGAGGGTGCTGATGAGCCGGGATGCCATCAAGCTGCTGACAAGGGGTGCCCCCAGCTGTTGAATCGAGCGGAGCTGAACGAGATTAGCGCCAAGCAGTACGCCAAAAGCAAAAACGCCAAATACCAACCAATCGCTCCGCTGTAAGCTTTGCCACTTCTGCCAATTTTCGCCCAAGATGGCGCTGCCGATGCCAGAAAAAACAAAGAGAGACGTCAGGTGAACGATGAGCAGCGAGTCGCCTGAGGCGTTGTATTTGACGGTTCGTTTGGTGACGAGCATGTAAAGGGCCAAAAAGAACGTGCTGGCGATAGCCAACGCTATCCCTGTCCAATTCGTGTGCAGAACGGCCGTTCCCGTGGTTACATCCCCTAAATTTCCCACCATCATAAGCAGTGCACCAATCAGGCAAAGCGAAAGCGCCTTAAACGTGTGTCGCGGCAGCTGTTCACGCAGCACCAGGCGGCTAAGCAGCGCCACAAAAAATGGCGTCATCAAATAAATGAGCTGAGCATAGACGGCCAGCGTATATCGGGTGGCCAGCAGGTTCGTAATGCCGCGCAGCACCACCAGGCTACCAAACAGCCACAGCAGCGGCAGCTGGAAGTCATGCCAGGCAATCTGTCGCCAACGAACGGCCACAACCAAAGTGAGCACCAGGAGATTGCCTACTGCCAGCAGCGACAGGCTGGGAATGTGGCTCACCGTTTGCAAATATCGTAATAAAACGGGATAGGCACCCCAGCCAAATTGAGAGAGTAGCGCTAGCGTGAGCCAGTGCCACTGAGCGGCATTGACTGGTTGTTCAGATTGCATAAGCGGCGGATTATGACATTCGCACCGTAGAATGGCAAACGCCCGGGAGGACTGCAAAAGCTGGACTGACGTTGCTTTAAAATTCGGTGAGACTCACGGAGTCGGAACTTGGGCAGCTGCTTCTTGTTCACCCAGTTTGCCTATTTGTTGTTACAATTTATCGGAAATGGCTGCAGAAACGGCCGTTTTTAGCTTATTGATCACGTACCGGAGCCGGCTATTTTTGACGGGGTGCAGCTGGGTGTGTTACGAACCTAACAGGTTATTTTATGGATAAAAAGGTCATGGCTTATTTCTTCGCTTTTATTGCCCTGGGGATGACCTCAGCGGCATTGGGGCCAACCCTGCCTGGCCTGGCGGAACAAACCGGCACGCAGCTGAGCGGCATCAGTTTTTTGTTTGCTACCCGGTCCTTTGGCTTTTTATTGGGCTCGCTGCTGGCAGGGCGCATTTATGACCGCTTGCCGGGCCATCCGGTGCTGGCCGCCATGCTGTTGTTGATGTCACTGTCGTTGGGCTTGATTCCATTTATGGAGCAGCTCTGGCTGTTAACGGCCGTTCTGTTTGTCGCGGGCATTGTTGAATCCGGTGTGGATGTCGGCAGCAATACGCTGCTGGTCTGGCGCTATGGCGAAAAGGTCGGGCCGTACATGAACAGCCTGCATTTCTTTTTTGGGCTGGGTGCATTTATTGCCCCCATTATCATTGCCCAAACAATGCTGGTCAGCGACGGAGAAATTCGGTTGGCTTACTGGGTGCTGGCCCTCATTGTATTGCCAGCGGGTCTCTTTTTTGTCCGTTTCCCCAGCGCGCCAATCCGTCACAGGGATTCGGGCGTTGCGGACAGCCAGGGCAGTTGGGTACTGATTGGTCTGGTTGCGGCTTTTCTCTTCCTTTATGTTGGGGCAGAAGTGGCCTACGGTGGCTGGATCTTCACTTACGCCACAACCCTTAATCTAAGCAACGCGACCGCTGCGGCTTACCTGACCTCTTTCTTTTGGGGGGCACTTACCGTGGGACGCCTCATTTCTATTCCGCTGACAGCCAGGCTGGCCCCCAAAAACCTGCTCAGTGGCGCCCTGGCTGGGTGTCTGTTTAGTTTAGCGGTGTTGCTCATTTGGCAAAATAATAGCGCGGCGCTGTGGGTTGGCACCATTGGGCTGGGTCTGTCGATGTCGGTTATCTTCCCCACCACGATATCATTGGCTGAGCAAACATTGTCGCTAAGTGGCAAAATGACCAGCTACTTCTTTGTAGGGGCGGCCCTCGGCAGCATGTCGGTGCCGTGGCTCATTGGCCAACTGTTTGAACGAATTGGCCCTATGATCACAATGTTTACCATTTTCGTCACGCTGTTAATAGCTGTTATAGTTTTTGGACTGCTGATTTGGCAAGCCGAGCGCCATCTTGTGGCCAAAGCAACGAAATTAACGACCTAAGTCACGTAATTGGGTTATTGAGCAATTACGTTTCTCGATGAGGCACACCAAGTCAGTCCAATTTTGGAGGGTTTTGATAATGTCCACCTGGCAAGAATCAGATTCACAGGCGTTTATTGATTACGGCCGTTACTTTGTGCCACAGCGCGAGTATCAGCTGCAAACCATTACGGATCTGATTCCGCCACTCGCTGGGCCAGCGCCAATTTTGGAGTTGAGCTGTGGTGAAGGGCTGCTCTCAGAGACGGTGCTGCAGCGTTTTCCCACTGCGACGCTTCATGGCTACGATCTGTCGCCCGCCATGCTTGAGCAGGCGAAGATACGGCTGGCGAGCTTCGGCAATCGTTTTGTGCCGCGTCAGTTTGATTTGACGTCGTCGGCCTGGCGGTCGCGGGAGTTGCAGTTCCATGCCGTCGTCAGTTCCTTGACCATCCACCATCTGGACGGGCCAGAGAAGCTGAGGCTGTTTTTGGATTTATACCAGATGCTGCGTCCTGGCGGCGTGCTTGTCATTGCGGATCTCATCGCGCCGACGCAACCCCTGGGAACGGCCGTGGCTGCGCAGGCGTGGGATGAGGCGGTGCGGCGGCGTAGCCGGCGGATAGACGGCAATGACGCAGCGTTTAACCAATTTCAAAAATTAAAGTGGAACATGTACCGCTACCCGGAAGATCCAGAAAAGGCCATAGATAAGCCGAGCAGCCTGCTGGATCAGCTTAAGTGGCTGGAGCAGGCGGGTTTTACGGCCGTTGATCTGCATTGGGCACAGGCCGGGCACGTCATTTACAGTGGGGTCAAGCGATGAGTGTCGGACGATTTCTTGGCGGCATTTTGGCCCTGGTGCGAGAGTTGGAAAACGGCCGTTACCTGCTACTGCAGCGCGCCAGCAGCAAAGACGTCGGCGCAGGGAGTTGGGAGTGCGTTACCGGACGTGTCGATCAGGGAGAAAGCTTTGAAGAAGCGCTGTATCGCGAAGTGTGGGAAGAGATAGGCGTACGGCCACAAATTGAATTTATCCTCGGCACGACGCACTTTTATCGTGGGCCAACTGCTCCAGAAACAGAACTGCTGGGCATCGCCTATGCCTGCACCATCCCTAGCGCCAACGCCTTCCGCATGAGTCTGGAACATGATGCCCATCATTGGTTTTCTGCCGCTGAAATCAGATCTTTTTTGCCGACTAACCACTGGTTATTGCCGGTTGTCTCGCGGGCGGAACGCATGCGCGTGCTGTGGCCCGATGCCCTGCGAGATTACTTTTTGGAACGGCCGTTTGATTTAAGCGAATCCGGAGAGTGACAGATTGTTACCCTTCACAGGAGATAAAGATGAACAATGGATTTGAAGAAATTCTGGCAACAGCCACCCCAGAAGTAGCCGCCCTGGCACGGCAAGCCAAGGCCTTATTGCTAGGGGTGATGCCAAATATAGTGGAAGTGGCCTGGCCGACACAGCGCATCATCGGCTATGGTGTGGGGCCCAAGAAAATGTCTGAACAGTTTTGCTACATTGCCGTTTTCAAAAAGCGCATCAACCTGGGATTTTATTATGGCAGCGATCTGCCCGAT
>CBDUOF010000252.1:0-8148 GCA_965368765.1 uncultured Anaerolineae bacterium | reverse complement strand
GCTTCAGCAAGCGTAACGGCCGTATCCAGGGGGCCAATCCGCTCAAACAAATTCGTAGAAAAGGTGTAGCCATCGCCGTAAAAATCTTCATAGGCGCCGTGGCTGAGCTGCTGGGCAATGTTCCAGCGCGCCAGCAGCCCGCCGCTGTTCAGCCAGGCGCCAGCGCCATCTGGATAACCGTTGGGCGGGTGCCAGCCGTAAGGCGGTTGCCCCAACTGCTGCAGCAGGCGTTCTAGCACCCACCAATCATTCATTTGCGTGCCGGTGGCACGCAGTGCACCGATGAAAAAGTCGAGCGGCCGTTTATATTTTTGCCCCACACTGTTTTGAAATTCGTCGGAAAGGAATAAGGTGCGGAGAACGGTTTTGATAGCTCCGTCACTTTGCTGCCAAACGGCCGTTAAGCGAGCAATCAGGCTAGCGGGTGGCACGTCGCTCACGAAGCGGATGCACAGCTTGGTACACAAGTAGCGGGCCGTAGCGGGTTGCTCGGCCAAAATGGTCAGCACGTGCAGTCCATCTGCCAAACCACGCCCGCTCGGCAGGGTGTGCCCCAGCACCTGCTTGGGGCCGTCGTCATGGTGGGCTGGGTTAAAGTAAAAGCCGGTGCGCGTGCCGTTATGCACTGTCCAGCCGGTAAAGGCGCGGGCAACCTCTTTCACATCTTGTTCCGTGTAGCCACCGTCGACGCCGAGGGTGTGCAGTTCCATTACCTCGCGAGCATAATTTTCGTTGGGTGCGCCCGCAACGTTGAGGTAGTTGTCCAGATATGTGAGCATCGCCGGACTTTTGGCCGTGTCGACAAGCATGTCGCGAAAGTTACCCAGGGCATTGGCCCGTATCGCCTCGCGCTGATAGACGATCATCTCTTCGGTGTAGGCCTCGCCCGAGATGTTAAAATGGTCGGCCCAAAACTCCACCATGCGCTCCAGCAGCTGGCGCTTGCTGTAAATTGCTCGCGTCAGCATTCCTCCTACCAGAGCGCGGTAGGAACGATATTCGCTGTTGGTTAGTTGATGCAGCATGCGGCGATCCATGTTGAGCAGGGGCAGATTGCGCAAACGGCCGTCTGCTGCCGCGTCGTCAATCTGTTCAGGATTGAGCTGTTCTTCCAGGAAAGCTTCAGCCCCAACGGTACGGGCATGCGCCACTTCGTCCGGGCGTGGCCCCCAGGTGATGCGCTGCAGTAAATGAAGGGTGGGGTCAGATGCGTGTGGTACGGTCGATTCCGCCCTCTTTTGGTTTTGTTGCATGGTGAAAGGGGAAACGGCCGTAACCTTGCCCCGCAATAAATCTCGTCTGGAAAATGCCATACCAACCTCACTGATGATGGGTAACAAAACGACTGTCACCGTCCCTGTAGGATGCCGATATGGTAGGGGTTGACGGACCAATTTGTCTTGATTTTCAGCCAACTGGTTATAGAAAGCGACAACCAGTTATCAGGGGCGATAACTGGTTGTCGGCGACAAATTGTTGTCGCTGGGGAAGAGGCGCTATTGGTTTAGCAACGGCAACCGATATGATTTTTCAGGATAAAAGACGTAGCCATCTCCCTCTAGCTGGGGATTGTGTACAAGTACCGACATTTTGAACGTTTCCCAATCAATGCCGGTGACGCGCCCTGCGAGGAAGCGCTGCCAAACCTCCCAGCGAGTGCCGTGGTAGCCCGTCATTTGTAAATTCCAGGCCAGGCCGCCGTTGCTGTCAGGCAATACCGTAAACTGAATATTGACTTGTGGTGTGGGCGTTGGGTTGGGAACGGCCGTTGCCTGCCACGCAATGCTCTCGTCCCCAACGGCATCTTCCTTGTTGGTTACCAGGATGCCGCCGTCCAGGGACAAGCGTCCGGATTGATGGCTTTCTGGCAAACTCGCCTCCGTATATTTCAGCACGACCAGAGCATAATCCACCTGCTTTTCAGGAATCGAAACAACGGTTAGGTCTCCGGGATGCAAATTGTCGAACCAGGTGCCAATGGAACGGGTTCCCACCAACCCCGGTATTAGCTGCATCGACACAGGCGTTCGGTTTGGATGATAAAACTCATGAGCCAGATTAAGCGCGTATTTATTGGGTATCCGCAGCTCAAAGACACCATCCATTGGCCCATCGCCAGAAAATGAGCTATCCAGCAGCCGGGAAGTGGTGCGCTTCACTTCTTCGCCGTCTTCAAAAAGGACCACAACGTAGCCATTTTGCCATTCGTCATCTACAGATTCAATTTGTCCGGCAAATACGAGCTCAGACGGTTCTTCCAGCGCCTGATCGACGCTGCTGTTAACGGCTCCGATTAGGCTTTCGGCAGCCTCTTTCTGGGGTGTTGTACAGGCCGACAGGCCAGCAAACAGAGCCAGACTAAGCAGAAAGATACGTAAAACGGTAGGTGAGAGAATGCTGCTGGAACGAGACATACGATTCCTCCATTCGATACGGCCGTTTCTGGAGAAAGTTCGGCCGCCAACAACGATGCCGAGAGAACGATGTTCAGAGGAACGCGACTCATCTGAACACCTATACCATACCTCGTTTGTCTAACGTCGGGCTGACAGAAGGCTAACATCATTCCGACAACGCTGTAACGGCAGGCGACAGGGCAATCGGGCTCGTGCGGAATCCACCGCTAAAGAGGGTTAGCTGAAAACCAAAAATGGGGACGCCGCAGATTTATAAATGAGGCGAAGCCGTCAATGCAAGGGGGGACGCTCCTGAAGGTAAGCGTGCTTTGAGGATGCCTTGCTTAACAAAAGGGGAACGTTCAAAGTGCTTGTCAAATAGGTATAGCTGGGCACGGTGTCAGTTAGAAGGAGTGGTAGTAACCGTTTCCCACGCAGAATTGGCAGAGAATACGGCCGTTTACCGTCACCTCCCGCTCATTCATTATTTCTTCACCACATTGCTGGCAAATGGCCCGCTTGTCGGGCTGGCTCAGGATGGCAGAAAGGGGTTGCCGCAACTGGACGGGCTGAATGGCGACCAATTGCTCATTGGGGATGCGCTGGTAGCCAAGGAGGTATTGGTGCCAGCGGCTTTCTGCATCGGGGGCGTAGCTTTGGGCCAAATCGCGGGAAACGGCCGTTGGCGCCACCCGCACCGCCTGGCCTGAATGCGTATCTATCAGCGTGGCGGCAACTTTGCCATAATCTTGGACTCGCAGCGTGCGCCGCCCGACAAAGCAGTCAGTGGTTACCGCAATGCCATCTGCGCCGCAGCCATCGGTTTCTACAATGGTGAGCAGGCGTTTATCAGCGTTACAAAATAAGGTTGTTGCGTCCGGCGCCAGCAAACCCAGCGCGGCCAGACCGCGCAATCCCAACCGCACCCCCAATACCTGTCGCGGGCACAAGTGGTAATGTCGGGCCGACGATTTAGCTAAAAGCTGGGCTAAGAGAGGATGTAACGGCCGTTCCTCACGGTCTTGTCGTGGGTTATTCATGGTTAGCGAACTCTTCATCATAAATCTGACGCACTCAAGTGCGTTCCGATTGGCACGTACGTCGTCGCCTTAATCAGCGACATCGTTTACACTTCGGTCATTGTCATGAAAACGGCCGTTCACGCGGCACAAATTGGGAACGAAAATAATGATGGCACTCCTACTATTTTCTGCATTAAGTCTAATCACATCCACGCTCGTCGTTTTTGCCACTATGCTTTCCTCACGCCTAAGTAGGGATGAAAACTGGACAGAAACATATGGTAACCCAGAAGTCAGCGGCAACCAATCTCAACCCTTACGGGCCCAAATGTCGAATCAGTAGCCCCCTCTGGGTCGGAGCCAATTTATAGCGGAGATTTCAAGCTCCCGTTCGTAACACCACTCGCGTCACGTTGGACAGTCGATCCTGATCAGAACGATTCGGTACCGGGCAGAGATTAATGGCACTGCTCACCATTTTTTGAACGGGACAATGCCAAATGGCAGGCTACTGGCGCTTGCGCAAGCTGAGGTAAAGTACGCTAAGGGCAAACGCCAGGGTCAACATCATGCCAGCAACGGCCGTTTGGTTCCCCGACGCTTCAACAATGGTTGGCGGGTCTTCCTTTTGCAGCATCGGATGCCAGTCGGGAATGGTTTCATGGGGTGGCAAGCTGTATTTTTCTTGCCAGCGCTGTTGGTACGCCGCCCACTCATCGGTCCAACGGCCGTCTGCCCAGCCTAGCTCTGGTTGGCAAATCGACCGAATCCTCGCTTCCAGCAGCGCCCCACCTTGTGGCAGCAGCAGCCCCAGCCGCACGCGGCGCAGCAGCAAATCATCAAGATGGACCACCCCTTCACTCCGTGCCGCCCAGCGTAGCTCAGCCCACAGCACATTGGTGTTGGGGATGATGGAGAGTTCACCCTCCAGGGCAGCGGCGACCAAAGCCGCAGCATCTTGCCCATACCGTCCAATTAATCGCCGCCGAATTTCCTCAGGCAACAGACCCGGCAAATCTTTGGTCACTTCGTTGAGCGCCGGGGCATCCTCATCAATTTTTGGCATTTCTGGTAGGGCCGGGCGTGCTGCCTTGAGCGCATCGAGGGCAATGAGCCGAAAGGTAGTGAGCTTACCGCCAGTCACAGTAAGCAGTCCATTTTCTGTCCAGACAACATGGTCGCGGGATTCAGCCGATGGGTCTGTTTTTCCCGTGTTAATGACGGGACGCACGCCGGCAAAGGTTGCCAGAACATCGTCCAGCGTCAGGCCAAGTGACGGGTAGCGAGACTCCACTGCGGCCATCAGGTAAGCCACTTCGCCAGGCGTGATGTGTGGTTCGTGGGCCAAATCGTCACCGTGATCCACATCCGTGGTTCCGACCAGCGTCACGCCATCCCAGGGGAAAATGAAGACGAAGCGATTGTCCATCGGATGGTTAAATGAGACGGCCTGAGCAATGGGAAAGCGCCACTGGGGGAAAATGAGATGACTGCCGCGCAACGGCCGTAATTTCGGCTCCTGATCCACTTTTAGCCGTAAATCATCGGCCCAGGCGCCTGTAGCGTTGATGACAATTTTACTTCGAACGACGGCAACTTGTTCGGTTTCTCGATCTTGTAGCTTTACTCCGACAACCTGCCCTTCTTCACGAACCAGGTCGATGGCGGAAACGTAATTGACGGCCGTGCCGCCCGCCGCTACCGCTTCGCGCAGCACCCGCAGCACCAGTCGGGCATCGTCAGTTTGGGCATCAAAATAGTGAAAAGCCCCGGCCAAATCCTGCACGTTCAGGCGCGGCGCCAGCATCCATACATCTTGCGGACTGTAGTAGCGATGGCTCCACTGCAGAGCAACTAGGTCATAAAAAGAAAGCCCAGCCTGAACCAAGAGTCGTTCGCGCCACTGCCCGCTGCCCTTTTCATTGGCAAGCAAAAATCCCAGCGGATCAACCAAACCCGGCGCAGACTCTTGCAGCCGCTGCCGTTCCTGCACGCTCGCCTGGGTCAGGCCAATTTTGCCCTGTTTCAGGTAGCGCAGACCGCCATGCACCAGTTTGGAACTGCGGCTGGAGGTGCCAAAGGCAAAGTCGCGCTGCTCCACCAGGAGCGTTTTTAACCCTAGCCGAGTCGCCTCGCGCAATATCCCCGCGCCGGTGATACCCCCACCCACGACCACGATGTCCCATGGCTGGTCTAAATTTTGCCAAATTTCCTCACGCCAATCTTTATTCCACATAATTTTATTGACCTTACTTGTCATGCTGAACGCAGTGAAGCATCCTTAAAACATTCAAACAATAGTTACCTTGCCTGTGGGCATAGGTGTCCCCCAACAGCGGTTAGAGGGATTTTTCGTTTCACGCAGAATGACGACTCTAGCTTGCCAGCAGCGTTCCTGGATTCATAATGCCCACTGGATCATACTGCCGGGCAATGGCTTCTAGCGTGGCGATGCCCAGTTCGCCTTTTTCTGCTGCCAGGTAGGGCTGGTGGTCTTTGCCCACGCCGTGCTGGTGGCTGATCGTGCCACCATGCTGAACGATCGCCAGGCTTGCGGCCGTTTTCATAGCGGTCCAGCGGGCCAAATTCTCGTCGGGGTCACTGGCCAGACGATACAGGTAAGTGGTGTAAATTCTACAGCCCGTACTGTACATGTGGGAAAGATGGGTGAAGATATGAATGCGTTCGTTGAAGGTGGCCAGGGCGCTGCGCAGGCTGTCTTCGATAGCGGCCAGGGTGGCATCAACTTTGTTCCAGGTTACGGCCGTTTCCAACGTATCCACGCCATACCCCAGCTCCCACAATGAATTGCGCAGGTAAGGCGTGCGGAACCGTCCCTTTTGCCACTGGTTGCCAAACTGCTGCCCCACATGGAGGCCATCCCACTCTTTGGCCATATTGACCGCTTCTTTGCGCGCTACATTAACAACGTGGCGATTGCCGCTAAAGCCCAGCAGCAGCATCGATTTGTCCTCATCCACGCCGCGCAGACTGAGCAGCCGCTCCAGCGTGCCGATGAGCCGTTCGTGCCCGGCAAGCTTGAGCGTGGTTTCCGTTTCGACGCCCGTGCTGAGCCGCAGCATCGAAAGGGGGAGATCGGCCTGGAGCATTTGGTGAATGGCCGCTTTGCCCGCCTCAAAGCTGGGGAAGAAGATGGCATTGAACGATTCTCGTTCAGGCAATGGTGAAATGCGTACGGTGGCTTCGGTGAGGATGCCCAGCCGTCCTTCGGAGCCGAGAATGAGCTGGCGCAAATCTGGCCCCGCAGCCGAGGCAGGCAACGGCGGCATGATGAGTTCGCCAGCAGGCGCCAGCAGCTTGCCGCCAGCGAACAGGTCTTCAATACGGCCGTATCCCTTGGATTGCTGTCCGCTAGAGCGCGTCACCACCCAGCCACCCAGCGTAGAGTATTCAAACGATTGCGGAAAATGACCGAGCGTGTACCCTTTGGCCCGCAGCTGGGCTTCCATTTCTGGCCCGGCTACGCCTGCGCCAAAAGTGGCCAACCGGCTGCTGATATCAAGTGCCGTCAGGCGACTCAACCGCTGCAAGTTCACCGTAAGGACGGGGCGGTTGCCCGGCGCCGGGTTAATATGTCCGGCAACGCTGGTGCCGCCGCCGTAGGGAATCAGCTTGATATCGTGGCTGCGGGCAAATTGGAGCAGGGTTTGCACCGCCGCTTCGGTTTGGGGAAAGGCGACACCATCGGGAAACGTGGCAATGCGGCCACTGCGCAGCGCCACCCAATCCGGGAAGCTCTGGCCTCGTGCGTGCTTTAGTCGGGTTTCCGGATCTGTCTGTATGAGCGGGTGTGCGGGTAGACGGCTCTCTGGCACAGTCGCGACAACGTCGGACAGGGTCGCATCTTGTGGCGGGGTCGCGTCGCCGACCAGTTCAGTGAGAAATTCGCCTGCTTTTTCGGGGAGGGAGCTGGTTACGGCCGTATCTCCCCAGCCATTCCATCGTTTCATTGCGACCATCCTTTTTTGTTTTGAATTCTCTGAATGATAGGGCACAACGGCGCTGCTTGTCCAGAAAGTCGACCTTGAGTTGCGCCTGGGGCGGCTTTTTGTGAAAATGCAGCCATGCAGCCAATAGGATATCCGATAAACCATTCGCTCTTGCGGCAATATTGGCAAACATTTATGGCAACGGGCCAGGTAACGGCCGTTGCCAAGGCGCCGCCAGACCCCACCGTTATTCAATCCTGGCAGCGCTGCGCGCCTCTTGCTGACCCCAGCAATGCCCCCCATCCTCCTGTGTTGCGGGCGCCCGCGCTGAAGTCGCTGCTAAACTCCCAACAAGAGATCATTACCGTTTCCGTTCCATTTATGGAAGATATCCATCAATATATTGAAGGCTCCGGCTCAGCCATTTTGCTGGCAGACGGCACGGGCTGTATTTTATCGTTGTGCGGGGATCCGGTGGCGCAGGAATCCGTGAATGAGCGAAACCTAGGGGTAGGCACCTACTGGTCGGAGTCGTATTTGGGAACCAATGGCCTGGGTGTTACCCTGCTGGCGGCGATGCCGGTGCAGATTGTTGGGGCAGAACATTATTTCAAGGCGTTTCATAAGTTTACCAGCACGGCGGCTCCCATTCATGATGTCAACGGCCGTATCATTGGCATCATTGGTATAGTCTGTGGTGCAGAAGATTCAACGTCCCATACCCTGTCGCTTGTGATGGCCGTGGCGCGGGCCATTGGAAATCAGCTCCAGGCTGACCTG
>CBDUOF010000251.1:0-8162 GCA_965368765.1 uncultured Anaerolineae bacterium | reverse complement strand
TTCATCAAAAGTCACTCCAATCTACTCTGTTTTTTAGAGAGGCTGCACCTTCCACAAATAAGCAATTGCATCCCCCTGGCACAAAAAGCACTCATTTTCTGAATGCTTCTGCGTGGGCCAGCCAGCTAAATGTGGTTCAGTTCAGTCTCGAAAATGGCGCGCAGAATGGCGACCATCGTGGCGTATGTTGGATCCATCCCAAAATAGGAGAGGTTTTGGGCGCCCAAATTCTTCCCCTTGCTGAATGGCGTATCGGAGGCGTAGTGTAAAATGCCGACGGGAAATGGACTGTTATAGAGGTTTACCAATTCATTTGAGGGATGCCGCTTGGGACGCACCATCTCGTAGACGCCGCTGAGGTAGGGGCCGGCTTCCATTTCCATATCGGTGTACCCTTCCTGGTAAAAAACGGACATGTATCCTTCGTTTTGCAGAAAAGTGCCGGGCACCGTGATGGCTTTTTGGTTATCCATAACTGTGCCGTAAACCAGGTAGGGCGCCACGTCATCGGCGGCAAAGCAGTTGTCTACCAAATAGGTGTTGAGGGTATGTTCATCGTGGACCACACTGGGAATCATAACGTCGCCAATACGGCCGTTGAGCGTTGCCGCCTTGCCCATAATGTACACGCCACGAACGGCGGCAATATTCCGGGCAATCTCCGACAATACCTGATAGGCTGCCATGCCCAATGGATAATCAATATTGATAATCAGGGCATTGCTTTGGGCCAGCCGCTCAATGCCCGGCAGGCGCAAACGCTTGTCCATGTCGTCCAGTCTTAAACTGCTCAGTGGAATCACCTGCGCTTCAATGTCAAAGGCATGTTCACTTGGGACGCGCACCAGCCCTACCGCCCGCTCGGCGGCGAGCCGTTCAGCCGTCACCTGCGAATCACTTTGCTCCAGCTTCTTAAGCGCATAATACATGAAGTTTTCCCAACTGCTGGGTACCGTGCGCTCAACAATGTCGTGGTACTCCTTGTACAAATCTTCAGAGCCACTTTCCCGAATAAAGGCGTGGATGCGTTCCTCAATGTGCAGCGCGTAGCCGCTCAACAAGTTGGGCAGGCTGTGGGTATTGCTGGAAACAAAATAGACCGGGCGGTGCGCCAAATTGATCTCTGGCAGATGGCCCTCCACGTTGCGCCACCATGCGCGCGTGGCCCGCTTGTAATCGGCCAAGGACCCTGCCAGTGAACGAATGGACAGCTCTTGTTTTGTCTGGGCAATGCTGAGAAATTTTTCGGCCGTTTCTGCGCCCCAAACCTGACACAAGCGCTGCAGATCCTCAACCTGGATGCCGCTCATATGGCTGAGCCGGATGAGGCTGTTGCCTGAAGGAAGTCCGCCTTTGCTTTCCTGAATACGCTTGAGTTCTTTGATGATATTCTCATTGTTTAGAATAAGATGCAGCTTGCGCCGCTCGATTTGATAAGCGACCAGGATCGGAACCATGTCGTCGATGTCTGAGCGGCTGGCAATGTAGACGGCTAATTGGTCCTCGCCATCATAAAAACTGCGTCGTCGTCGGCCCGGCGCATTGACCTGCTGCCAGCTTTCCACATTGGTAAAGCCGTGCTGCGCAAACACCTGCTCAGACTGTCCCATTATGATGAGACGCAGCTTGTCCAGGCAGGCAGGCATGCGCAAAATGGCGTAAATGAATGCCGCCATGTCTGGCTGTGGTTCATCTGCGGCCACATGCAGCGCAGAGTTCATCCGCTTGTGGGCTTCGATAAGGGTTTTTATTTGCACTTCACGACTGCTGCGCAGCAGCGAGTAGTAGGTGCGTAGGTAAAGATTGATTTCTTCGTTGCCGGAAGTTGGTACGGTTCTGTCCATAGGTTTGGTGGTGTGGGAAGAGTGGAAAACTCAGAAATGGGTAGTTGGGAAATAGAAATGCAGCATTATGATTTTACGTGAATAAAGCCTTTGCCTTTGGTTACGTGTCCGATAGGTACGGCCGTTTCACAGTGGGCCTGATAAATGGCAACCTGGTCTGCGGGCAAAGATACCAGCAGGCCACCTGACGTTTCCGGAGTCATCAGCATATCTTGCCAGAGCTGGCTCACGCCGGGGTCGAATTTTACCCAGCGGCCGAAATAGTCCAGATTGCGCCCCATGCCGCCGGGGAAGGCGCCCGCTTCGCCGTAACCAGCCGCCCCTGGCAGCATGGGCAGTTTGTCTAGCTGAATATGAAAATCAACCTTGCCTAAATGAGCCATTTCGTGGGCATGCCCCAGCAGGCCAAAGCCAGTGATGTCTGTCAGGCTGGTGGCCTCGGCGAGCTGAGCTGCTTCAGCAGCCTGCTTGTTGAGCGTTTTCATGCTGGAAACGGCCGTTGCCACATCATCAGCCCGGGCAATGCCATTTTTTAGCGCAGTGGTTACCACGCCGACGCCAAGCGGCTTGGTGAGCAGCAGGACGTCGCCAGGCTGGGCGCCACCCTTGGTTTTCACCTTGGTCGGGTCAATGAGTCCGGTCACGGCAAGGCCATACTTTGGTTCTTTGTCATTGACGCTGTGCCCGCCAGCAATCACAGCCCCGGCCTCGGCAACCTTTTCGGCGCCGCCGCGCAGAATTTCGCTCAGTACATCCATTCCCAGGTTGTCGGGGAAGGCAACGAGATTGATCGCAAAGAGCACCCGTCCGCCCATCGCATAGATATCTGACAAGGCGTTGGCGGCCGCAATCGCGCCGAAGTCGTAGGGATCATCCACAACCGGCGGGAAGAAATCGGTCGTGGTGACGATGGCCTGTTCGCTGTTGATCTGGTAAACGGCCGCATCGTCCGCCTGGTCTAACCCCACAAGCAGTTGCGGATAATCTTCTGGTTTAAACAGCGCACGCAGTGGCTGAATGGCTTGAGCCAGGTCCCCTGGCCCCAGTTTAGACGCTCACCCTGCGCAGCTGGCGTAGGAGGTGAGCCGGATTTGTTTGGCGATGCTCATGAATGAGGTTCCTTACGGTCTATAATCTTTACCATTTATTGGTTAAAGATGAGGGAAAGTATACCGGATGCCTATGACCATGCAATGTTGCGAGCTTACTGATTGACGTTCCCATTTTACAAACCTATAATGACGCTCACTGTCGTAGGCAGAGCAAAAACAGCAATACTTTTTGGCCGATGGCCTGGTAGAAAAAATGACGAAACAGACTCCATTTCAAAAATTTGAAGCCTTGGCTCAGCATTTGGTGGAAGGCAGCTTGCAACGCTTGTTTGGCCGGACAGTGGCGCTGTCTGAAATTGCCTCGGCGCTGGCCAAAGTTGTCGAGGATGAAGCTGTCGCAGGGCAAGCCCCTGCCCGATACGAGATTCGGCTTTGCCCGGCTGATTTTGACCATATTCGCCAGGTAGAGCCTGATGCCGCGGCTGTGCTGACGACTTATCTGCAAGAGTATGGGAAGCAAGCGGAGCTGACTTTGACGGGCTTACCCTATCTAACGCTGTTGGCAGACCCGGCCCAACCGCCACGCGAGGTAAAAATTGTAGCTGTGGTCAGTGAACAGCCGTCTGAGCAGACTGTCACTCAGGTACGTCAGGCGGTAAATACGGCCGATTTGTTTGCGGCTGATATTGCTGCCCTGGATGCCTATCTGATTGTGGACGGCCAACGGCATGTGCCTTTAACCAAACCGGTCATTAGCCTGGGGCGTCACATCGACAATGATGTGGTGTTGGACATCCCCACGGTGAGCCGGCAGCATGCACAGCTGCGTTGGCGCTACGGCCGTTTCATCCTTTATGACGTGAGCAATCGCGGTCGGACCCAGGTAAACAACCAGTCCGTCAATGAGACGGTGCTGCACTCAGGCGATGTCATTGGCCTGAGTGATGTGAAATTGATCTATGGTGAAGGCGACACCCAGCCACGCCATCGCGCCCGCCCGGCCAGCAGCCTTGACGATGAAACCCAAATTCGGCCCCCTAGCAAATAATGACACCAGAACTCATCTTATTTATTTTTCGCATCGTAAGTGGCTTGCTGCTCCTGGGTTTTCTGGGCGGCATTGCCTGGCTTATTTATCGTGATATGCAGGTAACGACTGCGGCGATAGCAGAGCAAGAACGACCGTACGGCCGTTTACGCATTATTGCCAATGAAGCTGAAATGCCGGCTGTAGACACCACGTTCCCCTTGCTACCAATTACGAGCATTGGTCGGGCTGCCAGCAACAGCGTCGTCTTGCCGGATGGCTACGCCTCGGCAGAACATGCCCTGATTACGCGCCGCCAGGGGCAGTGGTGGATTGAAGATCAGGGCAGTCGGAATGGGACGTTGCTTAATGATGTGCGTTTGGCGGGAACGGCCGTTATCAGCGCCGGAGACGTCATTGCCGTGGGCGGAACCGTGCTAAAGCTTGAACTTTAGGCGGGTTTGAGGCCGCATCATAGAAAGGTCATTGCCTTGTCGTAGCAACCCCGGCATGGGAGCCTTGCTTAAAATTGGTAAGCTTTTGTCAGCCTTATCCATTTCGCAGAGGATAGTCCCATGTTTAACTTGTCAAAACACGTTTGCCTACTATCTATTATTTTATTTTTTGGTTTCATCGGAGCCGCTTGCCAGGTAACCGACGCATCCGTTTTGGTCACTGAAACGGCCGTCCCCATTGTAGCAGCAGCAACAAACACGCCAACGCTTACGCCAACAAATACCGTGATTCCCATTGTGGCAACGGCAACAGAAAGTCCCCCAACGATTGTGCCAACGCAGGTACCAAGCCCTACGGCCGTTCAACCAGTACCAACCCTCAGTCCAACCGAACCAGAACCATCTGTCAAAACCTTTCAAGAGCAGGAGTCACTTTCACCCGATGGCCAATGGCGGGCGCACACTTTGCTGACCTTTGTTGAAGAGGATGGGCAGGTGGAAGGGTATCAGACAGATTTGACGGTGAGCACACTGGATGGAGACGCTTCCTGGCTGGCTTATTCCACCTTGCAAGGGGCGGGCATGGGCTACGATGTGCCAACCGTCGTATTGTGGTCGGGTGACGGCCGTTCGCTTTTCTTCACCTTACGCGCGTCACCGGATGGTTGCAGCACCTTCATCGGGCAGTTTGATTCTGGCTTGTACCAGTTGGACTTGACCAGCGGTGAGGTAAAGCAGCTAGAAGTGGGCGGTGCCCTCTCTCCCGATGGCCTGACGGTTGCCTATCTGGTTTGGGAGCCTGTGCCAGCCGTGGCGTTGTACAATCTTGCCAGCCAAACCACAACCACGATTGCCTGGGAGGTGGCGCTGGAAAGAGGAAACATTGCCCTGAATCTGGTTTGGTCACCGGATAGTCAGGCGATTGCTTTAGAGCATTCCTCCACTTTTTGTTTTGATGGTGATTACTCGTTGTTTCATCTTGACCTGACGACAGAAGAACAAACGACACTGATTTGGCAGGAACCGCACTCATTTTTTATTGCGGAATGGCCTAGCGCCAACGTAATTTATCTGCAAGACCAGTCCAATGAGGGGCAAAAATGGTCGCTCAACGTCACTACGGGCGAACGAACCAGAATTGAATAAGGGCAGCCGCAAGGGAGCGTTGCTGAATGATATGATTTTTACCTCAAAAGAGTTATTGTGGTTTATCAATTGGTGGAAAATTGGGCTAATTTTTGAATTAACACGACATCTTCTGAAAAATCCAGGGCCTTTTCTGCTCTGGCAAGCGCCAAACGAGATTGGTGCAGCGCAGCATTTTTCATCGGTTCATTATCCCCTGACGCCAGCGAGTAAAACGCTTCCTGTAATCGTTCGGCCACTTCAACCAAAGCTGCCCCGTCCCGGGCAATTGCCCTAAATGCATCATTAAACATCTCGTCCAGGGAGAGTCCCGGCACGGCGACACGGCCGTTCCTGGTTGTGTGATCGCTGCGTGTGTCTTCAACTGGTTCGGCCCAAACGGCAAAAAGCCTGACAAACGTTCCAATAATATCTAGTGCTGTTCCCGGGTCATTCACTGCTGGCGATAATGCTCTGCTGGCTATTTCAGAGAGAACGGTAAGACCGAATCGGGGATCTTCGTCGAATATCCTGTCATTCCCTATGATAAACCCTTGCTTAATCGGGGTGAAGTCGACGTCCGTGCTGTTCTCCGAATCACCAACCACATAAGCAACAACCTGCTCCGGTCCACAAAATGTTCCGGGCAGAGCCGTCACTGAGATTCTTACTTTAGATTGTTCCGCATATTTTTGTAGGGCAGTAACATCGACACGCTGCACGTAACCGATTGCCCCACCGTAAACAGCCAGCCCTTCTGGAGGACCTGACGCTACCGGTACGCCACCCAGGTTTGGGGCGATTTTTCGTCGCTGTAAGGCCGCCGCAGTGGCCGCTTCAACTTTGTCGATCGTTGTGCCTAACCGGCCGAGCCGGGCAACCGTGTCTACCCAGCGGACGAAAGTGAATATGACGATGGTGAAAACCGCAATCGTGAGGACGAAGAGTGAGAAACGGCCAGCCTTGTTGTAAAAACCATTTTGCAGGGCGATGAGGGCGACGATGCTAAAGATAAACGCGCCGATAAAGGCTGACAGTGCGTTTTGGGAAACGTCATCCGCGACGACGAGTGAAAAGGTACGTGGCGTGGCTGTGCTGCTTGCCGTGGCATAGGCTGAAACCATAGAGGCGACTGCAAACGTGGCAATGACCAACATGCTTGAAGAAATTACGGACAGCAACGTTTCAATGGAGTCCGGGAAGATTTCCGGTACAAATTGGCCCATGTCTGTTCGATCAGCTGCTTTCGCCAAAAATACGGCCGCAATTGACAGCAGGCATATTGCCAGTGGTCTTACCCACAGCCGTTCATTGATGCGATTAAGAAAAAACCTAATTCGGCTGGCCATTGGCCGGTCTCCTTAATTACTCAAAGCCACGTTCGTCTTTTTCGTCGCTGGCGGTGTCGTCGTCAAGGATGGCCGGGGGAATGATGGGGTCGTAGGGCATCACAAAGTAACCACGAGTGACTTTGTCTTTTCTGCCAATGCGCTGAACGCTTTGCACACTGTCTTTGCCGTCGGGCCACGATTCCACGAAGATGTCGTTTCGCCGCGGGTAGTTAGGATCGTAAACGAGGATACGGATGCGCCCTTCGTCGAGTTCTTCGTATTTACAGGCCAATATTTGATGATTTTGCCAAATCTGCATGGTATCTTTGGTGCTGACATAGACCATGCCAATGGGCGTCGGGATGCCTTTGTCCAGGTTTGCCCGGATAGTTTTTAGCTCTTCGGCCGTGCGGCGGTGAACGGCCGTATCTGGCAAGCTCATCCAGCGTACAAAACGCGCCACCTGCGTACCGTTTGTCAGGCTGTCCACCTGCCGGCTGTGAATGTAGCGGTGCAGCGGGGTGACGCGGCCCGGTCGCCGTCGTCGTTGCGGAATCGGCCGTCCGGCCAGCAAAAAATCCATCGAGGTGGCGCACATGCCGCCGCACAGCCCGTACCTCTTGCTCACGCTGGGAATGTCCGGCACGGACTGTACCGAAAAGGGAATCCAGTAGCCGGGATAGCTGTTTACATATTGCAGTCCGTGTGTAGCTGGAATAAATTCCACCGGGGGAATCTCAGGCAAGCGGTAGTCGCGCTGGTTGGGCTGCAGCTCAGCCTGATGGCTGCGCGGTTCGCCATGATGGGTATATGTAAATTTGAGATACGGCCGATAAATGTCTGCAAAATCCAGGTCTCGGCTCTTGTCGTACGCCAGGGTAAACACGCCTTTCCTGTCCGACAGGCCGGGTTCTACAGTCAAATCATCATCTTCCGTCAAAACATCAGCATCAAACAGGTGTACGTTGACGTTGGCAGCGGGTGCGCCATTGGCAAACTGCACAATACCGGTGAACGTTTGGGACATGAAACCCTCCTTTGTAGGAAATTGGAGACTGGCGATTAAAGATTGACCGAAGCGCCACTCTCTAATCTCTTTTTTTAGCTCATCTTAAAAATTAGTTCGTCTTTCGCATCGACGGTAACGGCCGTTTCTCCACCCGATGCGCCGGCTTGACTCAGCAAGAAGTTGGCTAGCGGCTCGCGCAGGTGACGGGCAATAATGCGGCGCAGCGGGCGCGCGCCCACCTCGCGCTCGATGGCGGCGGCCGGATCGATGACGCCGAGATTGACGACGGTTGCAGTCAGCGCAGGCATGAATCCGCCCG
>CBDUOF010000250.1:0-8169 GCA_965368765.1 uncultured Anaerolineae bacterium | reverse complement strand
CTTCACCCCAGCATCGAAGCCCCCTTTGATGCCAAAGGTGAGCAGAGCCGAGGGACGGCCGTTTGTATATTTTTGTGCCAGTTCATAATAGGGCGAGCTGGGCAGTCCGGCAAAGCTGACCCAGGCAACGCTGTCATGGTTGTCCAGATAGTTGGCCACCGCCAGGGCATTTTCCGTGTGCCGCTCCATGCGCAATGCCAACGTTTCAATCCCCTGCAGGATGAGAAACGCATTGAATGGGCTAAGCGCTGCGCCTGTGTTGCGCAGCGGCACGGTGCGGGCGCGGCCAATGTAGGCTGCGGCTCCCAACGCCTCGGTATAAACCACACCATGATAAGAGGGTTCTGGCGTATTCAGCATGGGGAAGCGATCGGCATGTTCGGCCCAGGGAAAATTGCCAGAATCGACGATCAAGCCGCCAAGGGAGTTACCATGACCACCCATGTATTTCGTCAGCGAATGCACCACAATGTCTGCACCGTAATCGATGGGACGGATAAGAATGGGGGTGGCAACGGTGTTGTCCACAATGACTGGGACACCGTGCTTGTGCGCCATTGCAGTAATGGCTTCAAGGTCAATGATGTTGCCCGCGGGGTTGCCAATTGTTTCGCAGAAAACGGCCGCAGTTTTGTCATCAATCAACTTTTCCAGGCTGGCTGGATTGTCATCTTCGGCAAAGCGTACCTCGATGCCTTGCTTGGGCAGCATGTGGGCAAAGAGCGTGTAGGTGCCACCGTACAGCATCGGCACGGAGACAATGTTGTTGCCCGCTTCAGCAATTGTCAGAATGGAATAGTTGACAGCGGCGCTGCCCGCACTAACGGCCAACCCGGCAATACCGCCTTCCAGTTCCGCGACGCGCTTTTCCAGCACATCGGCCGTTGGGTTCATGATGCGAGTGTAGATGTTGCCCGGCACGGCCAGATTAAACAGGTCGGCACCGTGCTGGGCGTTGTCAAATTCATACGCCACGGTTTGGTAAATGGGGACGGCCACGGCTTTGGTGGTTGGATCTGTTTCGTAGCCACTATGAATGCCTATGGTTGCTGGTTTCATATTCTTAATTTCTCCTTCTCCATTTGCCACAGAGCGTATTAACTGTGCTGGAGGCTCTGTGGCTTGATTTTTAAGTTAGCGAAGACCCAGTGGGTTTTGGGGGTCGATGCCTGGGCTGAACGGCCGTTTCCGTTCCAACGACGTTAGTTGATAAACAAGGCCGAGCCAATTGTTAAACAGCGCCTTTCCGGTGTCGCCCCACGTGTTGTCCAGATGTGGCTCAATGGCGGCTTCTGGGAAAGGCGGGATAGGCGTGTTCGCTTCCTGGCTGGCCAAAATAATAGCTTGATATTCGTCGGTAATGGCTGCGGCCGCTGCTGGGAAATAGTTTTCGGGATGGGGTGGGTATTCGGAAATCTCGCCTGCTATAAATCGCAGTACTTCCCGCTTATACTCCTTCAATAAGCTGTTGTAATCGTATTCTGGATGCCCTTGAAAGTAGACGAGACGAAACTGATCTGGACTGACCGCCATATGAACGCCACCTTGCTCACTCTCCACTAAAATAGACAATCCAGCAGCCTCAAGCTGTGCCCGGCTAATGGCGTTGTAGCGGGAATGTACAACGTCGAATCGGGTGTTGATGCTGCGCAGAAGCGGGTGTTGCTTTTGGGTGATGCGATGTGGGTAGACACCCCATTTCTTGGCTGGCAGCCTCTGTCGCTTGATCCCATACAACTGCTTGACGAGCGCATGTGTTGCCAGGCAAGAACACAATACAGAGGTTACATTATTTGTAGCCCAGGTAATGACGTCCTGCAGAGGTTGCCAGAACGGCTCTTCTTCCAGCGTGGGGTTGGCCACGTTGGCGCCTGTGATGACCAGGGCATCCAGGCCTTCCTGCTTAAGTAGCTCAAACGTTGTGTAATATTCATCGATGTAGGCCTGCGTCTTGGGGCTGCGCGGCAGTCCCGGGATTGAAAATGGATAGACGTAAAACTGGGCAATTTGGTTCGAGCTACCCAACAGCCGCATAAACTGCTGTTCGGTCACCGTCAGGGCGGCATCGGGCATCATGTTCAGCAGCCCAATATGCAGTTCACGTATATCCTGATGCAGGGCGTGCTCCAGCAGCAAGATTTCCTGTCCCTGCCTGCGCAGGTTTTCAAATGTTGGTAGGGCAGAATGAGCAACTAAGGGCATAAGGTTGTTGTCTTTGTCGTTTGTGCCACTCAGGAAGTCGGGCTGGCAGAAAGGTGACCCGGTGCCAGGCAGTTCTTGTGTGTGAATGGCTGCTTTCGTGATATGGGATACGGCCGTTGTGCAAAATGTGACGGCAATTTAGCGAATGTTGTGTGAAAGATTGCGGAGGAAGTCGCTGTGCGCCCGTGGTAGGTCAACGCGCCAACGGTACCAAGTGGGTACAAAACCACCCCCGCTTGATACACATACAGCAAGACAGGCACATCATTGGGTGATGTGAACAAAAATGTTGCCAGTTGATTTGCCCGGAAATATTCATAACAACGCCTTGCTTTACACGTAGCGGCAGATGGTAACAAACAGCTTCCAATGCGTCAATGCACGAAAGCCACAAAGATTATTACTGCAGCTAATAAAGTTTGACTATGCTAGTGGTGCCTTGATCGGCAATCGTATGGTAAAAATCGAGCCGCCTGTTGGGTTTTCGGCAAAGCTAATCGTGCCACTCATGGTGGTTAGTAATTGCTTCACAATGAACAACCCCAATCCCAGGCCCCTTTGTGTATCGACATTGTTTCCCCGGTAAAAAAGCTCCCAGATTTTGGCTCTATCCTCTACAGGTATCCCGATGCCTTCGTCGATGACAGAGATGACCAGGCTTGCCTCCAGTTCAATTCTTAGCTGAACGTCAGGCTGAGCGGGCGAATAGTTGAATGCGTTGGACAGTAGGTTCAAAATCACCTGTTTCAAGGACGAGTAGTCTAAAATGAGCTCATTATTTGCATGCCCGACGGCCGTAATATGCAAATGTTCTGGATGATTCACCTTTTCAAGCATTTCCCGCTCGAGCCGTTGGCACAAGGTTCCAAACGATAAAGTTTCCAAATGTTGATCTGCCACACCGCTTTGGCTATTGCTCACCAAAGATACGTCCTGCAGCAAACTCGTTAGGTAAATGATTGCGTGGCGAATGCGCTCAAATTGCTCCAGGCGTTTTTCGACAGGGAGCCGCTCCTGATACTTTTCCAGAAGCGAGGCAGAATTGTTGATGATGGTGAGCGGGGTACGAAATTCATGAGAAATGGTGGTGATAATTTTTGCTCGAAGATCACTTAACTCTTCCTCGCGTTGTAGGGCGGCGGCGACGTCCTTGGCCAACTGCTGTTCGCGGTTCAGGGAATGCTCTAAATCGACCGTTCTGTGGCGCAGTTGCGCTGCGGCTCGCCGTTCCTTATTGTTGATTCGTTCAAATTCACCGAGCAGGGCAGAAACGGCCGTAATCAGTACACCATTTGTCATTACAAATACGAGGCTAAATGTAATGATATTTTCCAGATTGGGCACTGGGCTAACCATAGCCGAAGCAGTAATGACAAGTCGCCCCACAGCAATTTGCCAAGCAATTAAACTGAACGCAGACACACTTAAGATTAACGCCCCAATACCCAGGCGCCAGCCCAAAAACAGCGTGGTCAAAATGGTAAAGCCGGAGAAATAAAGCCGCCAATCTTCAGCTATTCCAAAAGAAGCCAGGTCGATGACGCCCATCAAAAACACAATGGTCAAGAAGGTGAAGGCGCGGACGGTGTAGCTTAACTGGCGTAAAAAGCTAATAGCACCCACAACGATCATGCCCGCAAGATAGATCAGCACCAAATCCCAGCGTTCTCTTTTGAAGAGATTGCCCATCACAGAAAATATGCCCAAAATGCCAAATAGGGATGTCAGGCGCAGCATCACTGTGAGAATGCGATCACGTTGCTGGTTCAGCAACGTATTCAAATCTTCCGCACCATCGGGCTGGTCGTTGTTAGGGGGTAAAAAGTAATTCTTGCTGTTTTGCCAAGCTGTCCTAAAGTTTTGCATTCAATCGGTTTCTTAGTCGGGATAAGTGATCTGGCGTTTTTGCAGTGCTTTCTGTGTGCCTTTTGACATTACGGCCATTATTTTATCAATATATTGATAGACAACGATACTTTCAAATATTGTTTCTTTGGCTCACGGCCGGTCATTTTAGGAAAATTTTCTCATGCCGATGCCACTTTATTTAAATTTTAATCTGAATTGGATTGGCACCCCCGCTGTTAAAATAGCGTAAGAAGTTCAGTTCAACGGTTGACTCGGCAAAGGGGACGGCTATGATACGAGACAGAGGTACTATGACAACCCAGATATTGGTATTACATGGACCAAATTTAAATCTATTGGGCAGTCGCGAGCCAGAGGTTTACGGCCGTTTCACCCTGGCGGACATTAATAGCAGGCTGACAAAACAGGCAGAAGCCAGTGAGGCGTCTGTTCGATTCTTGCAGTCTAACCACGAAGGCGCCTTGATCGATGCAATTCATGAAGCACGTGAGTGGGCTAATGGCATTCTTATCAACCCAGGCGCTTTTACCCACTACAGCTACGCACTGCGCGATGCCCTGGCAGCCGTCGACCTGCCCGTGGTTGAGGTGCATTTGTCCAATATTCATGCCCGGGAATCGTTTCGGCAAAAGTCGGTTTTGGCAGCTATCTGTCTTGGGCAAATTTCTGGATTTGGCTGGCGGAGCTACGCGCTGGGATTACAAGCATTGCTTGCCAACATTGAAGACAAAAAAAGAGCTTAGACCTAAGATTAACGTTGGGAACGAAAATAATGATGGCCTAAGCTCTTTCCTCGATAGGGTAGGCGCCTTTCAAGGCAATAAAACGGCTGTAATGCGTGCTTCGATGCGGTAATGATGTTAGTGCAATGCTTCGGCGATGTTGGCTCCTGTGCGGGTAAGTTGTTCGCTGCGGTGCGGCTACGATGAATCAGCGTTGCTGCTAGGATGAATGTCAAGCCCTACCCAAGCAAGGTTTTTGCAAACCTTGGCCTACTTTATAACCAGACAACATTACAATATAAATTACGATTCAATTGCAGAGATGAGTGCTGCTAAAATTGGGCAGGCGGTTTATAATGGCGACAGTAATCCAGACGTTCATTATAAAAAGGAAACTTCCGATGAAAAAACAGTTACGGTCAGCACTCTATTTTGCTTTTTGTTTGCTCCTTTTACCTTTAACCGTCGCGGCGGCCCCCCTGGCAGAAGCAGAAGCTATCAATTTGCCCGGTTGGCTCGGCGCATTGCTAACAATCCTTGCTTTGCTGATGCCGATCATGTTCCAGCTTTGGCTGAAGCAGCAAAAGTAGCCGCCGCACCATTTTTGCATTCGCGAGGCGTTTTGCGCCAAAAGAGTTCTTGACAGCGTAAAACGGCCGTGTTACCATCTCGACCAACTTAAAAAACAAAGACATTGAACCGAAAGAGTAAGCAGCAGAGCGGGTTTTAGAGAGTGGGTCCTAGGGCTGAAAGACACACAACAGCGCCACTGCCGAATGGGTCGGGGAGTTGCTTGGGCAAAATCTGGTAACAGAAAGTAGTCTAAGACGGAAATGCCACCGTTATCAGGGCATAGACTTGCGAACGGTTAATTGTTCAAGAGTTGAATAAGTGAAGCTGGCTAACACGCTACGCGCTGTCACGGGCGCGTTTTTTGTTTCAGCTTAAGCCGGGTGGCACCGCGAGACGTAAATTTTGACGCTCTCGTCCCAGTAGCGATATTTTCGCTGGGACGAGAGCGTTTTTTGTTGGAGAGAAATTTGCCACAGAGAACACCGGTGATTTAGAGGAAAATCTTAATATCAATAGTAATAACCTCTTTTATCTCTGTGCGCTTTGTGGCTCACAAAAGGAGCAGGAAATGAACGATACAACGAAGTTTATTTTAGAAGAAAGCAAACTGCCAAAGGCGTGGTACAACATCAATGCCGACATGCCCGTACCGCCCGCCCCCGTACTGCATCCACAAACGTTGGAGCCAGTAACGCCCGATTTTTTGAGCGTGCTGTTTCCCATGAGCCTGATCATGCAGGAGATGAGCCCGGAGGCACAGATTGAGATTCCTGAACCTGTGCGCGACGTATATAAGTTGTGGCGGCCAACGCCGATGTTCCGGGCGCATCGTTTGGAGCAGGCGTTGGATACACCGGCACACATTTATTACAAGTATGAAGGGGTCAGTCCTGTAGGCTCACACAAGCCAAACACGGCCGTTCCTCAGGCTTTCTATAATAAAGAAGCCGGTACGAAGGCGCTTACTACCGAAACTGGAGCTGGCCAGTGGGGGTCGGCTTTGGCAATGGCCTGCAGCTTCTTTGAGTTAGATCTTGAAGTGTACATGGTCAAGGTGTCTTATAATCAAAAACCCTATCGGCGCATGTTGATTGAAAATTATGGTGCAGCCGTGTATGCCAGCCCGACGGATAGAACGCAATACGGCCGTTCCGTTTTGGCAGAGCATCCCGATTCACCTGGCTCGCTGGGCATTGCCATTTCTGAGGCAGTGGAAGTGGCGGCAACCTCTGGCGGTAGCAAAAAGTACAGCCTAGGCTCGGTGCTTAACCACGTCCTTACCCATCAAACCGTAATTGGGGAAGAAACGCTGCTGCAAATGGAAATGGCTGGCGAATATCCAGATATAATTGTCGCCTGCACGGGCGGCGGCTCCAATTTTGGTGGCTTTGCCTTTCCCTTTGTGCGGGAAAATTTGCGGAATGGTAAGAAGACGGCCGTGATTGCAGCCGAACCAGCAGCGTCGCCTAGCCTGACCCGTGGCAAATACGCCTTCGATTATGGCGACACGGCTAAAATGGCGCCTGTGGTGAAGATGCACACGTTGGGGCATGCTTTTGTACCACCGACCATTCACGCGGGAGGGCTGCGCTATCATGGCATGTCGCCCCAGGTAAGCGCGTTGGTGGATCATGGGGATGTTCAGGCACGTGCCGTGCCGCAGCTGGAGACGTTCCAGGCGGCCATGACTTTCAGCCGCGCCGAAGGTATTATCCCGGCACCGGAATCAACCCATGCTATTGCCGTGGCGCTGCAAGAGGCGTTAAAGTGCAAGGAAAGCGGCGAAAAGAAGGTGATTGCCTTTAATTTGAGCGGCCATGGTCACTTTGATATGGCTGCCTACGACGCCTATTTGAAAGGCCAGTTGGAAGATTTCATGTACCCGGCAGAAGCAATTGCTGAAGCGATGTCGCAGCTGCCGACGATAAAATAGTGAAGAGTAGTAGGGTGCATGGTAGGTGCCATAAAGAGAAGGCACAACCTGCCACCTGCAACTTGCTGACAAGCTGCCAAAAACGGCAGAATGGGACAACAGGCTATGAATAATCAAGTTTATACACCCCCTTTGGAACAGTTTCGTGAATTGGCGGCAGGCCCGGCCAATTTGATTCCGGTTTACCGTGAGTTTGCCGCCGATCTGGAAACGCCAGTATCGGTTTATCTCAAGTTGATGGACGAACTGGGGCCATCGTTTTTGCTGGAATCGGTGGAGGGCGGCGAGCAGGTTGGACGATACTCGTTTGTGGGGGTGGCGCCGCGCGGGTCGATTGCGCTGAACGGCCGTACCGTCACCACAACGATTGGAAAGCAAATAAACAGCCGCGAATTGGCTGAAGGTGAAGATGTGCTGCATGTGCTCAAGGCGGAGCTGGGGCAGTTTGTGCCGGCGGATTTGTCCGGAGTGCCTCGCTTTAATGGCGGCGCCGTGGGCTATCTGGGATATGATGTGGTGCGTTACTTTGAGAAGTTACCCGAAACGGCCGAATCCGTCCTTAACATTCCTGACGCGATCTTCTTGCTGGCCGACACCCTGGTCGTCTTCGACCACGCCCGCCACCGGCTTCTCATTTTAGCCAACACCCATGTGGACGGCGATGTTGAGGCGGCGTATGTGGACGCAATTCAACGAATAGAAAGAGTGAGTGAGCGCTTGTTACGGCCGTTGCCCGCCATTCCCCGCCGCCACTGGCGCAGTAACAGCAATAATCTGGCCGAAACGCTCACAAGCAACATGCCGCAGAGTCGCGATGAGGAGATGGTGCGCCAGGCCAAAGAGCACATCGCTGCTGGCGACATCTTCCAG
>CBDUOF010000249.1:0-8177 GCA_965368765.1 uncultured Anaerolineae bacterium | reverse complement strand
GTAGACATCCAGTCCAACCTTGATATCGCCGCCGTACCAGTCCAGCGCGGGGAACCCTTCGCCATCAATGTCAATGACCGCCAGATCGGCACATTCTGAGACGCCCAAGACTCTGGCATTGCGTGGCCGGTCTTCCCCTTCAATCCACACCTCAAGCAGAGCGGCACCGGTAACGACGTGGTTATTGGTGACGGCAATACCGGATTCGTCGATAATGAAGCCCGTGCCTTGCCCTGCGGTATTTAATGCCAGGCCAAATTCAGGGTCAACAAAACTGCCCTGTGCCTGAATACGAATGACGGCCTGGCGAATATCTTCGATTGAGTTAATCTCCCCCGCAACCGCTACGGCCGTATCGCTGCCTTTATCGACGTTAACGGCCGTATCTTCAGTTGGGTCAGCGGCGGCAGCGCTCACGGGCCCTTCAACCCGATAACTGAGCGTTTGATCGAGCTCACCGTTGAGGAAAAGCTCGACTTTGTATTCCCCATTCGGCCATAAGCCTGTCGGGCTTAAATTGAAGGTGAGGGTTCCGCTGCCTGAGGTGAGATCAACTTCTTCGATTTTTGTGTTGGCAGATTCCCCTTCAGCATTAACGGCCGTAAAAACGGCCTTCACCGTTGTTTCATCAGGCGCATTATTCAATTCTGCCAGCACGTAGACGGTATCTTCCTGACCAAAATTCGTGATCGCTGTGCCTGTCTCACTCTTGGCAAGATAGGCGTTTTGGATATTTGCCGTGCTAAAACTCACTTCTTTACCGCCGCAGGCGACAAGGAGCAAGGCGAACAAAAGCAGTAGGGATAATTTTTTGGACATAGTATATTCTCCTATTAATATTTACGATTTAAGATTTGGGATACAATTTACGAACGACGGGTAGCAGGCTGAAAAATTCAGATTACCGTTACAATCCGACACCTCCTTCAATGTCTTTATCTGAGTACAAGTTAGCAAACGACTCTTCAGAAACTCTTCAAAAACTCTTCAAAGTCCAAAAGAATATGGCCAATTTGCCTAAAAGGCGTGAACGTAGCGGCCTTGTGCGGGGATCGCCTTAAATGTGGCAATGGATACGGCCGTTGTGATTCAATTGGTTACGGAAATCGTAAAAATGAAAAGTATCTCGCCGTTGGGTGGGCATACTTTGTCCAAACACCACCCAAAAAGCGAGATACTTACGATGGGATTAATTGTCAGTCGCTAATTTCACAGCAGGCTAATTGACAACGCTCAAGGAGCCGATTGAAACTGAACCGTTCAGATAGGTGCTTCTCATCCAGCCCACCGTCTGATCTGGCAAGCGGATTTTTGCCCAGGCGGCAGCGCTGTCTCGCCCTAGCAGTTGTACCTGCGTTCCGGCAGGCACGACCTTTATGATGTTGTTGCTGACCTGGGGCGTTTGCCGCAGATTTACGTAGTAGGCGTTGACAACAATCGCCGATGTGCCAGTAGCCGGACCCCCTGTATTGGGAACCGTTCCTTGCCATACTGCCAGGCTACCAATGGGTACATTGCTGCTCAGGTAAGCTGGCTTGCCGCTTACCCAGGCCTGGGTCCCACTGTAGTTAATCATTACCCAGTGACTATCATCCGAGCGATAACCGGCCAGGGATAAGGAGGTCCCTTGCGGAAGTGTTGTAAGCACAGCATATTGAAAACCCGGACCACGGCGCACATTAAGCATGGGGCTAACAATCGTGCCCGTTCCAGCCGTGGACGCCGCTGGGGCCGGCGTAGGCGGCGTAGCAGCGACTTGCGTCCAGCTTACCTGGACCTGCGCGGCACCTGTCGCTTCGAAGTATTCAATTTGCACTGGATAGGTGCCGCCCGCCAATGTGAGCTCGCCACTGATCGTTTGTGGCTGATGTTCAGTCCAGTTATTGAGTACCTGCTGGCCGTTCACCCAAAGACGAATGCCATCATCAGACGTGACGGTAAAACGATAGTGGCCCGGCGCAAAACTTAGACTGCGCGTCCAACGAACAGAGAAGTTGTCGCTGTTTAAGCCAGATGCTGGGGATCCGCTGTTCCAGTTGAAATTTATTTGGGCGTCATCGCGAGTCAGGGTAGGCGTGCCAGTCAGGTTTCGATTGTTGAAATATTCGCCGCGCCAATTGCCGCTGCTGCCGCCACCGCTAATTTTCTGATAATCCAGGTAGGCAATGGCGCCGCCGAGATTTTCATAGAATTCCACCTGGAATGAAGCGCTACCAGAAGGCAGGTTGACGTCTGCAGTATAAATTTGACCCTGAGCTTCATGCCATTGGTTTATGACCAGCTGACCGTTTATCCAAACGCGAATACCATCATCGCCGCGGGCCGTAAGACGATATGTGCCTGCTTCCAGAAATATTGAGCGCGTCCACCTGGCCGAAAACTGATCGGCCGGAATCATGTTGGTGGACGGGGACCCAGTTCCCCAGTTGAAATCAATGCGTTGGTCATCACGTACCAATATTGGGCTGCCAAATAGTGTCGTGTTGTTAAAGTATTCACCTTTCCAGTTAATAATCGCAGGCGGGGCCGCACTGCCAACAGGACTCCAACTCAACTTGGCGATTGCCTTGCCGCCTGCCTCGTAATATTCCACTTTCACGATGTGATCGGCGCTGTTTAGGTAGAGATCGGCCGTTACCGTATGAACCTGGCTATCCCACCACGAGTCGATAATAAGAACATTATCTACCCAGATACGCATGCCGTCGTCTGTGGTGGCGGTAAAACGATAGCTTCCGGCATTGAAGTAAACGCTCCGTGTCCAACGCGCAGAAAAGTTATCCTTATCTAATAAGATTTGATCGGGTGTGCCATCGCCCCAATCATAGTTAAGGTTGTCCTCATTGCGGGTGATGACTGGGCTGCCAGACAGGGTGCGGTTATTCCAATATTGTGCCTGCCACTGAGCATCTGCGGCCTGGATTTCTGGCGTTGGCTTAACAATTGCCGCAAAAATCATCGCCAGCAAAACGAACAGAAAAAGCCCACCATAGTTGTTGCTAACAAGTTTTTTGATCACAGCAAACCTCCTTGAGAAAAGTATTTTTTGACTGATACAGTTGTTGTTTCTTTGGAAGAGAATAAACGGAATGCCGTTTGGTAAGCGTTTGGTCCTACGTTTGGGCGCTGATTACTATTTTGTTTCTTACGTTGGGCATTTACGGCCGTTAAAATATGAAAATAAAGTGGGAGCCCCTCTCACAATGGAGAGGGGCTGGGAAGAGGGGCGTCAGAGGGGGAGGAAGAGCGTATTGGTTCGGAAGCTTACAGTTTACGGGTTTGGCTATCTTGTTGTGGTGTTGTGGAACCAGTTGAAACTGTAATAGCCAGATGGATTCTGCAAACGAATGGCGAGGCGATCCGCATTATGCCAGCCTGCCGGAATCGTAAATGTTGCTGAAAAAGTGCCACCAGCTCCAGAATTGATGCTGGTGACCCAGGTTCCATTTATGCCCTTGGTACCGTAGGCGCCCATCATCACATCAAACTGACGGTTCGCCGGAAAGTTGGCAGTTGTAATGGTGACCGATTGGTTGGCCACGACGCTGACGATTTTAAACGTCGGGATCGTTTCCGCCGGAGGGGGTGTTGTGGGCGGGGGCTGGGTGCTGCCAGAGGGAATGCATAGTTTTTGGCCGACGTAAATCAAGTTTGAATTGGTAAGATTATTGGCCCTGGCAATGCTGGTCCAAATGATGCCATAGCGCACGCCAATTCCAGATAAAGATTCCCCGCGCTGCACAATATGCGTTGCCTGGCAGGTAGCGGGGGGGGGATTGGTAGGCGGTGGGTTGGTAGATGGTATGCAGAGCGATTGTCCGGTAAAAATTCGGTTTGGGTTATTCAGGCTGTTGGCCTGAGCAATAGCCGCCCAGCTAATGTTGTACCGCAGGCCAATTTTGGCCAGGGTATCACCCTGCTGCACGGTATATTGCGCCTGGCAGGTGGCGGCGGCCATAGCTGGACGACTCGGCAGCAGCAATACACCGATTGTGAGACCAAAAAAGAGAATGACGAAGATAAAGTGACCCCGCCTCCGGCGTAAAACCGACGTCGCCCTATTGAGACGAGCACTGACTTGAACCTGTTGCTTTGCCAATAAATTTTTCATTTCAGATTGCCTCCTCTTGGAAACCTTAGGAAATAACTATTGAAAATAAATTGCCAATCTTCGTGGACGTGCGCTGTATGTTGCCCGCTTCCGGCTTTTGCCTGGATATGGAAGCGGGCAACAGGCAGTGGTTAAACGATTTCACTGGCGCAGAAAGCTAAAGGAATCCATCACAATGTCGTACAAGTTTTGCATTTCAGTGTATGCGTCGCCTGCGGCTGGCTCATCGGGAATGAAGGTGAGCGTGTACAGCTTGTCGTCTTGTACAAACATAACCTGGCGACTGAAATCCTGTCCCGGCACCTGGTCAAACCGATTGGCCGGGATGCCATCAACCATGTAGCCAAAGGACCACAGGGCAGGGGCCCCCAGTATTTCTGCAATTTCGGCATCTTTTGCAGCGGTGATTTCTTCCAGGGTACGGCCGTTGGCAGCCTCAACGTTAATGAATAGCCGAGGATGGTTCACGTCCTGAACAGAACCGAGATAAATGGTCGTCTGGCCTTCACTAATTTCAGCTTCATAGTCACTGGGCAACAGCAGACAGAATCCGTCCGTGTCGTTAGTAAAGAGCGTCATGCCTTCCTGGCTTTCAGGGCATTCTGGTCCAGCCAACAGCGGCGCATCAGCCTCCATTCCAATAAAATGGAATGACTCTACTATGGTGCTGCTTAGTGCCTCAGCCTGTTCCCCTACTGCGCCATAGTCGGGCCCAATGCGGGCGATCATGATGTTGATGACGCGTTCACCATGGGTAGCAAGGATTCGTCGATTGGTATCTTGACCGGGCAGCGCGTCAAGAACGATCGCTATTTCACCTCCGAGGTCGACAGTTGGTAAGGTGACCGTTGCCAAATCAATATCGGGTAGATAGTCGGACACCAAATCGGTACGGCCGTCTAACGATTCAAAACTGAGTGAAGCCAACGGCGCTTCTGTATTCAGCAACGAGTCGACAAACAGCGTCAGGCTGCCGTCCTCCCCTTGAAAGACGTCGTAGTGATCCGGATAGAGGAAGCAAACACCTTGAGCGGCGTAGAGTAGCTGCTTTGTGCCGGGTAAAGCCTCGGCACAGTCGTCAATCGATCCCTCCGCTGGATCTGAACCGGCATCAACATCCGAATCGTCATTTGTGTTCGAGTTTTCCGCAACCTCAGGTTCTGCATCATCAGGGTTGGTTACGTTACCAGGATCCACTTCCGGCTCCGTGCCCCCTGCCGGGCTGCAGGCCACGAGGCCCAGTAAAAGAAAGAATAGGAAAAAGAGAATAATCGACTTATGTTTCATAATTTTTCACCTCACTTGATTTAATTTTTGCTGATTGTCAGCGTGTTGTTGACATCTTACCCAAACGGCCGTTTGCTAACCGTTTGGGTTGCGTTTGAAATCGTTGAATGCAAGTGCATTACTTCAATTGGTAATCCCATCCAAAGTTCACGGCGTAAGCCTGCGCCCCAGGAAGCATGTTTAGCTCGTGATACCAGATGCCCCTTGTAGGAAAGGTCCAGTCGCCGGGCAGCAGCAGCGGGGCGTTTTCTGGCCTGGCGGCATTCATGAACACACAATAAGTGCCCGGGTTCAGGTTATTAAAGGTGTACCGTCCCAAAGCATCCGTGACGGCGCTCACCGCGACGGGGTTGTCAGTGGCACAGGCCCCTGTTTGAAGCAAAATCGTTATCCCGGCAATGTAGGATTCGTTAGGCTGAATCATGCCATCGGCATGGTAATCGCCATTGCCGTCGACCACGCAGTTGCCGTCCAGAAAATCGCCATTTTCGTTGGTCAGGCAATAATCGCTCCAGACGTAGCCACTGATTGAGCTGCTGGCAACAATCCCTTTCAGGTTGATGTTGTTCAGCGATTGACCAGCGGTCACGGTTACACCCAACACGTCATCCTGCAATCCACCCTGACCGATCAGCCCAATACAGTAGCTGCCATTAAAGCTGCCGCTAAAGGTGTAACGGCCGTTTCCATCTGAATACGTGCTGGCCAAAGGCGCCTGCGGCACGTGGCAAGCTGCCTCTTGCACCAACCGCACCTCGCGATTGCTCAGCAGCGTTTCGCCACTGTCATAAATGCCATTCTGATTCGCATCCTGGTAGACAAGGCCGGAAATGGTTGTCGTTGAACTGGCTGGAACCACAATCTTTACCCAAAACGGACTTCCGCTGCGGCCGACGCCAAATGGAAGCCCGCCTGGCGTTTGCAACAGCCAATCGCTTTGGTAATTGCCTGCCGCCGCTGGACTAACCAGGCTCACAGTGAGATCAACCGTTTGGCCAGGTGCCACAATGCCGGGCAGCGGGAAGCTGTTGGAGATAGACCCCAGTGTGCTGCCAGCATGGTGGATCAGTTGGTAACGACTGTCCCAGGTGCAGGTTCCACTGTTCTTAATGCGCCAGGTCTTGTTGAAGCCGGTATTGGGCGCAAACTGCGTTCCGTCGGGCACGGAAACGTCGGACACCAGGGAAGCGCTGTGGGTACAAGCGGGTACGGCCGTTGCCGGGGCGCTGGCGGCCTGGGTGTACTGCGTGCCAGCCGTCATCCAGCAGCTGCCGATTGAGCCATCGGGGCAAACCACGCGCCACCAGCTGCCATTGCTGCTCATGCCGGTCACTTTGGCACTCTGGCCATCAGCCACCCAGCCCACAACGTTATAGCTCGTACCGGGACCGCTGCGAATGTTCACATCGGTTAGCGCCATCACATATTGCACCGTAGTGGGTGAAACAACGATGGCCGTTGGCGGAGCGGCCGTCATGGTTGGCGGAAGGGCTGTTATCGTCGGAACGGCCGTTGTGGCAGATGGGGTTGGCTCAAGCAGGGGCGTTGCTGAGGGCGGGCTGTCGGTGGGGACGGTCGTTGCTTCCACCACAAGTGGCGTGCCCGGCTGCCCGGATTGGTCGGCAATCACAAAGAAGCTGCGGCCAACCAGTACGGCAACAGTCGTGAAAACGCCAACAACCACAACCGCAATAAAGCCAAGAATCATAATATAAATTGTGCGAGACATAATTTGCTCTCCTTTTTTAGACGAATATTTGTGCAAGATAACGAAACGGCCGTTTGTCAGCCGTTTGGTGTAGCGTTTGCATGCTAGATATGTCGCGCAAAAAGGGGCGAATGTAACATCCGCAATTTAGACGGAATCCCTACGATTCACTTTCTTTCTGATCTTTGGGTAGGGCAAATACATGCTCACTCTGGCCACAACTGAGGTATCATCCGGCCTATATGATGCTGCCGACTGGATCATCAAACGGCCGTTTCCCTGTTGTAAGATTACCAAGGCCCACTGACGTGGTTGCCCTTCTTAAAACGAAAAGACGAGACAGAAAAATTGAATGGCTATTAAACAGAATTTCGCATTTATTTGCGGCACGAGTTTGGGGGGAAAAGCTACAGAGGATTAATTGCTATTTCTTTTTCTTAAGCACCTGCCCAACCGAACAATGAGGCCACAAATATGGTCACGGGGATGGACACGAAGGCGGCAAGCAGCCACTTGAGAATGCGACGCGTTTTGTGTGGGTCAGCATGCGGAGGCTGGCGCAAATGTATAGCAAAGTAGGTAGCCGCCCCTGCCAGAATGAAGGCGGCAATGCTGCTCACGACGATGGGGGGCCTGGGCAAGGCGCCAGACATGGCGCCCCCTATTAATAATAGGGACAAGATTACGGCTGTGACCTCACAACGCAGCACAACACCGTTCACGGGGGTTTGCAAGTCGTCTTGAACCAGCCAATTGCTAAAGGTAACGGCCGTTAAGCCTGCCAACAGCGCCCCAATGCCCATCGCCAGGGGATAAAGTAAAAACTCGATCAAAATAAGCCCCAACGTAAACAGCATGACGATGGAGATCAGGCTGACAACTTGGGTGAAAAACCAAACAACGAGCCAGAGAAAGAAGGCTGTCTTATTCATCATTCTTTATTCTTTTTACCTCATTCTGCACGTTAGCAATTCTGCACGTTAGCAACTTCAAAACCGCTTAATCCCGCAATCGTCAAGATCCGACATTCAGGGTTTACCAGATGTTCAGCACTGTCGGCTAGCTCCTCTT
>CBDUOF010000248.1:0-8263 GCA_965368765.1 uncultured Anaerolineae bacterium | reverse complement strand
AAATAGAAAAGACACGGCCGTTACGTATCCTTGATTTAGGTGCGGGCAATGGCTGGCTGTCGAACCGATTGGCGGCGCGGGGGCATGACCTGGCAGCGGTGGATTTGGGGGTGAACGACCGGGACGGACTCGGGGCACAACGCTATTACCAGACCAAATTTACCTGCCTTCAAGCTGAATATGATCGATTGCCGTTGGGGGACGATCAATTAGATTTACTCATTTTTAATGCATCGCTTCACTACTCGGTGAATTATGAGGTAACCTTGCGGGAAGCGCGGCGGGTGCTCCGGTCCGAGGGGCTGATTGTGGTGATGGATACGGCCGTTTATCAAAAACATCACAGTGGGGAGCAGATGGTCGCGGGGCGAGAGGCGACCTTTTTGCGGCGGCATGGCTTTGCCTCAAATGCGCTGCCCAGCGAAAACTTCTTAACTCCGCAGCGCCTGGAGCAGCTTGCTGATACGGTTGGCTTACAGTGGCATCATCTTGAGACGGTGCCACGCTGGCGGCAATGGGTGCGGTGGTTGAAGGTTCAGGTGCGGCGGCAGCGCGAACCGGCGCAATTCCCACTGATACGTTTTAGCAGGCAGCCCCCTGAGGATGCAGACAATGGGAAAAGCGCGGTAAATTCAGTAAGCTCTTTCACCTTTTGCTTTAATTCTGCCAGCCCATCCGTGGCTCAACGAGTTGGCCAAGTTGGTTGGAATGTAGGTTGGTTGTTTGGGGCGCGCGTGGGGCAGCAGGCGATTCTGCTGTTGTTTACGGCGTTGGTTGCCCGTCAGCTGGGTGAGGTGGGTTTGGGACAGTTGGCCTGGATATCGGCCGTTCTCTACATCGGCAATGTGTTTAGCACATTTGGGCTGGACACGGTCTTGCTGCGCCAAATTGCGGTGCTCCGCCGCACCGATCGTGTGCCCCTGGCGTCTGCCCTTGGGCTGGAGCTCATTTTGGCGGCGCTCTTTATAGCCGGGCTTTGGCTTGCACCATTTTCCGGTCAAACGGCCGTTACGCTGGCTGGCTTGCGGCTGTACGGCTGGGTGCTGCTGCCGCTGGCGTTGCAGACAATTACAAATGCGGTCCTGCGTGGCTATGAGGAGATGGGCTGGCTAAGCGGCTTGACGCTGGGAACGGCCGTTTTGCAAGTTGGGGGAACGGCCATCCTGTTTGCGCTTGGCGGCACGCTCTATGCACTTATGGGTTGGCTGCTGCTGGTGCAGGTGATCTCGGCTGGCGTTACGTTGTGGCTCTGCCGCCGCATCTTGCCTGATTTTGGCTTCAATTGGCGGCGGTTTGGCGGTGGACAGATGCGGCAGCTGGCGGGCATTGGCGTTTGGCTGACTCTGTTGATGGTGACGGCCGTTCTGCTGCAGCGATTAGGGATATTACTGCTAGGCTGGCTGGGCACGACGGCCCAAATGGGCCAGCTGGCAGCGGCTTTGCGCCTGGCAGAGACGGCGCGGTTGTTGCCAGCGGCGGTAATGGGGGCGCTATTCCCCGTGTTGGCAAAACAGGGAAAGGCGTTGGGAAAGTGGCGACTGGGGGCTAAGGATTCTCCATCGCTTGCTTCTCACTATCAGTTGTGGTTACTGGCTTATGGTTTTGCAGCTGCTGCGGCATTGCTGGTCTTGTCGCGACCTCTGGTGCAGCTGCTGTTTGGTGCGGGGTATGAAACGGCCGTCGCGCTGCTGCGCCTGCTGGCCTGGGGGATCATTCCCTTCACACTTTCATTGCCGCTATCTCTGGAAATGGTGGTGTGCGGGCTAGAGAAACGGGTCTTGTTGGCGACGTTTGGCGCGTTGCTGGGAACGGCCGTGTTGACCACAGCCACATTCTTGTGGCATGGCTTAGCGGGTTTGGCGTTTGGGTTGGTGGTTGGTGAGTGGTTGCTTGTTCTGGCACTTATTTCGGCTAAACGATGGCCTTCTTCGGGGCAGGGGTCGCATGAAGTTTACTAAGTTTTCTCCAGATGATGATACGGTACCCGTTTTAACTGCGGCGATGCGCCTGCAGCAGGTGCAGCTGCCGCAGCCGCCAAAGCTGTTGATATTTTGTCCGCAGGCGAGGCTTTTGCGCCATGCAGTCAGGAAGTGGCGCGGCAGGCGCCTGAACGGGTTCTTTGGCGAGATCTATTTGCTGGGAAAAACCCAAAATCAGGTGGCTGTAGCCGGTCAGTTTGGCGTGGGTGCGCCGGTGATTGGCGTGCTGCTGGAAGAGTTTGTGGCTTGGGGCGTGGAGCAATTCATCTGGCTGGGTATCGCCGGTGGGCTACAGCCATCGCTGCACTGTGGCGATTTGGCGTTGGTGGATACGGCCGTACGTGATGAAGGAACTTCCTCCCACTATTTGCCAGCCGCCCCGACTATTTCTGCTGCATCATCGTTAACCAATCGCCTGGCAACGGCCGTTCGCACTACCAATCTTACCCTTTACAAAGGCACAAGCTGGACAACTGACGCACCTTACCGGGAAACGGCCGCAGCCGTGGCCCATTATCAACAGTTGGGCGTGTTGACGGTGGAAATGGAAACGGCCGCTTTGTTTGCTGTGGCTCATTGTTGCGGAGTGGAAGCCAGCGCGCTGCTTGCCGTAAGTGACTCGGTGGCAGATGGCGTCTGGCAACCCGCCAGCGTGCCGCAGCGACCGGAACAATATCTCCAACAGGTGCTTGGCGCAATTGTGAGCCAGATTCAATGACGCCGGCCATTGTGGTTGTGGCCTACAATCGGCCGAAATCGCTGCAGCGCTTACTCAGTTCATTGGCGCAGCTGCAGGGCGCTGTCGATGTGCCCCTGGTGATTTCAATTGATGTGGGTGGCGACCAATTTGCGCAAGTATTGACCGTGGCAGAACAGTTTTTCTGGCAATTTGGCTCGAAGCGTGTTCTCGTCCGGGAACGGCCGTTGGGTCTCGTCGGGCACATCTTCGCCTGCGGTGATTTGGTGGATGAGTTCGGGGCGATCCTCTTGTTGGAAGATGATTTATTTGTTTCACCCCAGGCTTACCGTTACGCCGCCGCTGCGTTGGCCTTTTACGACAACGACCCGCGCATCGCTGGAATCTCGCTCAACAGCCTCTGGTTTCACGGCATCACCCATGAGCCATTTACGCCTTATCTGGACGATGGCGACGTCTTCTTTGTGCAGGTTGCCTGGTTCCAGGGACAGGCTTACACCAGAAATCAGTGGGCGGCCTTTAGAGAGTGGCGCGAAACGGCCGATTCTCACATTCAGAGTTCAGATCAGATGCACGAGCTGTTTCAAACCTTTCCGGATACGGACTGGTTTCCGCTGAAAACGAAATATCTGCTGCAGACTAACCGCTTCTATGCCTTTCCCCGTGAATCGCTGACGACTAATTTTGGAGACAGCGGGACGCACGTGCAGGAGACCTCGTTTTTTCAGGTGCCGCTGCAAACGCGCCGAACAGCCTTTCGCTGGCAAACGTGGGCGGCGTCTGTGGCGGTTTACGATTCATTTCAGGAATTGCTGCCAGCGCGCTTGAATCGGCTGACTCACCAATTTATGGATTATGAATACACCATTGATCTCAACGGTACGCGCACGCCAGCCAAAATCCCAACGGAGTATGTTCTGACGACCCAGGAACTGCATCAGCCACATCTGACGTTTGGGATGGAATTACGGCCGTTAATCGCCAATGTCATTCATCAACAGCCGGGAACTGGCATCAGCTTTGGACGGGCGGCTGATCTGGACCTAAGTTGGCGGGCCAGGTTGCGGGCCGCTGCTCGCCGTCAGGCCTACTTTGCCCGGCGTCGGGTGGGATGGCGCCAGCGGATGAAATGGTGGCTGGGTGGGCTATTGCGCCAACGGGATAAGTTTTGAGGCGATCCAATTGTGCCGTTTCCCATTGGCTGGATTACCGTTCTGCAAGCGGGATCCAGTCGCTGTCCATCAGGCCAACGTAGCGGGATTGGGGGCGGATGAGACGGCCGTATTTGATTTGCTCAAAGCAGTGGGCGAGCCAGCCAGCGGTGCGGCCAACGGCGAAGGTGGGGGTGAAAAGATCGGTTTTCAGTCCCAGGCCGTGCAGCAGTAGTGCTGTGTAGAACTCCACGTTGGTTTGCAGGTTACGTCCCGGTTTATGGATGGCCAAAAGACGAACGGCCGTTTGCTCCACGTCTCTTGCCAATTCATAGAGGGCCATGTCCCCATCGGCGCGGAACATTTGCTCTGCCGCTGCGGACAAGACCTCGGCACGCGGATCTCGCACTTTGTAAACACGGTGACCAAACCCCATGAGGCGCTCACCGTTCGCCAATTTTGCCTTCAACACGGCTTCGGCCCGATCGGCCGTGCCAATTTCAAAGACGGTGTCCAGTGCTGGACCTGGGGCGCCACCATGCAGCGGCCCTTTTAACGCCCCGATTGCCCCGGCAATCGCTGAGACCAAATCCGATTGTGTGGCGATAATGACTCGGGCGGCAAAGGTGGAAGCGTTCAACCCATGATCAACCACCGTGTTGAGATAGGTTTCCAGACCGCGAACCCTGGGGCTGCTGGGCGGCTTGCCGTTGAGCATATATAGAAAGTTGGCGGCGTGACTCAGGGAAGAATTGGGAGCAACTGGTTCTTCTCCTTGCCGGAGCCTATGGTAAGTGGCCACAATTGTGGCCACGCGGGCGACAATGAGTTTGGCTGTTGTCAGGTGGTCGGCGTTAGCAATGCCCAGATCAAGCGTGGCGGAGGCCATGCGCAGCGCGTCCATCGGCGCGGTGCGTTCTTTAGCAGCTTCCTGCAGCAGCCGCAGCGTGGCCGGGGATAACGGCCGTAACGTTGCCAGATCGTTTTTAAGGGAGATGAGTTCAGCTTGATTGGGTAAACGGCCGTGCCACAAAAGATGTACGGTTTCTTCAAACGAAGCATTTGCGGCGAGCTTGGCCAGGGGAAAACCCGCGATAATAAGCTCTCCTTTTAGGCCATCGACATGACTTAGCCGCGTTTCTGCCGCTAAAACCCCGGCGAGTCCGGGATCGTATCCATTGTTAGTTGACATTTAAGCTCCTTGGGCGCGTTGGCAAGCAACACGTATGATTTCGCACGCTTCACTTTTGCTGTGCACTGCTTCTACGCCGCTTGCCAGTTGACGCGTGTTCGTAAAATCAGTATGCTTCATTTTAGATAGTTGATTTTATGCTGTCAATATTGATTGATTAATCAATGTAAGGGCGATAGTTATGATTGATTTGGTAGATATTTTTGAGGCACAACGGCGGATACGGCCGTTCATCCACCACACCTTGCTCATTCGAAGCCCATATCTAAGCCAATTGACCGGCGGCGATATTTGGTTAAAGCTGGAGAATCAGCAGCCGACAGGTTCGTTTAAGGTACGCGGGGCCCTAAACAGGATTGGCCAGCTAAACGCGGCAGAGAAAGCGCGCGGTATTGTGGCAGCGTCGGCGGGAAATCATGCCCTGGGGGTGGCACATGCGGTGAGGACACTGGGGCTGGGGCAAGCTGATATTTTTGTGCCGGAAACCGCGCCCGACGCCAAAATTAACAAGCTGCGCCGCTTTCCGGTGAACGTTCATCTGGCTGGCCAAACCTATGAAGCGGCCCATCAGGCCGCGGCGGCGTTTGCGGCACAAACGGGTGCGGTTGAGATTCCGGCCTACGACGATCTGGCGGTGATTACCGGGCAGGCCACCACGGGCGTGGAGATAGTGACGGAGTTGCCAGCGTGTGAAGTTGTGATCGTGCCGGTCGGTGGTGGTGGTCTGGTGGCTGGCGTGGCTACGGCCGTTCGTCACATCAACCCATCGTGCCGAGTGATTGGGGTGCAGCCAGAGGCCAGCCCGGCCGCGCAGCTCAGCTTTGCCCAGGATCGGGCCATCGACCCATTTGACCACGCCCCAACCATTGCCGATGGGCTGGCGGGCGGCTTCGGCGCGGCACCATTTGCGGTGCTGCGTTCTCATCCGCCAGAAATCGTGCTGGTGAGTGAAGGTACGATACGGCGTGCCGTGCTGGCCTTGCTGGTGGAGCATCAGCTTGTGATTGAACCGTCCGGGGCAACGGCCTTTGCGCCTTTGCTTACAAATGACGTCGATCTGGCCGGAAAAACGGCCGTATGCATTTTAACCGGCGGTAATTTAGCGATGAATTTGCTGCGTGAAATTGTGACGCAGTTGCCCAACTACTAATTTTAGCGATTGCGTAACGATGTTTTAGGGAACTTGCCATGGCTACTAATGAGTACCTTTCCGCAAAAGAAGCGGCAGCGCTGCTGGAAATCTCCTTGCCGACACTGTATGCCTACGTGAGCCGGGGGCTGATTCGGTCGGAGCCAGGGACGGGTAAGAGCCGGGCCAAACGATATCGGCGAGCAGATATCGTGGGACTCCAGGCACGGAAGGCGCTGCGCCAAAATCCAGCCCAGGCGGCTGAGTCGGCGCTGCATTTTGGCACGCCTGTCCTGGCTTCGGCGATGACACTGATCGAAGACGGCCGTTTCTACTATCGCGGTCACGATGGCGTCCGGTTGGCGCAGACCGCCTCGTTTGAGGCGGTAGCTTCGCTGCTTTGGCGCGGCAGGTTGGATGTTGGGGATTTGTTTCCTGCTCAGCTTCCAGAAAGTTTGCGGCAGCGTATGGCAGAGGTGCAGGCCATTTTGCAGCCGCTACCCATGTTTGAGCGTTTTGAGGTGCTGCTGCCGCTGCTTGCAGGACATGATCTGGCCGCCTATGATTTGGCGGAAACGGCCGTTTGCCAATCGGGCGCACGTCTGCTGTATCTTTTGACCTGGGCCATCACAGGCTCGCCACCCATTAACGGAACCGCCGCTGCATTACAAGCGGCCTGGGTTCCCCAAAGTGACGCTGTGAAGGAGTTACTCAACACAGCTTTGGTCCTTTGTGCCGACCACGAGTTGAATGTTTCCGCATTTACAGCGCGGGTGGTTGCCTCGGCGCAGGCGAATCCGTATGCGGTGGTGCAGGCGGGGCTGGCCGCCTTGCAGGGGGCGCTACACGGTGGCCACACGGAACGGGTAGCGCTTCTGCTCCGCGAAGTGGGGTCCGTGGCCGGTGTGCGTCCCGCAATTGTGGCTCGACCAAAGCGAGGGGAAACAATTCCTGGATTTGGACACCCGCTTTATCCGGCAGGCGATCCACGTGGGAAGCTGCTGCTGGACCTGGTTCAGGCAGAATTCGGTGGGGAAACGGCCGTCGCCGTCATACAAGAAGTGAGGCAGGTGGTGGCGGAGGCAACGGGCCAGCTTCCCACAATTGATCTGGGATTGGTGGCGCTGGCACAGGCCGCCAGCTTGCCGGGCGATGCCCCCCTGATATTGTTTGCCCTGGGACGGTCGGCTGGTTGGTTGGGGCAGGCAATCGAACAATATCAAGCGGGCCAGCTCATTCGGCCCCGGGCACGGTACGTGGGGGCCTTGCCGATGCGTTCGGAGTGAGAAGCGTAGGGCAATAACCTCCACAAGTCACATTGACGGTGTGGCACAGATGTCCCATAATGACCCTATGTTTCGTACATTACGCCAGACAATATTGCCAGCAACGGCCGTTCTCTGCCTGTTTATCGGGTTGTTTTGGCTTTGGTTCTGGTATGAATTCAGCTTGAAGTGGGCGTTGTCTGGCACGTTGCCGGAACCCACCGAGTCAGCCGTGGTTTTTTATGGCACTGGCGTGGCAGAGTTAGGCTTTTTGGCGATTGGTTGGCTGCTGCTGGCCCTCTTTCTTTATGCTTTACATCGGCGTTGGCAGCGGCGCCCCTAGCGCTTTGAAATGGCCGTTTTCCCCCTTGCGCAAATTCGGCATACAATACCCCACAATAATTCAGACAAGAATTCAATCATTCAGAGAGTTGAGAGCGGCAATCGGGATTACCTGGCTTCATTTTCCGCACTCTAATCTCCCTGCGAGATGGCGATGGCAACAATAAATTTCTTCCACCGATTCGCTCCTGCTCAAGATAAAACGGTTCAGCTGAACATAGATGATTTGCGCGAGCGATTGGTGCGGCGGCTGGCGCTGTTGGCCCTGGGTGCAGCTCAGCTATTTGTTCTGTTTTATGAATCATCGACACCGTTTCCCGTGCCGGCCATTCTCATCTGGTTGATGTTGACGGGGCTGGGGGCTGGTACGCTCGCGCTGGCAGGTGCCGTGCCGAACGGGTCGCGGCATCTTCTGGTATGGGGGTCAACAGCCGTTCTCATTCTTTCCATGGGTTTATTTCAGGTAAGCTGGCTGCCTTTTGTGGGCGTGCTGCTCATCTTCTTTCAG
>CBDUOF010000247.1:0-8281 GCA_965368765.1 uncultured Anaerolineae bacterium | reverse complement strand
GCCCCGCGCCAATAGGGAATGGTGGCCACAAAATCGGGCACGAGGCGCTTGATTTTGCTGTTGTCGAAAATCATGCTGTGGGCTTTGTCGCCAAGCAGGCCATCGCCCCAGCCTGGATCATGGCGGGCAATGGTGTCTGAAGCGATGTGTACCAAATGGGCTTCGGTTCCGGCGGCAACGGCCGTTTGCTCAAATATCTGGTTCCAGGTCACCGATTCGTCTGAGGTGATGTGGACTGCCTCGCCAATGGCGGCGGGATGCCCCAGCAGTCCAACAAACCCTTTGGCAAAATCACGATGATGGGTCAATGTCCACAGGGAGGTGCCATCGCCATGCACCACCACTTTTTGCCCCTGGCGCATTCGGTGAACGCTGGTATAGCCGCCGTGCATGGGCAGCAGCGTCTGGTCGTAGGTGTGAGACGGCCGTACCACAGTCATCGGAAAGCCTTCTTCACGGTAGGCACGCATCAGGCGATCTTCGCAAGCAATCTTTTGCCGCGAATAGTTCCAAAATGGATTGGCCAGCGGGGTCGATTCGGTGATGGGCAGATGGGTAGGCGGTGTTTGGTAAGCAGAGGCCGAGCTGATAAAAACGTATTGCCCGGTGCGACCACGAAACAGTTCCAGATCGGTTTCGATATGGGCTGGGCTGAAGGCCACCCAGTTGACCACCGCATCAAAGTGGTGCCCGACCAATGCCTGCCTGGCCGCAGCCACATCCCGAACATCGGCGCGAATTTGCCTGGCACCCGCTGGAACCGGGCGGCGGGTCTGACCCCGGTTAAGCAAGGTAAGATCATAGCCGCGATCAAGCGCCAGTTGGGTACAGGCTGAGCTGATGATGCCAGTGCCACCAATAAATAAGAGTTTCATTTCTTTCTCCTTGAAAAGTGACCCGTCCAGTCTAGTCGAGCACCCACTCATGCGGGGCAAACCAGTTTTGCCGCAGCGCCAGCAGCAGCAAGACAATACTGAGGCCGATAACGGCCGTCATCAAACCAAACAGCAAATCAGCCCCCCACACGTCGAAAATGTATCCGCTCAGGACGGTGGTGAGCAGGGGAGCCAGCCCTAAAAAGGCGGCCTGGAACATGGATTGCGCGGTCGAGTTCCACCCCGTCGGGGCACGTTCATCTAGCAAGTGCACCATCACCACAAAAAAGAGCCCGTAGCCAATGCCCTTAATTAATCCGGCAATGATGAGCACAGTAGGCGACCAGGCAACGGCGTGGCTGAACAGCGAAAGGCCGAGCAAGCCCATGGCCAGCAGCAGCGCCTGGGGGCCCTGCAGCCGTTGAACAATCAGGCCGCTGCGGCGCATAATGGGCACTTCTGCCAGGGCCGAGAGGCCAAAGAGTAGACCGATTTGCGTTTCGCTGCCGCCCAGTTGGGTCATAAAAACCCCGGCAAAGACGAAGGTGCTAAACAAGGCCATGCCCATCAGGAAAGCGGTGGTGTACAGGATGATTAAGCCTTTGTCTTGCAAGAGAAAAATCGTGGAGCGACGGCCGTTTCCAACAGCCAACTCCCCCTCTTCCAGCTTGCGGGCAATAAGCAGCGCAGGTACGGCAGCAAGGGCAGCCGCCAGGAACATCGCGCGGTAGCCAACCTGTTGCCAGGCCATACCGCTCAGAATAGAAACGGCCGCAAAGCCGACTGATCCCCAAAGCCGCATGTCACCATAATTAAGCCGATGACGATTGGCCATGCGGGCAATAATGCCGTCAGCAATTGGCAGCGACGGGCTACGCATGGCAGCTTCCAAAATGACGAGCAGCAAAAAGGGGACAAAGCTGGTGGGAAAACGGAATAACAGCAGCACGACTGCCCAGCCAATAAGGCTCAGTTGCAGAAGCCTCAATCGCCAGCCGCGCTGATCTGCCAGCGAGGTCAGCGCTGGGGCCACAACCAGGGCAAATAAGGGAAAAACGGCCGCTAAAATGCCAATCTGCGTACCGCTAAACCCTAACGCTAGCAGGTACACATTAAAGAACGGGGCGTACAGAGCCACCATGGGCCAAAAAAAACCATAATAAGCCGCCCCAATGGTGGCTGGCTTGGCTGACTGAAGCGCCAAACGTCGAGAAAGCATGAAAATCTCCAAATGGAAAGCAAGGAAGCTGCCTGCTTAGACACATCATCAAGCGTGTGTCTGCCAGCTACCAAACGGGGATTATAAGCGGATTGACCTAAAAAGGGATGGGCAATTTACCATTCATCGGCTAGTCGGCGGGTTCGATGGTAAGGCGGAAGGGGAAACCCTCAAGCCGTGCAGCCAGGGTCGCCTGCCGAACCCGCAGCTCGGCTTCAGCTTTCGGCAGGGTATCTACAACAGAGAGCCCCTCGTTGTGCACCTGCCACATAATGGCCTCGGCAAAAATGATGGGCTTTTTAAAGATTTGCACCATGATGCGCACCACAAATTCCATCGTCGTGACAGGGTCATCATGGGCAATCACCTTCCAGAGCGGCTCAAGCGCTTCCTCTAGCTGGATACGCCGATCTTCTTCGGTTTCAGCTTGGGAGGAAACGGCCGTTACGGCCCAAGGCGCGTGGGTTGATTCATGGGTCGCATAAAATTGGCTGTACATACCACCTATTGTATGCGCTGTAACCGGTATTGACAGGTTTATCGCTACGATCTACTCCGTAGCAGAGCAGTGCTTCAAAACAACCACTTCACTTTGATAGGTCATAATCATGAAAAAATTAGCGTTTCCCCTACTTCTCTTCCTTACGACCGTGTTAACAGGTAATTTGTTGGCAATGCAGCCCGGACCTGAACGGGGCACGATTCGTGGCGCTGTTTACCTGGACGTGAATGGCGACGGCCGTTGTGTCAACAGCAACGTCGCAGGTGAAGTGCCCGTGCCCGGCATTGACCTGACATTTGTGACCCTCTCAGGCTACCAAAATGCCGCGTTATACAGCGGCAGCAATGGAACCTATGGCTTGCCATCCGCCGGGCAAGGTATCTGGACAGTAACGGCCGTTCCCCAACCATCACTTTGGACGGTCACTTCAGCCAATCCGATTCGGGTGCAGCTAGACACAACCACCGGGCTGGAACAACTGAATGTCAACTTTTGCGTTGCAGCAGCTCAAGGGGTGAGCTTGCCCACCGCTCGGCTAGAAGCGTTGCCCCAAAATGATGCGGCGACCCTGTTACAAAATGACCCTACACCCAGTGCCAGTGCCAACCCTAGTGTCATGAGCAATTCGGCCGTTTCTGAAATGCTTCTCACCAATCCACCCGCGCCAGAGCCTGCCCCAGACCTGGAATCTGCTGCCAGTGCAGACATCATCAGCACGCCCGAACAAAATTGGCTAACCTATCTCAATCGGTTCCGGTCGATGGGTGGGTTAACTCCGCTGCAAAGCGCCCCCGAGCTTAGCAACGGGAGCCAGCTCCACAGCCGCTACATGGTGCTCAACGATGCCCCTGTGGCCCACAGCGAAGGCAGCAACAATCCGCTATACACACCAGCAGGCGACCATGCTGCCCATCATGGCAATATTTTTGCCACCACCCAAATCGACGCAACGTACACCTGGGCGATTAACTTTTGGATATCTGCCCCGTTCCATCTCGTTCCCATTATTGATCCCACGCTGGATACCGTGGGTTACGGCAACTTCAATGCGCCTAATGGCACTTTTCGCATGGCAGCCGTGCTCGATGTGCTTTCAGAAAAAGGGAACGGCCTGAGCAGCAACAGCCATCCGCTCTACTTTCCGGCCCCAAACAGCACCACCTGGGTCGTGCGCCACAGCCTGTATGAATGGCCGGATCCTTTGGCAAGCTGTCCAGGCTACCAGCGTCCTTCAGGGGCTCCCATCGTGCTCCAATTGGGCGATGGTAGTTCAACCCCGCGCGTCACCAGCTACTCCCTTTCCGTTGGGGGCAAACATGCCGAAAGCTGCCTTTTCACCGAAGCGACTTACAGCAATCCAGACAATTTCGCCCAAAAGACAGGCCGCATCATCTTGGATGAACGAGATGCAATTGTCATCATGCCCCGCTCGCCACTGCTGGCGAACAGCACCTACACGGTAACAATTGTTGCCGACGGGCAGACCTACACCTGGGATTTCAACACGGGCAGCCCCCCTGCCAGCGAATAAGCTTCACGCTGGTAATTGGCTCACAAACGACAGCTTTCCCGCTTCACTCTGCTTTTTGAAGGCGACCGCTGGTTTGACCCGAATTTGTATTGACCGGAACGAAGGTGAATGCCGAGAGCCAGTCTGTTTCTGGCGCCATGGTAAGTTGTGCCAGCGCCACTAACACACTGTCGTAATTGACGCGCCAGCCCGCAAAATGCTGCCAGGCAGCAGCCCGATCAGGCTGCATAGGCACACCCTGACTTGCCAATCGATCATACGCTTGATTAAATTCAGCCTGGGAAATAGCGATGGGATCTTCTGGAAAATGTGGGTCATCGTTGTAAGGCACCCGGAACATATCGGCAATGTGACGTAGGGCAGAATTACCGGCCCGAATCACCAGCGCCTGATACGTTGGAATCCCGTCTGGCGGTTTAACGGCGCTCAAATACAAGGAGGCGCCATCCAGCACGGCTCCGGCCGCAACAACCCAGCTTTGATGCGCCCGCGGCGAACGAAAAAAGACCAGTGCCGCCAACGACGTATGCGATTCGTCGATCTGGGTAAACCACCGTTCCCAATAACCCCAAAATTCTTGCGTAACCATAAGGCTACCCAAGTTATGCAATCGCCACACCAATTCTGGCGCTGTTGGCGGGCTGCCTGCCCGCACTTCTAGAAGCGATACGGCTTCTTCGCGTTGCGAAAAGGCGGTGTACATGGTCGGCAAATAAGAGATCAACATTGCGACCAAAATGAGCCCGGCTGTGGCCTCCACAAAGGCTAAAATAGTCTGAGGCAGGGTATCGGCTGTGGCAAAACCCAGGGTCAGAATAGAGGAACCACTTAGCAAAAATGCGTCACGCCACGGCGTGATGCCCATTGCCCAAAACATACTGGCAAAGCCGACGGTGGTGATGAACAGCCAGGTGGGCACGAGCAGCAGCAGGCTGATGGGCGCATAGATAGCCATCAAACTGTCTCGCTGCTCATAAGTCGGCAGGGCTTTCATCATCAGTTTAAACAGGCTTCGGACGCTGCCAAAGACGACCCGTGTCAACTTAACGGATGAACTACGAGGCAATACAAAGGTCTGGGCTGCGGAGATAAAGGTGTAACCGGCTAAAAACAGCCCGACTAAAAAGATGAAAACGCGCAGTATGATCATAGTAGGATCATACCGTGAATTGCTTTATGGGGAAACGGCCGTAACCTTTTCTCGATACGTTTGACTGAGCTTGTGCCCCGCCCCCAGCAGGGCAAAGAGCGCTTCCATCACGCCAATTGTGTAGGGACGATCAATTTCTTCCCCTATATCCAGTGCGGCGGCCAGGGCAACCAGCGCTTTCTTGGGGTTGCGTCGCTCCAGAGCCTGGGCTGCCTGCTGATACAGTGTGTCCAGCTCATCTAGCCCAGTGAGCGCATCTCCGTCAGCTACATCACACATGAAGCGGGCCAGGGGCAACAAAGCCCGGGCGGCTTCGGCCTGTTCACTATCGGGAAACTCCTGGAGGAGGCTAAACGCCTGAAGACCGTTCCCTTTTTTAAGCTGCTGCTGGGCTTGCTCCAGTCGCTTGGCAAGATTGTCACTGCCCTGGAAACCACGTGGCGGGGCGGGAGCGGCGATGCTTTTTTGCACAAAACGGCGCACCAGGGTTTCCGGCAAGACACCGGTGAATTCGTCGACGATACGGCCGTTTCTAAACATCTTCACCGCCGGAATGGACTGGATGCCATACTTCCCCGCCATTCGCTGATTGTGTTCTGTGTCCAGTTTGGCCAGCACAAACGAGCTATCCGGCTCCTCGGCCAGCTTTTCAAGAACGGGGCCGAGCTGACGGCAAGGGCCGCACCAGGCCGCCCAAAAATCGACCATCACCGGCATTTTGTAGGAGCGGTGAATCACCTGCACCTCAAACGATTTATCCGTCACTTCCAGAACACTCACCTGAGCAGCTGATTTCTTTTTCTTCTTGCCAAAGGAAAACCATTTCATAAGCGCCTCACTCTACATTCAACTTTATGTCAAAAGATGACAGTCACGTTTGCAGTGACTGTCATCTGAGAATAAAAACATCTTTTGCCGAGCCATGCTGTAAGGCAGGTTCCGCAAAACATCACATACTGTACAAAAGCCTTTCCCGGTTAAAGATTTGCAGGGCAAAAATAACGCCAACCACGGTGGCCAGGATATTGCCAATCACGCTGAACAGCACCGCGTTGGCAGGCACCACACCGCCCAGCGTTAAGACACTAACCACGGCCGACGTGCCATAAACGGGCAGCAAAAAGGCCAAACTGGCGCCGGTTGGCGGCACAAAGGCTGCTGCCATGGCGGTAAACATCACGCCAAACATCACCGGCGTTAAGGCGGATTGAGCATCTTTAAACGCCTTGGTGCGAATGCTAATAACCATGAGGATGACGTTGGCAAACAAGGCCAGCGGCAAAGAGACCAGGATTGCTTTGAATATAACGAGCAGCGGCAGTGCCCCCGCCCCATCGGTCATCGATTCAGGCAGCAGAATGCTGGCTGCCCAAAAGCCAAACAGGGTGAGAATGATGGGAATGCCTGTGACGGTGAAAACGGCCGCCAATTTTCCCACAAAAATCTCCACATCACTGCTGGGGGTGACCAGCAATGATTCGAGCGTCCCACGCTCCTTTTCACCGGCGGTTACGTCGATGGCAATGAACATGCCCCCTTGAACGGCACTAATCGCTACCAAAATAGGCAGGAAGAAAGCTGCAGCCGCCCCGGCTCGCTGTTCAGGTGAGGCCAAATCTTCCGCATCCAGCGTCACGGGGGCCAATACGGCTAAATCAACTGAACGATCCTGCAGCCGCTTCACGGTGGTTTGCTGATTGTAAGCGTTTAAGGCCAGCTCCAGCCTGCCAAGCGACAGGCTGCCGCCAAAAAGCCCCCCAGAAGTGCTGTTGGTACGCACAATCAATGTGGCCTCTTGTTCGGCCGCAACGTTTTCGCCAAAGCCTGGGGTAAAAATTAACCCGGCGGCTTCTTCGCCGCTGGCAATAGTGGCTTCCAGATCGCCATCAAACGGTTCTAGCTCAATGTCGAACTGATCAAAGGTGTCGATGAAGTCTTCTCCGGCATATTCCAGGCCCTGAACTGGCAAGGACAAGGTGCCTTCCTGACGGGAATTGACCAGGGAACCGAGTAACGGGTTTAACACAGCGTAGAAGATGCCTAACACGAGCGGTACGACCAACGTTTGACGCAGCCCTTTTTTGTCCCGCACGATTTCCATTAGTTCTTTTTGCCAGATATTTAAGATGTTATTTAACATAATGTCCTCACTGTAGCGTTTTCAACGACGCAACAACGAACTATCTTATTTTGTTGTTGGGCCATTGCGTAAGTTATTAATTGTTTTCCTGACGGCCGTATTCACTGCGCTCTAATCCCTCGCGACCCGCCAGCGCAATGAAGGCATCTTCCAAATTGTCTTTACCCGTACGCTGCATGAGCGCAGCAGGCGTACCGGAAGCCACAATTTTGCCCGCCACGATAATGGCAATGTTGTCACAGAGCCGCTCAGCTTCATCCAGGTAATGGGTGCTGAACAGGACGCAGCGTCCCTGGTCACGCATGGCACGGATGCTGTCACGGGTGTCGCGCACGGCCATCACATCCAACCCATTGCTTGGCTCATCCATAATAATATTGGGCGGATTGTGGATAAGAGCGCGTCCCAGCACAATCTTTTGGCGCTGTCCCCGACTAAACCCTTCGGCACGTCGCTCGGCAATCTCTGCCATGTTCAGCTCGTCGAGAACAGCCTGGACACGACTTTCCAACGCTTTGCCTTTGTGGCCATAGAAACGGCCGTAATAGCGAAACTGCTCACGCGGCGTCAGCCGAGGATAAACACCGTTCATATCTGCCTGTACGCCTAACGCCTGGCGCACAGCCCGTGGATCTACGTTTACATCGTGACCGTCTACAATGACTGTGCCGCTCATTGGCTTAATCAGGCCAGAAATCATGCGAAGCGTCGTGGTTTTGCCCGCACCGTTTGGCCCCAGCAATCCGGTAATTTCCCCATCGGGACAGGTGAATGAAATGTCATCCACTGCCTTAATGTTGTTGTCATCACCATAATATTTCTTTAGATTTCTTATTTCGATCATTGCATTTTCCTTCGTATATT
>CBDUOF010000246.1:0-8288 GCA_965368765.1 uncultured Anaerolineae bacterium | reverse complement strand
GCGGCATAAAGTGGCGAGTCTGGCCGAAGTTGGTAGCCAGTCCAATATAGCATTTGCATGCGCGTGAGGTTAGATCGGGCATAAAGCTCGCCCGCCGCGTCTGTTTGGTTTACGGCCGTTGGATTGGTTACGTTTGATGGCATCAATATGGTCGCCTATTGCAACTTCTTTACGCTATAGCAGACAATGCTTAGCGTAAGGCCCACGTTATGAAGACGCTGGGCATGCTTCAAGCCGCTACTTGACTGGATTTGTCTCGACTAATTGTCTGGCGCGATCCAAACTTTGTTGCAGGTGGTGAGCTAATTCAACAACATGGGGATGATGAAGAATCGTACTGTGTGAACCAGGAATCGTGCGCACAGTAATGGGTTTATCTACATAATCCACCCATTCAATGACGCTATTGCCTGGATTGAGCAGCGGGCGGCTCCGCGCTTCATACACGATGACATCCCCGTTGTAGCCAGCGTGCTTATAGTTGAGTAAGGCATCCAGGTGGGATTCAATCAGCTTTTGCCGATACTCGGGCAGATCATCTGCCTGGTCGATCACATCTGTGGCATGCATCCCGGACCCGTTGGATTCTGCTCGAAATTTCCGCCACAGCGTCTGCAGGGCAACCCGGCCTTTACGCCGCACGCGTGATGTGATTTCACCAGCCCCCAAGCGCATGAATTCCCGCAGCCAGTACGGACTGTTTTGTACAAAGTCAATGACAAAACGGCCGTTTAGCGGCGCACGTTCACTCAGGTTAGCCGGCGGCGGATCAATAACTGTCAAGATAGGAACGGTCTCACCCTGGGCTTGTAGCTGTCGAGCCACCTCGTAAGCAATGTCCCCACCCATGCAATAGCCACCCAGGTAATAAGGGCCCGACGGCTGCACTTGCCTAATTTGCTGCAGGTAGTAGGCTGCCATCTCATCTAAGCGATGAAAAGGCTCTGCTTCGCCATCTAGCCCGCGAGCCTGCACACCATAAAACGGCTGATCATCGTCCAGCAGCGAAGCCAAATCTTTGAGCCATAAAATATCCCCCGTTACGCCATGAATACAAAAGAAGGGAGGCTTGCTGCCTGTTGCTCGAATTGGTACGAGCGAGGTCCACGTTTTGGCATCGTCGCCCTGCTGAAGCAGCGCCGCCAAGCCAGCAATCGTGGGAGCTTGAAACAAGGTCGCAAGCGGTAAGTTTCGCCCGGTGATCGTTTGTAATTCGCTAAATAACCGAACGGCCATCCAGGAGTTGCCACCTAAATCAAAGAAATCATCCTCAATGCCAACGGCCGTTACGCCCAAAACCATTTGCCACGCCTCTGCCAATTGCTGTTCTAACTGATTGCGTGGAGCCACGTAAGCTGGTTTTTCTACCAGCGAAGTTGGGTCGCCGTTTTGGGCTACTGTGGCAGAAACGGCCGTCGGCAATGCCAGCAGTTCCAAAGGGTCTGAATTATCAGACAAATATGCTTCTAAGATTTGCTCAAAAGCAACCAGGGTAATTTCTCGTTCAGCCTCGGTGAAAATGTCTTCATGAAAGTCAAAGAAAAAGGTAAACGTGCCGTCTACGCCAAATTCATGAACATGTAGCGCAAAGCTATCGCTGCCTGCGCCAGGGTGGACCAGCTCTTGCGCAACCGGTACTCCAGCAAAACTTAGCTCAGGCCGATGGTGAAAATTAAACATTAAGTCCAGCACGCTGTTTTCCATAGCCACTGCCGAGCCATACTGGTAATGGACCAGGGTGCGCTGGAGCGATTTACTCACCTTCTTGGTCAAGGTGGCAAACGTCTCACCCGGTTCCAGGTCGACCACTACGGGGCAAATCTCCATCAACAGACCAATCGTCTGCCTCATTTTTTCTGTGGGGCGGTTGTGGAAAGGCAACATGGTTGTCAGCCGATGATTCCCTGTCATGTAATTCAGCTGAGCAAAATAAAGGGTAAGCAACACGTTTAGCATACTCAACGCTGGCGTCATCTTAAAGATACCAGGACGTTGCATTGCATCTCTAAGCTGCTGCGATCGGTCAGCATCTAGGCTCAGTGAGATGCGCTGAACATTGTGGCTCTTTTTTTGAGGAGAACGGCCGTAAAACTTGATTGGCTCAATTCCGCCGGACAATTTTTCACGCCAAAAAACGGCCGATTTCTGATGTCTGGTCGAAACGCGATACGCTTTCTCAAAATCAACATATGCTTCAAAAGCGGGCAAAGCCATCGTTTCTTTAATACTGCCGGTTGCTTGAGCTTCCTCATATAGCATCGTTACGTAATCGTAAAGTAAATAAACTGAAGCGGCATCGGTCACCAGATGATGCTGGTTCATATGCCAAAGATAAGCGTCTGCTGCCAACTTAACCAGCACGACATCGTAGGCACTCTGGCTGAGGTCCAGGGCTTCCTGGCGTTTTGCATCGTGCCAGATTTGCAGAGCGGCCTCCGGATCAGGTTCACCCGACAAGTCCAACAGCGCCAAAGGTCGGGGCGGATCTGGCAGCACACGTCGCTGGGGAACGCCAGCCTCTTCACGAATAACAGTTCGCAGCGCATCACTTTGCCGCACTACCGTGGCAAATGCCTTGGAGAACAGATCTTCATCGATCGGTGCGTTTAGCCGGAAAGTCACCGTTACGTTAAACAGTGGCGAACTGGGACGCAAACTCTGACCCACCCAATAAATGATCTGAAGCTTCGTCAAATTGGATTGCGTGTAAATATCGTTCTGACTTTGCAAAGACAAATCATCTAAAATAGCCGACGCTTGCATATGAATTCCTAACTGAAACGATAAACCTCTATCTTAATGTGTAAATAAAATGAGATGGAATAATTAATGTTGTACGGCCAAATTGGCGGACCGATTTACAAGAAGTAAGTAAATCTGCCAAAATTCCAGGCAATATGGCTCTTACAACTGCATGGATATTCTATGTGCTAGCCAAATGAGTATTTGTACAGCCTCTTTGCCGGAGAATGGCTCACGATGCGCATTAGCAGCAGCGGAACCCCTAAAGCAAAAACCATCATGATTGGCTGATACAGGATTTGGTATTCTAATATCCACGGCGCAAACCGGAACATTAATGTGCCAACCAGTTCCAACACTTGTTCATGTACCAAATAAATGCCAAATGCTTTTGCCCCGATATCCATAATTTGCGGCGTAAATGGAATTTTCAGCTTTGTAACGGAAAGCATGGCCAACATGAAGAAACCTGCGTAGATGTTGGTGGTGTATGTCGAGTAGAAATCTATCCATGGCTGCCCAGATAACGACAGCAGAACTTCAAATTCGACCAAAGACAGCAGGTAGAAAACCACTGTACCAATAACTAATTTATTTTTATGCTGTATCAGGAATGGCTTAAAATCCCCAATGTGAAAACCGAAGACGATTCCCAGGGCAAACCAGAATAGACGACGGGGGAAGAACCAGAGTGGTGTCAGATTGATCAAACTGGGTACAACTGGTGCACCAAGACCAAACAGTTGCAGATAGCGTAACGTTTCTACAAACAGCATTAAGACGGCCGTTCCTGCCAGCAACCACTTCCAATTGTTTTTTGCTAATGGCACCAAAAGCGGTGACAGCAAATAAAGCTGTATCAACAGTGGAATGTAATAATAAGAGCCCGTCGCGCCACCAATCAACAAACGGCGAATGTACTCCCAGGCAGTTGGGTAGGTACGACTGTAAAAAATCGCCTGGCCCGCAAAAATAATAAGAGACCAAACCAAATACGGAATCAGCAGCCCGACCACCCGCGCCTTCAGAATTGGCCACTTGATCGTGGCCTCTTTACGACCAGCAGCAAAGGCAATGAAATAACCAGATACCATTAAAAAGACAGGCACACCAAAGGCGATAAAGCGCCGAACCAGGGTCAACCCCCAATAGGTGGCTGAATGAACCTGGTCATAGCTGGGGCAATTTACTGGGGGCGTTAGGTCGCCACACGCAGCAGCCACCTCTGGACGGTAGCGCCAGGCCAAGTCAAACGTGGCCTGGTATCCAAAGGTGGCTGAATGATTCAGGATTAAACCTAAAATACCCAGTCCCATGAGCAGTAAGAATCTTCTGGTCATTTAGGGCTATATCCTTTCTAAATTATATTTTGCGATGTCTAGCTTTGGGTAGCAACGTAATCAGACATTGATTTTACGCTTTGGAAGTTGTCAATCGTGACATCCTCGTCCGGTACTTCAATGCCGAATTTTTCCTCTACAAATGAAACAAGGCGCAAGATACCAAGCGAATCAATGATACCGGCAGCCAATAAATTTTCGCCTTCATCGAGCTCACCATTGGAACCATTCATTAACTCTTCGCGGATGTACTCTTTCAAAACTACGGATGTGTTCATTATAATTAATCTCCCATCGAAATTAGGTTAAAAAAGATACTGCCAGAGATTTGGTTATTGTCGCTAACCTCTGGTAGCTTGCTTATAAATTACCAATGAATTCTTTAGAAAAGCCTTACAACATTCAGCCACATTGGTACCATTTTAAACTTGCTGAATAAAGAAGCGCCTCACCGGTCCTGCGTGCCACAAGAAGCGTTAACAAAACGAGCGAGAAGCCTCAATTAAGATTCAATCAAGACGTTTAGACGAATAGTGTGTCCAAGATTTTGGATTTACCTGCCATCACACCTTCCACAAAATCTTCTTCAAAAATTCCAGCCTGTTTGGCCATCTCATGGAAGTTTGAGGAACGATTTGAAATGTCGGAGGCAACCAGCATCATTTCCAACTCAACCAGCGGCATCGATTTCATTAAATCAATCACCAATTCCGGATCCACGCCGTCACCCCCATAATCACCCAGCGCCAAAGAGCGGGAGAAGCCATAATGCTGTCGTAATCGCGAGTCCAGCATGCGGGCATAATTTTCTGCTCGGTCAGGTCGTTTAAAGGAGGCTTCAGCCGCCCAGGCAATGACGGAGCCAGCGTAGAATGCAGCCTGTACACCGTGGGAGAAGATAGGATCAACAAACGCACCCGCATCCCCGATGCATCCAAAATTGGGGCCTGTTAATTTGGTTGAGTAATATGAATAATCCGGCCGAAACGTTAACGATTCTTCTATATACGTTGCCTTCGCTAATAAATCGCGCAGATACGGAATAGAATGAACCGTCTTTAGAAAATATGCTTCCTGCTCCTGCTTACCCATTCGCTTGATGTTGCCAGTGTTGATGATAAGACCGACACTTACCTTTTCCCGCAGCTGAATATGCCATATCCAACCATCTTCAAAGGAGGAGATGAACGTCACAGGCTTAACCTTGCCAACGCTTTCTGGACCGTAGCTACGGCCGTCTGCGGCAATAAAATTGGCGTTTTTGAAATAACCCCACATCCCCAGGAAGGAACGATGTCCAGAAACCAGCTGCCGCGATTTAAACTGCTTGGCAAGAACGGTACCGGGACCGCTGGCGTCAACAACGTAGCGACATTTAATATTTCGTGTCCCGCGAGAATCTTCACGCATATCGTGGAAATTCACCACCGGCTCGTCGCCAGAAAAATCGACGCCTGTCACGTTGACTTCTTCATGGACGGCCGTTCCCTGAGAAGCAGCGTGTTTGAGCAGCAAATGGTCAAAATCTTCCCGTTCTACATGCAATGCCGGACGATCATAGCCAAAGGTTGAGAAGGCAAATTGATGGATACGGCCGTTCCAGACCGTTATGCCCCCAGCCTTAGCCAAATAGCCTTCCGCTTCGATCTTGGCCGAGGCGCCAGACATATCTGTAAATTTCCAAAAATGAGGGATCAAACTCTCGCCAACCGTTGGCCGTGGATGTCGCGCCTTTTCCAGCAGCACCACATCGAAGCCCCGTTGAGACAGCAACGTGGAGGAATGACTACCTGCGGGCCCGCCACCAATTACCACAACATCACAACTTTCAGGAATTTGACTATTGTTTTCCATGATCATTCACCCTTATTCAATTTAGATGGAAGCGGGAAAGTTCGTTTGAAAAAAGATGGCTTTCCCGTTTTCCCTGAGTAAACCACAAGGAAACTGCGAATTTTCTACTGAATATTTTTTTGTGGCTTACCTGCACTGGATAAACACATTTCGTTGAAGAACCCGACAGGTTCCGTCCTCTCAGCCCTTTCCACCTAAGAGTAGAAAACCTGTCAGATTTGCGCGACTCTTTATTTACTCATTCGCAAGTTGTCAGCTATCAGGCTGATACAGGCACTTTCTTGGCTTGCTTTGCCATTTTGGCGTTGACTTTCCGAACCGCCCGCAATCCAGGCGATGGGTCATCTTGATAAACGCGACCGGCAAAGATGTCAATGAAGTCTTCTACGTAGCGCGAATGAACAAAGAAAGCAAAAGAAAACGGATTACCCCAGAAACAGTCCAAAGAGTCCTGGATGGTGTCCATTCCCTGTTCGCAACGCCGTTCATAGTCGGCAAAGGGGTTGTCTTTGTCGCGCCCGACCCCATCATGCAGATATTCAGCAATAGCGTCGGCTGCCATACGGCCCTCAACCAGCGCAAATTGAAGCCCAAACGAGAAGATTGGATCAATAAAGCGGTGAGCGTCGCCAACGCACAGAAAACCTTTCCCGGTAAACCTGCGAATGTGATAAGAGTAGTTTGAAGCGGCCCTTACTTCCTCTGCCAGGCTAACCCCTGGCACACGCTTCGTTAACTCAGGGCTTATTTTTGTCATTTCGCGCAGATAAAAATCACGCATTTCCTCCCCGGATTCGCGATAATAATCAGAAGGGGTAACAATGCCAACGCTCACTGTGTCTTCGTCAACAGGTATAAACCAGGCCCAATGATTTTTCTTTTCGTAAAAAATCAATGTATTGTCCTGTTCTCCTCGCTTTGCATCTTTCACGTGCGAATAAATAGCAATCTGCCGCGAATACTTGCCGCGCTCTTTCTCGCCAGCAACACCGGCACCAGAGAGGAATGTTGCTTGCCCCGACGCATCCAGCACAATCTCGCCAACCACATCGACCAGCGTGCCATCGTCCCGACGCACCTCAACACCGCATGGCGAGCCATCATCCTTGAAGAGGACTTTCGTTGCTTTGCCATGCACAAACTCAACGCCCATTTCCCGGGCTTTATCCAACGCCATCTTGTCAAAATCGCTGCGGCGCACCTGCCATGTTGTCGATTTTTCCAGTAGACCTTCTTCATTGCGCTTCATCACAGGAATCTCGAAGCTGTTCTTCCCTTCCTGACCATATACAATTGTTTTGTGTTTGACCGTGCAGGCAATATTCTGAATGGCTTCTTCAAGTCCCATTTGGCGAACGGTATTCCCGCATTCACCCGTCATAGATTCACCAATATGAAAACGCGGGAATGGATCTTTTTCAATAATGACGGATTTAATTCCTTTTTGGGCAAGGAAAATTGCGCTCGAACTACCACCAGGGCCAGCACCAATAACTACTACGTCTGTCTTCATCGTGTCTTTCTGCATTTGAACATTACTCTCTTTCTTTAGTTTCCAACCAATTCCGGGACTTGTGCTGCCAATGACTGTAACTCTCGGCGATTAATCTTGCCGGTTGATGTGCGTGGGAAATCTGCCATGACATGAATCTTGGTTGGTACAGCATATGGCGGCAGTTTACCGCCAACATGCTTAGCCAATAAACTGTGGGTTAATTCTGTATCTTCATTAGGAATTACGGCCGCTTCAATGAGGTTGCTGCCATTTCCGTCTGAGATGGTGTAAACGGCCGCTTCTTTCACATCCTCGTGAGACAGCAATGCGACTTCCACCTCATCCAGTTCCACCCGGTAACCGCGCGTCTTCACTTGACGATCCTTCCGTCCGAAATATCTGTAGTTGCCATCAGGCATCTGCAGAACCAAATCACCCGTCCGATAAAAGACGTCTTCATAATGGCTAAACACCGAGCGACGGTAAAATCCCTTTTCATTCAGGTCTGGACGACCCCAATAACCGCGCATAACGGTGCCACCTCGTACGAGAAGTTCACCCACTTCTCCCTGCGCAACCGGCACATCATCTGCATCAACCACTAACATCTCTTCGTTGGCGCACGCCAGGCCAATCGGAATCGTATCCTCGAAGTCGTCTGCTAATTCAGGCACATGGTAATATGTGCAAACATTCGTCTCTGTAGGGCCATATAAATTACTAAACCGCTTTTCAGACCACTGTTTCATCAGCTCACGCAAATGTTTGGTGGGGAAGACCTCTCCGGCAAACAACACCCAGCGAAGTGCACTCAAATCACGTGCTTCCAATGCTCCCCGCTCCATTAGCTGAATCAG
>CBDUOF010000245.1:0-8298 GCA_965368765.1 uncultured Anaerolineae bacterium | reverse complement strand
GGGTTTATGATTCCTGGTTTGGCACCAGCGATGTGCCTATGGAAAATGCCACGATAGAAGGGCGCGTCCTTTCCTACGCCGAAGCGGATCGCCAGTGGCAGCAGTTTAATCGCAGCTATATCGTGTTGTTTCCGCCAGACTCGGAAACGGCCGTAGCCGCCATCATTGGCACACAGATGGATGATGCCATTATGTGGCAAAATTCGTTAAACCGAAACCGAGCCGCTCTTGCCAAAGAGCCAGACAATGCCTTCCTATGGTTCAATTTAGGTACAACCTATAATGCACTGGGCCAGTTTGAAGAGGCTTCTACCGCCTTCGACCAGGCACGCGCCATTGGGCTACCCTGGCGAATGCTTTGGTATCAATTTGGCTCTTATGAAGCCTACTACCAGGTTGGCCGCTATGAGGACATGATCATTTTGGCTGATGCTACGCTGAAAGATCGGCCGTATTTTGAAGAAGCCTATTATTACAAGGGGCTGGCACTCATGGCACAGGGAGACGCCAGCGCGGCTCTAGAAAATTTTGAGCGGGCGGCAAAATTCAACCCCTTCTTCCAACCCGCAAACGAGGCAATCCTACTGTTTGGCGATTGAACAAATAATTAATGTATACCAGGCTGAAAACAGCATAACAACAGTATGTTGATGCTTGTTGCCTGCACTGTGGAGAAATTATGAGTAAACGAACGAAACACATTATTCTGGCTATTGCCCTGCTACAAATTGCAGCAATCCTCTTTTTGCTCCTCGCGCCGCCCCTGGTGCGTGCGCTGCCCGGCGAGTATCGAGTACGCTTGGCGCGGCTGCCGCTGGGAGGAGCACTGTTGGAAATTGGCGTTACTCCCCTACCCACGGTTTTGCCTGCTCCGGCAAATGTGGTGGCCCGATCCCAAATCGTTATTCCAACGGTTGGTTTGCCCACTGAGACGGCTACGGCCGCGCCAACGGCCGTTCCGACCGAGGCTGCGGTGACGGCTACCACACCGCTCCCCACCATACAACCTACCAATACGCCCAGCCCAACCCCAGCACCAACTGCCATCCCCTTACCTCGTCAGGCGCGCATTGATGGTTTAAAGATTATGCCCCAAGGTTTTAACAACTGCGGACCGGCCAATCTAACCATCAACCTCAACTTTTATGGCAATGTTACTACTCAGGCTGAAGCCGCCGGGTTCTTGAAGCCCAATCGAGAAGACCGCAACGTCAGTCCCTGGCAAATGGTCGATTACGTCAATGAGCAAACCAATTTGCGTGCCTTCGTCGGCAGCGGGGGTGATTTGGAACTGATCAAACGCTTTTTAGCCAATGGGCTGCCCATTGTCATTGAAAAAGGGTATGAACTGCCCACTGAGGGCTGGCTGGGACATTACCTCACCATGTTTGCCTACGATGATGACAAGCAGGAATTCCTGAGTTTGGACACCAACCTGGGCCCCTGGGATGGCAGTGGACGGGTGGATTCATACGAAACAGTGAACTATTATTGGCAGCAGTTCAACTACACCTTTTTTGTTGTCTTTCCACCGGAAAAAGAAACTTTAGTCCAGTCACTGCTGGGGCAGGACATGTTTGAACGTGAGGCTATGTGGCGCAAGGCAGCTGAGCGCGCGCAGACAGAAATAGATGCCGATCCAGAAAGTGGTTTTGCCTGGTTTAACTTAGGTACCAGCCTTACTCGTCTGGGGGAAATGACGGGAGACGCTTCCTTTTATGAAAATGGCGCTGCGGCTTTTGATCAGGCGCGGCTCGTTGGCGTACCGCCGCGCATCGTTTGGTATCAATTTCGGCCGTATATTGCCTATATGAAAGTCGGCCGGTTCCAGGATATGATCGATCTGGCCGATACCGTATTGGAAACACAAGGGGGGCGAAACGTAGAAGAAACCTATCTGTACAAAGGACACGCCCTGGCATTTTTAGGAGATGGCCCCAACGCTGTTGCCGCGTACGAACAGGCTCTGCGCCTCAACGAAAATTTCTATCCCGCTCAGTGGGCATTAGATGCCATCGTTTCATCTCCATAAGAAGTTTACTCAGGCTCTAGCAAAGACCACATTCTTTCCAGTTGTTGCCGCGACAGCTTGTACTTGGAGGTCAAATATGTTTCTATGATTAAGCGGTACCCGTTCGCCGTTTTGAGCCATTCCTGGACAGAATCTTTCTCGAATCCTTTTACCTGAGAGATGCTCTGTAGGCCAACGCCTGTGGATAGCAGGGCGAGCGTCTCCATAATATCTGCTACATCAGTGATGTCGTTGGCGAACAGCGAAGTTATCTCAGGGTGATGCTGTTCAAGGGCCTTTGTCTTATACTGGATCATGGCTAAATCAGTCATGTCGCTAACCGATTCAAACAAAGGCACCACAAATTTGGACATTAAGCGTTGAAATAGGAGATATGCTAACCCAACGCCCAACAGATCAATGAGTAAGCTAACGGCGTCAAAAATTTGCCATGCTGGGGAATCTGTTGTGAAGAGCTGCAATAATCTTGGTAGCAAGAGTAGCGGGATTGTGGCAGCGATATAAATGAGGGGTCGAGAAAGAAGGTAAGGCGCCAATAGTAAAACCAGACTGCCCAACAAAATGTAGATAAAAATGTGAGCCAGGATATGAGTGAAATTGATAGTCACAAATGTCAAGGCGCGGTTGATTCCCCAAACCCGCAGCCACCAGACCAATAGGAAAACGATGACCCCAACAAACAAAACTCTGCTAATGTTTTGTCCGTGTCTTTTTAAAAAATTATCTTCTTGAAGTTCTGTCATAATCATACGCTCCTGATGGGCACCCCGTTTGCCGAGTAACTAACCCTATTGTACAAGAATCTCCGCCAATGTCGCTTAGGCCATTTGGCGCAGCACACCTTTAGCAATACGGCTCTTGTGATGTTAAACGCTGCCAATTACTCTTCTCTACAGTCTCATTGGATTTGGTAAACATCTTCCCGCAGTAGATTCGCTGTCCAATTATCTGTAAAACAAAAGGAGAATAGACTTATGCAGCATTCCGACCCCTATGACGTAATTATCTGTGGTGGCGGGCTGGCTGGCTTATCCCTGGCCCGCCAGCTAACGCTCAAATTTGACGATATTTCTATTTTAGTGCTGGAGTGGGTAGAACGGCCGTTACCCGATTCAGCTTTCAAGGTGGGCGAGTCAACCTTAGAACAAGGTGCGTTTTACTTCTCTGGCATTTTAGGGTTAGAAGATTACCTGGAAAATGAACACCTGGAAAAGCTCGGCTTGCGCTACTTTTTTGGTGATCCTCAAGGGGATTTTGCCCAACGGCCAGAATTTGGTGTTCGCACATGGCTGCCAGCCAAATCCTACCAAATGGATCGGGGCAAGCTAGAAACCCATTTGCGCGAGTGTGTTCTCCAGGCAGGTGTCCACCTACAGGAAGGCGTATTTGTCACAGAGATTGACATTAACGAGGCAGGCGGACTGCATACGGTCAACTACCGCGATGCACAGAAAGTAGCCCACCAGGCACAAGGCAAATGGGTGATCGATGCGATGGGGCGGCGTCGTTTCTTGCAAAGTAAATTTGATCTCAAAAAAGAAAGCGAAACCCCCTGTAACGCCGCCTGGTTTCGCATTAAAGGGGAGCTGAGCGTCGATAGCTTTGTGCCAGAGTCTGAAAAAGCGTGGCATGACAAAGTAATTCAGGATCGCTGGTCCTCCACCAATCATTTAATGGGTGCCGGTTACTGGGTTTGGCTCATTCCCCTGTCTCCTGGAAACACCAGCATTGGCATTGTGGCGTTGGATGAAATGCACCGCTTTGACCAATACAACACCTATGAAAAAGCGGTTGCCTGGCTGAAGGAACATGAGCCGGTCCTGGCCAGCCAACTTGAGGAATACCCATTAATGGATTTCAAAGTTTTACGTAACTACAGTTACTCTTCACATCAAGTATTTTCTGCGGACAGATGGAGTTGTATTGGTGAAGCGGGTGTTTTTGCCGATCCTTACTACTCAATCGGTTCCAATGTGTTGGCTTACGGCAATGGCATTACTGCCAAGATGATTGAATTAGATCGAGCAGGGGAACTCAGCGAACAATATATAGATTATATGAATCTGTTCTACCTCTCCCTAAATGATTCGTTAACCGAAACGGTTCACTGGTCTTATCCCTTCCATGATAACGGTGTCATCATGTCCTTAAAAACGATTTGGGATTATTACATGGGCTGGTCAATTACAGACCCTCGTTTTTACCATGATGTTTATCTGGAACCTGCCTTGAATCGGGAGTTGAGCGTGGTGCTTTACCCGATTTTCTCTGCGCATTATCGGCTGCTGACGCTTTTTAGAGATTGGTCCAGATTATCCAGTCGGTTAACTTTTGGTTTTATTGATTACATTGAAGATTTACCCACGCTTACACATCTCTTTCTGCTTAATTTGCCACCTAAGAATGCCGATTTTGGTGTTATCGTTGATCATTTGCGTGAGGGTGTTGAACGTATGGAAGAGTTTGCCCAGGTCATCTTTTTCCTGGCGGTGGAGGATGTGATGCCGGATAAATTAGCCCTGTTTGGTGACAGGCGATGGGTCAATATTGAAGCCATTGGTCTGGATAGCAATCGCTGGCAAGAGGACGGCTTGCTTGAGCCACATTCAGCCCCCCGTGATCTAAGCCGAATGGAGGGAGAAATTAGAAAGCTTTTCACTTTTGAACCACAGAAATCACCTGCGGCCGTTTAAGCTAGCTTGTCGGATGGGCTGACATGTTTCTTGTTTAGCACATCCTACAGGTCAGATTGGCGGGCGTTACTGACTGTACAAGCCTTCTAAATAATGCTTCATTACCAAATAAGGCGTTTCATCAATTTTTTGTCCATGAGAAAATTTAAAAGAGTCGGGCAAAGTTTTGCTGATTTTGGCAGGAACGCCATGACCGGCTAAAAATTCGACAATTCGACCTACTTCGCGGGTTGGATTTTCACAGAGATCTTTGTACGCGACGGTGGTAAACCTTTCATCACCTAAAATTGAGCGCTCAGAGGCAATATTTTTCTCAATATAATATATTTGATCACACACTTGCTCGACGATACTCTTTTTTTCAGACGTTTCACACTCTTTAGGCATGGCGCCAAGCCAATGGTGATAGCGATTGGTCCTGGCCAGATAAATTGATTGGGCGCTGTCCAGCGGTTCGCGGGTAACCTGGATGAAAAGGGCATTGGGAAATGTTTTGACGATGGCCCCTATTCGTAAACTCAGGGTTGTGGTTTTGTTGAGAAAAGGCGCGCCAAGGATATTTTCTGTGGCCGCGACGGCCCGGTACATTTGGGCTTGCTGTTCGGCCGTTAGCTCTTGGGGATCAACTGCTTCATACCGCTTTCCGAACCAATATCCCCAAATCGTTTCTCCTTCTGCCGGGGCAGAACGACCCAGGGTACGGCCGTAACTATTTTCAAACGAACCGAGATCCGTCTGGCCCAAACGTTTAACCAGGTAAGCGGTGGTAATGGGCAACGGCCGTCCCACATGCAGCGTAGACATCGAAGTGAAATTAGAAAAATAGCTGGTGGGAAATAGCCAGGCCAAAACCTGCCGGGTTAACGTTGTGCCCGAACGTGGCGGCGAGACAATAAATATTGGGGGAAAGTTCAGCGTATACTTTTTTGTGATGACATTTTCAATGAGGCTTAACCCCTTGAACACAGCTTTGTATTGGAGACGTTGTAATCGTTGTGGTCGGCGCATCGTTAGATTTCCTCGGGGTTAGATTTTCAGCTTGATGAAACAGCCATCAATAAATAGTAATTTGTCTGAATCCGTCTTACCAGCGTTATATAGCGGAGTATCTAACAGGCCATTTGGCGCATCAATTAGGGGCAAAATCGCTCTTGTTCAGTTAGTCAACAGCCCTTATTCTCGCTTGTATACAGAATCCCCGATTCTAGACAACATACTATTTGGAGGTAAGGCATGGCAAAAAAGCGATCTCAGACGCAAAAACGCAGGGAAGCCATTGAAAACCAACAGCAAAAGAAGCAGCGGCAGTTTCAACTCTTAGGCATAGGGGGACTGCTTTTACTTGGTGTTTTGGTTGTCTTTTCGTTTATCAGCAATCAAAATGATCCTACAAATGCGGAGGGGCGAAAGATTGCGCCGGAGATCGGAGCCGAGGCACCAGATTTCGAGTTGATGGCCCATACTGGCGAAACAATGACTCTAAGTGAATATCGTGGCCAGCCGGTGGCCGTGATGTTCATGCACACCTGGTGACCGGCTTGTAACGCCAGCGCCCCCGCGTTGCGGGCGGCCTACGATGAGTATCAGGACGATGGCTTTGTTGTTCTTTCGGTGAGTATCCAAGAGGATCATCCGGCCGTAGAAAACTTTATTGCCCAGTATGGCCTGGAATACCCCTTCCTTATGGATACAGATGGCAGAATCAGCAGCAGCTACAACGTTCTCAGCACACCAACCACCTATTTTATTGATCAAGATGGGGTTATCACAAACATTTTGCCCGGCGTGCTCACCGAGCAATGGGTTGATGCCAATATGGCTGCCATTGAAGGGTAACGAAGAGCTTGGGCTGAAGCCGCAAATTTTCTTAGTTGTGTACATTTTATGAACCACAAAACAGCAAACCGCTTGAATATCCCCTTCATGCTGGGTAGAGTCAAATCACCCAAAATAAGAATAATTGTTTTGAATCGAAAACTCCGAAGATTTATCGGGACATTGTTTAGAATTTGGCAAAAGCGCACTTTGTTAGCATATGTTGCCAGTTTTGGTCCAAATGTTGACCTCTTCAATTATTATTGGCGGCCTTTACTGTTGCGGTTGTCAGGGGTTGCTATTGGGGAGAGTACAGCTATCTTGTCTGGTATTCATGTTTCATCTGGAGAGCTTTCAATAGGGGATGAAGTGTACATTAACACTGATTGTCGTCTGGCGTGCGGCGGTAGCATATTCATAGGCAGTTATTGCCAAATTGGGGCGCGGGTTTCATTTGAAACTGTGTCGCACCAGTTGGCACCGGTAGAAAACGGCAGACGTCCCAGTGATCCATCTCCCATAATCGTTGAAGATAATGTATGGATTGGTTCTGGAGCGATCTTGCTGCCAGGGGTTACAATCGGTGAAGGCTCTGTTGTCGCTGCCGGGGCGGTCGTTGCCAATAACGTAGAGCCGTATACCGTAGTGGGTGGTGTGCCTGCCAAAACAATCCGGGTTATAGAGTCGAACGAGTCGATGGCACGCTTAAACAGAAAATAGTTGGGCAAACGTATTTGCCCAGATTGCCAGAATCATGAGCCATATGCCCACAAGAATTAGAATTAGGCCGCCTCCTCGCTTAATCTGCTGTGAACTGGCTCGCAGGGGCTGGAGAAATTGGTTCTGTGCCGTGCCAATAATTATCATCAAGAGAATCATAATTAGAACAATGGTGGCTGCTGCTGTGGAAAAGGCAAAGAACACGGCCGTTTCCGTGCCCACCGTCAGCGCATGTAAGGCCAGACCGGCCAGAATAGGCCCCGTTCAGCCAAAGCCAGCCAGAATGTAACCAAAGCCATACAATCCATAGCTCAGGGTTGTTTGTTGGCGACGCAGCTGGGCCTGCTTATGCCACAACGGCTGTAACATCCGGTTAATCCAACCAATGTTGAGCGACTGCCCGCGCAGTTGCCACACGCCAAAGCCAAGCAACACCAGCCCCACAAACAAGCGCAGCGTTCGTCCAGCGATGCTGGTAAATGTTACGCCAGCAATCCAGCTACCTGCACCCAATGCCAATGCCGCTCCTGTGAGTAGTAAAAAAAGTGTCGCCCCAACGGTAAAGGCGCCGGCAGATCGCAGCAAACGGCCGTCTACTGAAGATTCCCTCGCCAACAGAGTAAGCAGCAAGGGAAAGGAGCAGGGGGAAAAGAGGGATGCCACCCCGGCCATCATCGCCAATAGCAGCAGGCCACTGGTCGCCACGCCGCTCAGGGCAAAGCGGGGGTAAGCAAGGTAGCCCAGGTAACCTAGCAAGGAGAGAATGAGAACGGCCGTCACTAGCCAGAAATACCGCTTCATCAATGTCAAATCACTCATTTCGGTAAATGTTCCTCACGTTGTTTGCTGATGCAGTGATGGTCGCCATAAGAACAGAAGACGCAGCAGTCGCCGGGCAACGGCCGTAAACGAGTGCCACAACTGGCACAGGTATGGAAAACCAGTCAATAATCGTGTGGAATAGATAAAGTTTCCACAAAGCCACATTCTGGACAGGTCAATTGGGTTTGGGTGACAAATTCATAACTCATTAGGCTT
>CBDUOF010000244.1:0-8324 GCA_965368765.1 uncultured Anaerolineae bacterium | reverse complement strand
CGCCACAGCGAGATGTCTGGGTCCGTCATGGCCTGATAAGTCCACCAATCTGCCCACGGATTGATGTAGACATCATTGTCTCGTCCAATGATGACACTATCCAACTCAGTAACAATATTCCAACCGGCAATAATAGTTAATAGTGTAAATAGCAGCAGAACCCATGATGATTCGCGACGGCGAAAGGTCTCAAAATTGAAGGGGGTTAATTGTTTCATACCAATGTTTTACGAATTGAGGAGTTGTCAGTCATAAAGTAATAAAAAATAGGCGCTGTAAGCAGCGGCACGAGTGCGGTGAGGGTATCACTACTGCGGTTGTTGGCCAGCCAAAAGGTGCCCCAGGGGAGAATAAAGACCAATAATAGCCATATGAGTGAAGCCATCCCGCGCTGTCTAATGGTTAAATAGATCAAGAGGGATGGAATGAGCAATAATTGATGCTCGTAGACCCAGGCGTAGGGCGTGGTGAGCAGTGAAGCGATGAGGGTAAGTGGAAGGACCTCTGTTTCTGTCAGATAACGGTTGCGGAAAATAATGAGGCCAAGAACGGCCGTAACTATCACCACAAATCCTAAACCCAGCGCCGCCCACCATTCCGGCAAGATTTCATAAGCCAGGCCCCATACGGTGGGCGTAATGGCCGTCGCTTCCGTTTTGCCTCGCACGTTGAGCCATTCAAAAAGCCAGCCTGGCTGAACGAGCCAGCTTGCCAACAGCAGCCCCAGACCCCCTGTCGCTGCCCCGGCAATAGTCGCCCAGCGTCGCTGCCAAAGTAGCCACAGCCCAAATGCGGGGACGAATAGTATGAAAGGATTGGGCTTGATAATGATAAAGGCCAGGATGAATCCTGCCAGAAACGGCCGTTTCCTTTTCACCAACACCAGAAACAGCGCCACAATGAAAAAGAGTACAAACGTAATTTGCCCATTATTCATGCTTACCAAGCCTGCTCGATAGGTAAAAGTAAATAAAGCAACCAAAAAGAATTCGCCCACAGGCAAAGGCTTCTCGTAATAGGCCTGGATAAGCAAAAAGAGACCGGCTCCCAGGACGCAAAGCGAGAATGAGAGCCATGCCGCCGCGGCCCAGCCCAAATTCAGAGTGGCAAACGGCAGCACCAGTAGCAGCGTCCACAGTGGAAACGGTACGCGATCATCAGGCATCCAGGTACTGCCCAACTCCGCCCGAAGTGGATTCCACACAGCCGGATCATAAGGGTCTAAACTACGTAAAATTGCTTTGCCACCGGCATACAGGCTCATAAAATCTCGGTTATTGTAGCGGGTTGGGGCGGTGAGCATTTCATACATCCCCCAGGTCAGTAGCCCAAAAATAACCACAATAGTGAAGGTGATCAGAACGGGACGTAGGGGGTGGTGCTGTGACTTTTCAAGGGTGCTCATGGGCAATAAGTTTAACCAACTGTGTTGATTTCGAGCATAGCCAATATGGTTTACAAAGTAAATTACGAGCCGAGAGTGGGCTTTGCCATTGGTGTGTTTTTATACTGCTAGCAAAAATGTAACATAATGTTCCCGTAAAAAGAAAAAACCCAAGTACTATAGCGTACTTGGGCAACATTGTTCCTGCGCAATTATCGACTTTTTTTGAGCCTCAACAGTAATCTGTTGGCCTGGTTTTGCTTAACCGTAATACGCCTCCATCGAGCTATCCGTTGGCGCATTGGTCAGCGTGGCTCCGATGATGTTGACGCGTGCTTTCTCCAAGATTTCCTTGGCACGCTCCGCATGTTCGCGACGCGTTTTGCCGGCACTAATTACGAGCAAGACACCGTCTACTTTTGCTCCTAAAACGGCCGCATCCGTTACAGCGTTTACCGGGGGCGCGTCAAATAAGATGATGTCGGCCTTTTCTTGTAGCTGAGCAATAAGCTGATCGACTTGTGGCGTGCCTAAAATATCTGCCGGGTTGGGGGGCTTGGTGCCAGCAGTGAGCACCCAAAGGTTTTCAACGGCCGTTTCATTCAACACTGGCGAATCATTGTGCAAAATAGCATCGGTAAAGCCTGGTTCTGCATTTAAATTAAAGAGAGTATGCAAAGACGGCCGTCTCAGATCACAATCAACCAACACCGTTTTACGGCCGCTTTGGGCCATCGTCACGGCTAAATTTGCCACGGTACTACTTTTCCCTTCGCCCATCACTGCGGAGGTTACTACCAGCGAACGCAGCGGCGATTCCAAACTGTAAAAAGAAAGGTTTGTCCGCAATGTTCGGTAGGCCTCACTTAATGGGGAACGCGGGTTTGTCATTGTCACTAATTCCATAATTCACTCTTTTTTTGCCATAGGGAGCACAGCAGGTGCACGCTTCTTTCTGTCAGTAACGCGACGCGCCCCATCACTCCCTACTTCTCATTTTTAACTTTTAACTGCTTGCAATTTACGTACCATTTTTGCCTGAATACCGCTTGCTTGCCACCGTTTACTGCCCGGGAATTCGGCCCACCACTGGAATATCTAGATACCGCTCCACATCCTCAGCGCGGCGCACGACGCCAGACGCGATCCATTCCAGCACAAAGATGAGGATAATGCCCATCAATGCTCCAAAGACTGCCCCTGCGGCCGTATTGATTTTTGTATTTGGACTTGTGCCCACAATTTGTGGATCGTCCTGAAATTCAATTGTAATGCGATCTTCCTGCTGATTCTTGTCATTTTCCTGGTTTTGCCACTGAATCAGTAAATTGCCCCAGGTGCGAGTGATATCGTTGGCCAAATCGGGATTGCTGTTTTCAATATTGATTTGTACTACCAGGCCCAGTCGATCTGAAGCAACGGTTGCGTCACCGAGTAAATCGCCTGCAGTCATGTCTAACTGCAATTCATTGATCACATCCCGGGCACGATAGCTGCTGCGCAGCCACTGTTCATAATTTCCTAGCAGCTCACGCGCCGCTTGCGACTGGCCAAAATCAGTGCGGGCCGGCCGTACCAGCAGCTTTAGACTGGATTCGTAAATTGGGGTTTGAATCCGGCTAAAGCCAAAAGCCGCCCCTGCCGTCAGGATTGCCAGGAGAATAATAATCCAGCCTCGCTGGCGCAAAATTCGAAGATAATCACCTAATGCCATAGTTTCTACCCATTTTTGGTTGTTTTGATCATTTTGCGTAATGCGTAAAAAAACGCTTCTACGCAATAAAGTTCATTTCCTGGGAATCTCACCTAAAATGGCGAATCCCATTGCTTCAGCTTCTTCCCGGCTGCGGATGGTCGGGTCTAAATATTCAACCAGCAAGGCCAAGCCGAATCCGGCAGCAAGGCCAATGACAATCCGCAAGGGGATGTCTAACAAACTGCTGAGGCTGCGCGGGAGTGGTGTCACCACGGGTTCATCGAGCAGGATGAGCACGGCCGTTTCTCCGCCCAGCTGTGGCAAAGCATCCGCATTTTGTTCAGTGAGTACCGCAATGGCAGCATGGATGATGTGACCCAATGTCTCGGCGTTTCCATGTTGAATAGAAAGTTGGAGCTTGCTGCGCACGTTGTCCGCCGCCACGCCAAAGCTGCCAGGTGCGACGTCAATGCCGTCTTGCGCGAGCTGTTGGGCGACGGCCGTTCTGAAATTCCCACTCACTGCCCAATCGGTCAATCCGTTGACAATGTATTCCGACCCTAGCCAATTATAATACCGTTCCTGATCGGCTAAATTTGCTTCTGGAGCAGGCGTTTGGCCCACGATGAAGTTGACACCCACGTTAAAACCAGGGGCCGCGGGCGGTTGGAAGGTCACCGCGCTAAACAGCACCACCATTAATGGGGGAATCAGCACCAGGTACCAGCGCCGTCGAAAAATTGCGTAGAAAGCTCGTAATTCCATAACTAAAAAGATGGGGAAAAGTGAAAAAAGTGAGCCGTGAAAAGCAAAGAGCTTGTCTTGCGTGGTGAACCCCTTTCTTATCACTTTTTACTTATTACTCAACCACCAATATTTAATCGATCCGCGCCAGCCATTTTTTCTGCCACAAACGCCTGTATTTGCAACTTGAACTGCGCAACATCAAACTTTTGGGCGTGTTGACGGATGCGTTCAGGATCGACACTGCTCGAATCGAACCCTTCAACAGCTTCGATGATAGCAGCAACCGATTGTTGCGCAAAAAGGGTTCCCGTTACGCCGGGAATGACCGTTTCCAGTGCGCCACCTGCTGCAAAGGCAATCACAGGTCGTCCAGCCGCCATCGCTTGCAGGGGCGCAATGCCAAAATCCTCTTCACCCGGGAACATAAAGGCGCGGCAGTTGGCGATCAGGTCAGGCAAATCGTCATCTGGGACGTAGCCTAAAAACTGAACCGTTGGGCCAGCCAGCGCCTGCAAACGGTCCTGGTCTCGCCCGCTGCCCGCAATGCGTAAGGGCCGTTTCATCTTGTTAAACGCTTCAATTAATAAATCAATTCGGCGGTACGGAACCAGCCGCCCGACCAGCAAATAGTAATCTGCCACGCTTGACGTTGGCGTAAAACGGCCTGTGTCCACCGGCGGATAGATAATAGCCGATTTTCGCCGATAGACTTTTGCGATTCTCCGACGGACTTCCTGCGAAATCGCCACGAAATGATCAACCCGATCGGCGGCTAGCCGATCCCATTGGCGTAATCTGGTGAGGAACGGCGGTAAAATGGCGCGAGTCAAGCGTCCCAGCCGTTCCTGTTCGGCATACTGATGATAACGCCAAACATACCGCGTTGGCGTCAGGCAGTAGCAAATGTGAGTGGTTTCTGGACCCGTGATTACGCCGTGGCAAAAGCCACTCTTGTTGCTAATCACCAAATCATAGCCACGCAAATCGTGCTGTTCAAAGGAAAAAGGATAAAGCGGAAAATAGAGTTGTTGCTTGCGATGCGCCAGCGGCAATTTATCGATAAAGTTGGTGCGAATATCCCAATTCTGCCAATGGGGTGGCATTCGGTCAGGGGCATAAAGTGACGTGTAGATTGGGGCGTTTGGATAGAGGGCAACCAGCGACTCCAGCACATCTTCTGCCCCTCCAATTTGATTCATCCAATCATGAACCAAAGCCACCTTCATGGGTCGCGGCGCATTTGTAGAGTCTGACCGTTTCATTGGAGGCTATATGCCGAGGCGGTTCATGCGGTCGGCCAAAGCAGCTTCGACCTCCAGGCTTTGCATGGCATCATCTAATTGATTGTCTAGACTGCTGGCCTGCACTTCCCAGGCTGCATCCGCGTGATCGAGTCTGCTGCGGATATTTTCTGCAGCGGTAGCCACTTCGCTGTCGCCCTGGTCCATCAGCGAATCCAGCGAGCGCATGGCTTTGGCAGATAATTCTTTAGATTTTGCCAGCTGAAGCAAAAAGCCCAGTTCCTGTCGCTCTTGTTTGGCAATAGCCAGTCGCCCTTCCAGCTTTACCCGAACATCGTCCAGCATTTCAAGGGCAGAAACCTGTTTTTTTAGCGAGACATCATAGGTTTTGATGAGTTCCATGGCCGACATGAACTGTTTCTGAGTGACCATCGCTTCGGTACGTTTGCCCTGCTGTAGAAATTTGTCGACGGCCAAATCGAACTTCGCGGCATCGTTGGCCAACGCTTCACGGCGCCGACGCGAGGTTTTTACCTGGGCAAACATGGGGGAAATAGTTTGAATAAACTCTTCCAGCTCCCGCTCTGCCTGTCGAATGTATTCGTCGTAGACAGAGAGGTCGCTTTTTTGCAACGCTTTGTCAGCGGCCTCGTGCAGCCGCGCCTTAAACAGTGTCTTGAACTTTTGTAATAATGAGGCCATATGGGGAATTATACTTACTAACGAAGCACCCACCAATACCTTCTCTCATTTGGCTAGGGTTTTTCAGTGTTTGAAAAAGTGCCCAAAAGCTAACGGCTGAGTTGGCGAGCTATAGACCAATCAAAAATACGACGCGCTTCAGGCAAATTGGCATAGCCTAACTTTTGAGTCAAACCAATAACAAAATTGTTAATTGTGGCCATCACCGCAGGCATCTTGGGCAAAGAAAAGCGGGTGGCATCCTCCTGAAGGGTCTTGTCCCGACGGTAGTGCAAGCCATTCTCAATGCCCCAATAAGCACGGTTCCAGTCCAGTAATTGCCTGGCTGAGGCTCTTTGTGGGGTACAGCTGGTCAACCCATAAACCACCTCTGTCGTTGTCTTCTGGCTTTTAATTTGCGTGACCTGCCGCACCAACTTGAATAGTTGCCGAACCCCTGGCCAATTAAGAAAGCCATCTGTATCCTGTATCACGGTAATGTGCCGCAGTTCAATACGTCCATGCCCTTTGTCAATCGTTTGCGCTTCCCAACGAGGTAATTCAGGTATGTGCCAGCCTTTGGCAATACGGGGTGGCTGAAAGAATTGCTCAATATCGGCGCGTAAGGTAGATTGATTGTCCTTCGCTGTCCAGAGATAGTCGCCACCTTTAGCCAAAATCTCAACCGACAAGTTGCGTTGGGTTTGCATCGCATCAGCACACACCACCCGATTTTTAAGCGGTACTTCCGCTAACACGCCAGCCGCCGCGCTGATTTCGTTTTCTTTAACGCCGACTTCCACCTGGCCTAACACGACGCCTTCCTCTGGCAGATAAACGGCCAGTAAATGAACCCCTTGTGTCGCTCCTTTGGGTATGGTGCCACACAACGTTTTGCCATCCATCACTATCAGTTCGCTCTCCTGTCCGCCATAGGTTTCATGCAGATAGCTTCTGAACATTTCGGCTAACCTGGCTTCATCAACCACTTCCTCTAATATCGTGCGATACGTGTTGAGGCAGGGTGTTCGCTGATGCCGGCTATCCCATAGGGGCATCAAAGCGGCTTGCCGCTCTCTGACCCAACTGGCGATGGCCCCGGGCTTATCACAGCCCGCCAGTTTGGCCATCAAGATATAGGTTAGTATCAAGGGCAAGGGATAAATCTTGCCGCGATTGCTGCGCGTATCGGGCAGCTGGCTCAAATAGCGTTGTAAATGAGCAAAATTGAAGGCAATAACCTGATTTCCATAAGCTTCTAGGGTAATATTTATCATGAAGCACCTCTTGGTTTGGTTTTGTGATAATTACCAATTTAACCAATTGGTGCTTTTTTGTGCATTTTTCCTTTTACTGAAAAACCCTTTATTCTCAAACTTACCTCTTGATAATGATACCAATAATGATACCATTTGTGTATGGCTTCTGTTGATAGCATTGTGGCAAAAATGCGGCTCAATCCAAAAGGAATCCGATTCGCTGATCTTTGCAAAGTCTGTGATCATTATTTTGGTGAACCGCGTCAAAGTGGCAGCAGTCATCGGATTTATAGAACGCCGTGGCAAGGTGATCCACGCGTCAATATTCAAAATAGCAAGGGGAAAGCCAAAGCCTATCAGGTTCGCCAAGCGTTGAAAGCTATTGATAGATTAGAGGGATAAAATAATGCTAAATCGAGATCGTTACACCTATCGCGTCACCTGGTCAGAAGAAGACGAAGAATATGTAGGGCTTTGCGCCGAGTTTCCCAGCCTAAGTTGGCTGGATGAATCCCCAGAGGAGGCACTGCACGGTATTCGTCAAGTTGTAGCTGATGTGGTCGCTGACATGGTCGTAAACAGTGAAGACATTCCAAACCCAATTTCGGTGCGACAATATAGTGGCAAGTTTTTAGTTCGTATTCCTCCAGACCTGCACCGCCGTTTGGCCCTGGAAGCTGCCGAAGCAGGCGTAAGCCTCAACCGTTTGGCCAGTACCAAGTTAGCTCAACACGATTAAAGAAGAAGAAAGTGGCCAATTTCAAAACCTTTGAGCGCAAGATAGAAGTCGAAGTTATTCAATAGCTGCTCAACTAAATTGAGATTAGCCGCTACTGTGTTCAAATAGACGTATTCCTACGTCCATCACTCTCCCTCTAAAAACCACACACTCGCCGTCTCATCCGTCTTGAAAAAATCGAGCAACATCGCGGCCACCTTGTCACGGGCGGGGTCGCCAGGGTGCGTGCCATCGTCGGCAAAGTCGCTGCAGGGCCAGGTGAGGCCATCGCTGCGCGCCGTCAGGCCGTCGGCCCAGAGGTATGGTCCCCAAGCCAGCCAGGGGGCAGTCACTTCGCCCTGTGCCGGGTCAAAATTCAGTGCGGGATCGCCGTTGATTTGGGCCTCGATGAGCCACTTCACGGCAAAGCCGGAGTGGTAGGCGATGGGTTCCGGGTTGAGCGGCCCAGTCGCGTAGCCGCCATAAATCCGGCTGGCAAGGTAGACAATCTTCACGTTGGGGTAGCGCGTGTGGATAATCTGAACGATGCTTTGCAGCTGCGCCTGCAATATTTGCGGCTCCTGCGGAAATGGCTCGT
>CBDUOF010000243.1:0-8346 GCA_965368765.1 uncultured Anaerolineae bacterium | reverse complement strand
GATCGCGATTTTACGCCTCTGGTGCAATCATTACGTAAGCGCGGCAAACAGGTGATTGGCTTGGGCGTGCGCCACACAACCAGTCAAAGCTTTGCCAGTCTGTGCGACCAATATATTTATTATGAAGAGATTGTGCCGGCGCCTCAAATCAATGACACGCAGGTCGAAGAGCTACTCAATTCTGCCCTAAAGCAGCTTCTGGCCAGCGAAGAGCGCGTACGTGCCAGCGTGCTCAAGCAGCAAATGTCAGACGCCAGCAAAGGCGCTTTTGATAAAAGCCATCATGCCGAAGGGAGTTTCCGTAAATTCCTTGAAAAGTTCCCGCATCTGGTCATGGTGGAGCAGGTGGAAACTACCATTTATGTAACACACCCCAAAAAGCAAGAGAAGGCACCGGTTCCTCTGCACATTCGGTATCGGCGGGAGCTAAAGAAGCAGCGGTTGCGGGTGATCAAGCGAGAGGTGCGCTTTACGGTGCTGAAGGATTTGATTCGTCATCTCTCAGCCGCAGAGCAGGTGCGCTGGCGGGAGCTTATTGATAACATGGCGGAGACGTACAAGAGCAATGGCGAAACCATCTCCAAAAATGCCATTAATGCCGTACTGCTTCTTGCTCGTAGAGCGCACGTCATTCATACGGTAAAAGCAAAATCGCTTTCGACAGCGCCAGTTTTATTGGAAGTCAAGGCGCCGAAAGCATTGCAAGAAGCAATCATGCGCTGCGACGCAGCCTACGTAAAGGAAATTTTGGCCCTCACCGATGAATTTGACGAGACAGAAGCGGCCGTTGCCCTTTATTACGAACCTAAATATGGTCACTACCTAAAAACGCTCATTAAGAATTTTGAGCGGCTAGGCTTATAGATCATCCGCCACCCATCATTATTTCATCGCGGTGGCCCAATCCCAGGCTGTTATCAATAAAATAAAGTCGCTCTGGTTTGAGCGTGTACCAATTAATGCGTGCCAGAGCGTCTTGCATTTTCTTGTCTGCGCTGCTGAGGAAGCGGTACTTTTGTAGGTAGCGGGAAACGGCCGTTTCCCGGGAAACATTGTCTAACAAAGAAATAGTCCCTTCCATCTGCACGCCCTGAATCGCTTCCCAATCCCGATAATCTTCCTGAATCGTGGCAGCTACGCGGGGAACGGCCGCTATATTCTGTGCATGGCGCGTATGCCCAGCAGACAGAAACGTAAGGTCAAAGCCATCGTTGACATAGAAAACGGCCGCAGCCCACACTCCCTGAGGGCCCGTTGTGGCCAGCGTCATTACTTGATGATTGCTCAAATAAGCCAGAGCGAGCTTTCTGGCATCACGATTCACGGCTTTGTTTGCCTCCAGACCATCGCTTAAACAAATCAGCGGGCAGGTCTATCCCCAGTAAATCTAGCAGTCGATTGACCGTTTGATTAATCACGTCGTCGATCGATTCGGGGCGATGATAGAAAGCAGGCATGGGTGGCGCCAGGATCGCGCCCATCTCGGTCACCTGGGTCATCATACGCAAATGGCCCAAATGGAGCGGTGTTTCCCGGGGAACAATCACCAGCCGGCGACGATCCTTGAGCACAACATCTGCGGCTCGCAGCAATAAATTGTCGCTAAAGGAGTAGGTAATGCCCGCCAGCGTTTTCATCGAGCAGGGGATGACGATCATGCCCCATGTTTTAAAAGAGCCAGAAGAAACGGCCGCAGCAATATCCCGAAAGCGGTAGGTGGCGTCGGCCAACCGCATGACGTCATCAACGGTTCTGTCTGTCTCCAGGCCGATTGTTGTTGCGGCGGCCGTGCTCATAATTAGGTGCGTCTCTACGTCAGGCAGGTCCCGCACAATTTCTAACAGGCGGATGCCATAAATGACCCCGCTTGCTCCCGAAATACCTACAATTAATCGTTTCATTTAGCTCGACTCCTTTGATTGCCCATCAAACCCGTTGTTCACTGCTGATTCTAGATTAGGTAGCCAGAAAACCAAAATCCTTTACAATCGCCTCAATCTGAAAAATAATACCATGAGGGGTTGTTGTGAAGTCATTTTTTGTAAAACATATCAATGTTGGGGATGATCTGGAGAATGAGCCGTTTCTGATTCAGGATTCTATTTTACGCGAAACGAAAGACGGCCGTCCTTATTTGTTGGGCACGATGCGCGATAACACAGGCCAGATACCCTTTGTCTTTTGGGATTTGCCCAGCTATGCACAATCCTGGACGCATACGGGGAGTGCCGTTTTAGTCACTGGCCGAGTCGTGCGCTATAAAGATGCTCTGCAAATTACCGTCACCGATATGAACCAAAACCAGGAGCCAACGCTGGCCGATTTGCTGCCTTCTAGCCAGCGGGGGCAGGACGAGATGCTGGCAGAGCTTAGCGCAATGATCGACAGCCTGAACGATCCATGGCAGCGACTGGTACGCCATCTACTGCTTGATGAAGCGTTCTTGCGCGACTATGCCAATGCTCCGGCGGCCCGGAATATGCACCATGCCTACATTGGTGGGCTTATGGAACACACCTTAAGCATGGCCCGATTAGCCAATCATCTGGCCGGACATTATCCCTTTGTTAACCGTGATTTGCTGCTGGCGGGCACGCTGTTACACGATATGGGCAAAGCCATTGAGTATGACATCAGCAAGTCGTTTAGCTTTTCGGAAGACCGCCGTCTGGTTGGCCATATTACCCGCGCCGTGGTGCTCATAGAAAAAGCGGCCGCAGAGCTGGATGATTTTCCCGAGGATGAGCTGCGCCATCTGGTTCACCTGGTTGCCTCCCACCACGGCACGCAAGAATGGGGATCTCCGGTTGTGCCCAAAACGTTGGAAGCCATTCTGCTGCATCAGCTCGATCTGCTAGACAGTCGCGTCCAGGGTTTCTTTGATCATCTGGCCAACGACAACAGCGACGACGCCTGGACCGCAAAAAGTAGCTTCATGTTTGGTACCGAACTACGCCGCCCCGATGGGTTTGATTGGAACGCCGGGTAACGGCAGTTACGGATAAACCCGATACACCAGGTACAGCAACTGATTTTGCGCATCCTGAACTTCTTCAGTTGTGCCGCTTGGATAGGCTTCCTGCACAAAACTCAGTTCGTCTCGCCGTTCCGGTAAAAAAACAAACAGCGTCGGCTCCGTGATCGCCCAGTCTGGCGGCCCGACCAATGGCTCTATCAGATCAACTGCCTTTGCCTCTGGCGCAAGATAGGGAATGGTTGCCAGACTAAAGTAGCCCATACGGGGAAACCCGAAAAAGTAGACGATTGGCGGGTCTGGTTCAGCGGCCAAATACGAAGCAACGTCGGTCGCCACAATGGTATTGTGGCCTCCCAACACGTAAGAGTCATACAGTTCGTCAAAATAGAAGGTTATGTCAACAAATACCAGCCAGAGAAGCACAACGGCCGTTCCCATCCAAAGCCATACTTTTCCGTCCGCCCACAACGGCTGAAGCCAACGCCGAAACAAACCGAGCGGTAGCGCCACAAAAATAGCCACCGACGGCAGCGCCAGAATAAATCGCTGTGACGCTGGCGGATCCTGACTAAATCCGCTAAGCAACACAACCGATAACAGGGGCAGCAGCAGCAACCCATACCGCCCATCCAGGTGCAGCAGCCCCCAGGCAACGCCCGCCAAAAATAGAGCTGCCGCCAAAGGAAGCAGCAGCGGCACGCCAGGCTCATAAAGCAGGCGGAGCGGCAGATGCGTAAAGCCCTGTGCTGCGTACCACATCTGGCGCAGCACAATCACAGTTTGGCTTTGACCCTCGGCGGCTGCCATGCTGGCTAATCGTTCGCCCACAATGGTGACGCGATTAAACGGGGCCTGGAATTCAGCCCAATGGGTGACAAAATAGAGGCCCAGCGGCAGCACCGTAAAAACGGCCGTAAGCCCACCACAGGCAAAATTGACCTTTTGCTGCCGCCAGCGAATGGGCTGCCGCCACCACATGACAACCATCCAAATTAAAACCAGCAGCGGCAGCACCCGTACCGAAACATAGAAATATTGCCCCAGCCCAAGCGCCAACCCGGCCAGCACAAAAGGCAGGCGCCGTCCAGATTGCCATCCATACCAAAGAGCCGCCAGCACCAGGGCCACAAACAAACTGTCCCAGACATTGTTCAAACCAATGCGGCTCATATGGATATGGTAATGGGAGCCCATCAATACCACGGCGGCGGCAACGGCCGTTCCCCGATCAAATAGTACCCGCGCCCAAAAATAGGTAGCGACGACGGCCAAGGCACCACCCAACGCTGCAAAATAGCGCAAAGCCTCAATGGTTTGCCCGAACAGTTCCAGAAAAACGCTTTGCAGCGCATAATACAAAGAAGGAAAGGAAAACCAGCCAACGGTAAACCAGTTGTTGGCCTGGCCCTGCAAAAAAAGACTGGCATGAAGCCCCGCCGCACCTTCATCGCCAGAAAAGGTGTTGGGGAACTCGGCAACGGCCGTTCCGCGTAGCAGCCACGCCCCTACAAACAGGCCAGCCACTAGCCACCATTCCCACGGCGCTATCCCCAAGCCACGCCGCAGCCAGGTATGCCATTCTGCCATCGACACCCCGCCAACCAAACAGAAGCCCAGCGCCAGCAGCCAGGCCACCACGGACACATCCCAACGCCGCGCCAATAGTTGGTCGCCTGCAGCCAGATGTGCCAACAACGCCAACAGTCCGGCAAACCCCAACAGACCCGCCTGCCAACCCGCCACACCGAACCCAACGCCCACGCGGTGCAGCCACCGCGCCAGCCAATCGTCGGCGAGCCCCTCGCTTCTAATGCGGCTGCCGGCCCACAAAAAGAGCCCCAGACCCAGACCCATCATTGCCAAGACCGCAATGCTGGCTGTGGGCGTCAGATGGACATAGCTGAGCTGCCCCAACATAAGCAACAGGAGGCCACCCACCAATAAGGTAGCAATAATTTGCCCGTGAACCTGTGCTGAAAATGGCGCAAGGGAAGGTGGAGAAACGGCCGTATCATGCAGTTCTTCCACATGCAGCCAGCGCCAGCGACGAACCAGCAGCCAGACAATTGCCAGCAGCAGCCCAGCGCCCCAAAGAGATATGAGCGTCGTTGGAATCATTTCATTCATCACAATGGGCCCAATTATCAACATCCCCCACTTTCTAGCAAAACAGCAACCTACCTCTGGCATCTAATGCTAGAACCACAGTATGAACCATTGTTCAGTGAAAGATTCATTTCGGCGGAGCGGATAAATTTTAAACTGTAATTGTATTTGCCCGCTCCAATGATAAAATCCCATCTGCTATGGAAGAAAAAACTAAGCAGCTTGTCCAAACCATACACGATGCGCCAGAGCGCATCATTTTTGTGTCCGCGGGGGCAGGCACCGAAGCACTCTCAAATTTACTGGCCGTAGCCGGCGCGACCCGTACCTTGCTGGAAGCGCTTGTGCCTTACAGCACAGCTGCCTTTGATGACTTCCTGGGACAGACGCCCACCAAATATGTGACCGAACGAACCGCCCGGCTGCTGGCTGGACGCGCGTTTACCCGGGCGCGTTGGTTAGCTGGCACAGATTCGCCCGTGGTGGGCGTCGCCTGCACCGCCACCATCATTACCGATCGGCCTAAACGGGGGGACCACCGCGCCTATATTGCCACCTGGCAACCAGACCGATTGGTAGAGTTTGGCATCCACCTGCAAAAAGGCCACCGGGATCGTGCCGGGGAAGAACATCTGGTAAGCCAGGTCATCCTGAACGCCATCGCCGACGCCTTGTCGCTGGAAGCTCAAGTGGCCTGCGCATTAACCTCTGAAGACAAGCTAACCGTGACAACACACCATTTTGGAGAGGCGGCCCAGCAGTTAAGCGAAGGGAAAACTGATTTTTTTGGCGTAACGGCAGACGGCCGTATTCGTAATAAAAACGTCAATCCCCGTGCCATCCTTTCCGGCTCCTTCAATCCGCTACACGATGGTCATCTGGAACTACTCCAGGTATCGGCCCGGCTGCTGGGCCATCCGGTCGCCTTCGAACTTTCTGCACCAAACGTGGATAAACCCAACATTGCCTCAGAGACGATCGTGCAGCGAATGGCACAATTTGCCGGAAGATGGCCTGTTTACGTTAGCAACGCATCTACCTATTTGGAAAAGTCTCGCTTATTCCCGAACACGGTCTTTATCATTGGCTTTGATACGGCCGAAAGAGTCATGCATCCGCGATATTATCAAAATAGCGAGGCTGCGATGCACGCGGCGTTGGCCGAGATTCGGGACCGCGGCTGCTCATTTCTGGTCGCTGGCAGACAAGATGAAGACGGCATTTTTAGAGATCGTACAGAACTGCATGTACCGGCCCCTTTTGGCGCGCTGTTCAAACCAATTCCAGTAGATGCCTTCCGCAAAGACATTTCCTCTTCAGAACTTAGGGCATCGGGACAGCGAGGCAGTCGCTAAAGTGGGTCACCAGGCAACAAAAAAGGGCCAGACGTCTCCCAACATCAAGCCCCCTGTAATCAAACGAGTTGCTTTTATGCTTGATTACCTGGCTCAACCAAAATACGAATGGCCGTTCGCTCCTGTTCGTCAATTAAAACCTCCACAAATGACGGAACACAAACGATATCAACCCCTTCCTCGGCCAAATACCCTTTGGCAATAACGATTGCCTTCAGAGCTTGATTGACGGCACCGGCACCAATGGCCTGCACCTCTGCCCGATTCGCCTCACGCATGACGCCAGCAATTGCGCCGGCGACAGCAGCGGTTCTCGATCGAGCAGAAACTTTGATGACGTTCATGTTGGGCCTCCAAGTTGTCTCATTGATGAACCAGGATGTGGTGTCATACTAGAGAGGGTAATGCTCAGGATGAATAAATTTTAGTCAGTTTACCAACCAAATGTCAAGGATAGCAGTACGAGCCAATCCTGGCAAAAACAGGCGGTACTATTACTGAATTTGCCACAAATGTGTGGTTTTGACAAACATTTGGCTATGAAACCGGCCGTTTTCCAGGCAGGGGTCAGGTAGACTCGCCGATACGGCCGTTCCCGCGTGGACACCCCATATATAGAAACGAAGAACTGAATCACGCGTCCGCTTTCTGCTTATGTTTGGTTCCGTACCTGGGGATAAACGGCCGTTATCTGTGGATAACCGATCATTACTGTGGAAAACATCAGTTGTCATAAAGAATCCGATTAGACCCCAACACCCATATATGGGGGGGGAGTAAAGTCCTGGGACATATAAGCTTTTTAAGAAATCAACGAAGTTTGGGTTCCCACGACGACATTTTCTTGTTTATACAGAAGCGTCCCCAAAGATGCCGATTCACGAACACCTGGCATCCAGAAAGATATGGGGAAATGTGACCGGGGGGCAGAACATATGGTGAGAATTTACACTTGTACACAAATCCCCAGGCCCTACTACAAACTACTATAAATAATAAAGATATGTATAACCACTTGAATAACTCTTATAAAACAGAATACCCGTCAGCTTGCTTGCAGAATCACGTTATAATCTAAGCCATGTCTGTATCTGAACTTCTGGCTTCTTTGCGGCTTAACCGCAATTTTATGAACAATGTGGTTGCCTGGGAGCGTTTGCCGGCACGCCGCGCGGCCACACGGCCGTTTGAGTTGGAGCCTCGCATCGCTGGGTCTTTGCGCCAGAGGGGCATCGGCGCGTTATTTTCTCATCAGGCGCAGGCGGTTACGGCCGTTTCCCAACAGCAAAACGTCGTCATCGCCACCGCCACCGCCTCAGGGAAATCGCTGTGCTACACCATTCCCGTTTTGCAGCGCCTGTTGGAACGTCCCAACGCGCGGGCGCTCTACCTATTTCCCACCAAAGCCCTGGCACAAGATCAGCTGGCGGAAACCCAGGCGCTTATTGGCGCGGGCAATCTGCCCGTTGCCGCCCACAGCTACGATGGTGACACGCCGCGCAGCCAACGGCCGCAAATCCGGCGCGGTGATGGCATCCTGATTACCAATCCCGACATGCTGCACAGCGGCATTTTGCCCTACCATACAGGCTGGCGTAATTTGTTGGCCAATCTGGACTTTGTTGTGCTGGATGAGATTCATGCCTATCGCGGTATTTTTGGCAGCCATGTGGCCAACGTGCTGCGCCGCCTGCAGCGGCTGTGCGAATTTTACGGCAGCAGTCCGCAGTTCATTTGCTGCTCGGCCACGATTGCCAATCCCCAGGAACATGCCGAACGGTTGGTGGAACGGCCGTTTACCCTCATCGACGAATCGCAAAACGGCGCACCCAGCGGCGAAAAGCAGTTCATTTTGTACAACCCGCCCATCATTGATGAGACGCTGGGGCTGCGCGGCAGCTCTGTGTT
>CBDUOF010000242.1:0-8369 GCA_965368765.1 uncultured Anaerolineae bacterium | reverse complement strand
CAATTATCTGGGTGATGGCTTGCGTGATGCCCTTGACCCTAGGCTTAAATTGTAGCTTGTCACCATTATGACACTTTATTGACACCAAAAAGACTCTATGATATACTTCTAAGCACTTCCTCCTCTCAATATCTCTGGCCTAAAGAAATATTTTAGGCACCAGCTATTGGGAGTTTGGGCGGGGTTTCGTGGGGTTTCCTCGCCCATTTACTGTTTCATAAAGAAGACCTGCTCAATTGAGAGCAGGTCTTTTTTTATGGTAAGCTTTTGCCTAACAGACGTCGCCAATTTTGGCCCATTACGGCCGTTACCTCACCCACCCCATACCCTTTTTGTTTTAACGCGTCCCCAATCAAGTGTAAATCGGTCACTGAATTGATGCCTGTGGGCGCATCGGCAGCGTCAAACGTCAGGCCGCTGCCCAGACCAACATGAGCCGCATCACCCAAGAGCTGACAAATGTGGTCAAGTTGGGCCACGACATGATCGAGCGTAACCAATTGTTTGGGTTCACGCAGTCGGTGACCACGCCGCAAATCTGGATTAAATAGCGAGATACCAATCACCCCATCTCGTTCGCCGATAAGCCGAATTTGCGTATCGCTTAAATGGTGATCTTGAGGAACCAGGGCATGAGCATTGTTGTGAGAGGCAATGATTGGGCCTGGATAACTATCCAACACGGCCAATGATGCTTGCTCGCTCAGGTGGCTGACGTCTACAATCAGACCAAAATCGGCCATAATTTCCAGCAGCTGATACCCTGGCTTGGTCAGGCCAAAGCGGCTGCCGCGTAAACAGCCTGAGGCGTAGCGCGTGTCGTCCCAAGCAGGAGCAATGATTCGCACGCCACGCTCCACCCACATCTCTAGCTCTTCTGGCTCGCGAATTGGGTCCGCCCCCTTCATGAGCGGGACAATGCCCAGGAAGGGCCGTTCTCCTTTGTCGTGACTGTCCAAAACAGCAGCCAACTCTGCCTGCGAACCAATCAGCCGGATCGTCTCATCTTCATCTGCCAGCCAATGATAATAGTCGAGCTGCGCCATGCCAGCTTTATGGGCCTGTGCTTGATCATGGTAAAGAAAGTTGGGGGAAATATGGACATTACCCCGGTCAGCAGGCGTGGTAAAAATTGTGCCGAAAACAACGCCGACAGCCGCCTCTTTAAGCGCAGGAAGCGTAACTGAGGCAATAACCGGGTGGCGCCGCTTTTTTTCCTGTTCGCGCAGTTGTTGAAGGGGTTGCAGCAGATTACGGCCGTTTATCAGTCCGTCATACGCTAAATCCAGATGGCCATCGATTATGAGCATCGCTACTTGATCAGATCACGCAGCGTGGCCAAATTTACCGGATCCATCTCAATCTCGTTGCCCGCGTCATCCTCTTCCGTTTTGGGCGTCTCCAGGTGGGCAGGATGATTGGCCCAGCGCGGGTCATTGACAAAGTTGGCAAACCCAGCGGCACCAATAAATCCCTTGCCGATGTGCTCATGCCGATCTTTGTTGGAGCCAAGTTCGTGTTTGCTATCGTTAAGATGAAAACATTTGATCTTGTCTATTCCTACCGTTTTATCGAAGGCGGTAATCGTTTCAGCATAGGTTTCTGGCGTGCGGATGTCGTAACCAGCGGCAAAGACATGGCAGGTATCGAAGCAAACGCCAAGCCGCTCATTTGACCCAACTTCAGACAAGATGTAGGCCAATTGCTCAAAGCTACGGCCGATATTGGTGCCTTGCCCCGCCATTGTTTCTACACAGACGGTAAGGTTGGGCGCGGATACGGCCGTTTCATCCAGCAATCGTGTGAGGCCGGCTGCAATCTTGTCCATACCAGGCTGCTCCCCACCCTTCATAAAAGAGCCAGGATGAAAAGTAAGCAGCGGTAAATCAAACGCAGCCGCCCGTTCCACTTCATCTTTCAGCGCCAGATATGATTTCTCCCACAGTGCCCCATCTGGTGAGGCAATATTAATGAGGTAGCTGGCATGAACCGCCACTGGATAAATATGACTATATTCGGCAGCTGATTCCCGATACTTTTCTATATCTTTTTCGGTAAGCGGCTTGGCTTTCCACTGCCGGTTACTTTTGGTAAACACCAGCATTGTCTCACAACCCGCTTCATCACCTCGGGCAAACGCTTTGAACAAACCGCCTGCCGCACTCATATGTGCCCCTAATCGCATAATTTCGTTCTCCTATACTATGTGTAAATAGCTCACCACAGAGAGCACGGAGAGCAGAGAAATAAGAAAAATCTGCGGAATCTGTGTTCAACTGTTTTTCTTGTCTAAAGATCGTAACGGCCGTCTCGCGCATCGCCAAAAAAGCCAATGGTTTCACTGCCATCGATCGTGTAAACCCCATCACCAACCACCCGCCAAATGCGGCTACCGGCTAGATCTTCGATAAAGTCGCCTCGTAAGTAGCCCGTTTGTTCACCATCCAGCGTAAACAATCTATCGCCCTGTAAAAAAGCAAACTGCTCACCTTTACGATCAATTAAGCCGCGCATTAGGGTACCTCATATGTGATACGTGTCGCGCCCGTGTCGTCTTGCAGCGTAACGGTTTCACCCGATGTCCAAATGGCTTCAGCCAAGCCCCAGTAAAGCGATGTCGGACTGTTCGTACCGTTCGTTGTGTTGATACGCAAGTCAGAGCCAGCAAAAAGGGTCACCTGGGCAAACTGATATTCATGGCCGTCCTCGTCCACGAGCTTCCAGTTTTGCAGCGCAATGGGAGCCGTGCCGCTGTTTGTCAGCAAGACGGCTTCATCAGCAAGTTGTTCCGGTCCGATTACGGCCGTTATCACCACATCTGCTTCTCCGCTGCCGACGGGTTCTGTAGCGATGGGGGTCGGCAGGACCGCTTCTTCTGGAACGGCCGTTGGCGGCGGCACCGCTGTCGAAAGTCCACCAACCGGAATAATGAGCTGCTGACCGACGGAAATGATATTGGGATTTGTCATGTCATTTTCGGCCATGATGTCTTCGATTGACACATCATACAGCTGGCTGATGGTGCCCAACGTGTCGCCCGCCTGCACAATATGAATCGGTGGCCCATCGTCTGGCTCCGGCGTGTCGGTAGCGGCGACATCAGACTGGGGAACGGCCGTGTTCTGCAAAAAGGCCGGGGTGATGGTGGTAGGAATGGAAACGGCCGTTTCTGCACCACCTTCCCGATTGTCCCACCAATATAAAATGGCTAGAACAACCACCGTAGAAACCACAATATTCAATAGCAAAAAGGGAATCATTTTTCGAGCGGACATGCAACTCTCCTCATATTGTTGTTATTGTACATCACTGGAGAATCCACACCAAAATCACCAACCAGTTGAACAAAGTCCAAAAACAGGGAAAATAATGGTTCTAATTCAGAACCGACAGGTGCTGGGCAACCCAAGCCCCATTTACGCCTTCAGGTCTCTAAGCACGATAAAGGTTGTTTTGATGGCTACAAAGTTAAAAATACTTTTTCTGAGCGCCGAAGTTGCGCCCTTTGCCAAAACTGGCGGCTTGGGCGATGTGGGCGGCTCTTTGCCCAAGGCATTGCATGCGCTGGGGCATGATGTGCGGGTCGTGATGCCCGCATATCGTAAAATTGAAGCAGGGTATCCTGGTGTGGAACCGATGCCAGGCAGCCTGACCGTGCCAACCGGGGCGGGCAACTTAACGGCAGGCATTTTTAAGGGCAGCTTGCCCAACAGCAACGTTCCCGTTTACTTTATTGCCGAGGGCAGTTTATTTAACCGCGCCACGCTTTATGGTTATGGCGACGATGCCTATCGCTTCGCCTTTTTTAGTCGTGCTGCCCTGGAATTAACGGTTGCCCTCGATTGGAAGCCAGACATTGTTCATGCGCATGATTGGCATACCGCACCGGCCATAACCTGGCTCGCTACGGCCGGGCAGACCCACAAGCAGTTCCAGGGCATTGCTACCGTTTTCACCATTCATAATTTGGCGCACCAGGGCAAAACCAACTGGCAAATTTTTGATTATTTGGGCCTGCAAACCCACTCCCTGACAGAAGAAGGGTACGATGAAGTGAACTTCATGGCGCGGGGCATTTACCATGCGACAATGATCAACACGGTAAGCCCAACCTACGCTCGTGAAATCATGACCCCTTCTGGCGGTGCCGGGTTAGACAGCCTACTGCGCCATCGCCACTACGATGTTCACGGCATTTTAAATGGGCTGGATTATGATGAATGGGATCCGGCGGCAGACGGCCGTTTAGCCAGCTATTTCAGCACGGATCATTTAGAAAACAGATTGCACAATCGTCGCGCCCTGCAGGCCCGCGCCAACCTGCCCCTGCGCGACAACATTCCCCTGGTTGCCATGGTTTCTCGCCTTGATTTTCAAAAGGGGCTAGACATCACCGGGCACGCCATCCACTTGCTCATGAACGGCCTTTCAGGCGAGGCGCAATTTATCGTGTTGGGCACAGGCGACCCGGCCTATGAAGCGATGTTTGCCCAACTTGCCAGCTACCATCCCGATAAAATGACCGCCTATTTAAGCTACGATGCGAATTTTGCGCCGCTCATTTATGCAGGCAGCGATATGTTTATCATGCCTTCCCTGTTTGAGCCGTGCGGCCTGGGGCAGCTCATCGCTATGCGCTACGGCAGCGTGCCTGTGGTTCGCGCCACGGGGGGGCTGGCCGACACGGTCATGGACGGAGAAACCGGCTTTTCTTTCCAGGATTACAACGCCAACGCCTTTTGGCACGCCTTGCAACGCGCCATCTATGTTTACAACGTAGACCAGCCGCGCTGGCAAACCATCCAGAAAAATGGCATGACGGCCGATTTCTCCTGGCAGCGATCGGCAACTGGCTATGAACAGCTATATGATTGGGCAATTGCCCGCACCATTACTGGGTAATTGAGCAATTGAGTAATTGGACACTTACAAAATTACTCAATTACATTTCCCAAAAACATACCAAATTCAGAAAGGTTCTTTAATTATGCGCTTTGAACGTGCTGCAGGCATTTTACTTCACCCTACCTCTTTTCCTGGTCGATACGGCATTGGTGATTTTGGCGACGCCGCCTATCAATTTGTCGACTTTTTGGTTGCCAGCAAGCAATCGCTGTGGCAGATTTTGCCGCTCGGCCCCACGGGGTATGGCGATTCGCCGTACCAGAGCTTTTCTGCTTTTGCCGGGAACCCGCTGCTAATTAGCCCAGACAGATTGGTGCGTGAAGGGTATTTGCCAGAAACGGCCGTTCACACCTTGCCCGCTTTCCCCCAACACGAAGTCGATTTTGGCCCCGTTATTAACTATAAAAATCTGCTCTTGCAGCAGGCACACGAACATTTTCTAACCGACGGAACCGACCCGCAGCAAGCTGCCTATCAACAATTTTGCCGCAACAACGGCACTTGGCTCGATGACTTCGCTCTCTTCATGGCGCTCAAAAACCATCACGTAGAACACGAAGGCGGCGTGTGGAACACCTGGCCGCGCGACATTGCCCTGCGTGAGCCCGAAGCCATGGCCGGCTGGTCAGAAACGTTATCCCATGAAATCGACCGGCATAAGTTCCTGCAATTCCTCTTCTTCCAGCAGTGGCTCAGTCTGAAGGCATATGCCAACGAGCGCGGCATCCAAATCATTGGCGACATCCCCATCTTTGTCGCCTTCGACAGTGCCGACGTGTGGGCCAACCCTGAGCTATTTTATTTGGATGAAACCGGCGCACCGACCGTTATTGCTGGCGTCCCGCCCGACTACTTTAGCGCCACAGGTCAGCGCTGGGGCAATCCGCTCTACCGCTGGGATCGCATGGCCGACAATGGCTACGCCTGGTGGGCAACCCGGCTACAAATGTGCTTTACCCAGGCCGACATCGTGCGGATTGATCATTTTCGTGGGTTTGATGCGTATTGGGAAATTCCCGCTTCTGAGCCAACGGCCGTTGTGGGCCAATGGGTTCCGGGGCCAGGGGCAAAATTCTTCCAGGCCATGCGCGACCAGCTAGGCGAACTCCCCCTCATCGCTGAAGATTTGGGCGTTATTACCCCAGAAGTTGTGGCGTTGCGTGAAGAATTTGACTTCCCTGGCATGAAAATCTTGCAGTTCGCCTTTGGCGGCGAGCAAAACAGCGCCTTCCTGCCCCACACCTTCGACAAAAATTCCGTCGTCTACACCGGCACTCACGACAACGAAACGGTGCTGGGCTGGTACAAAAATGCCAGCGATGCCGAGCGGGATCACATTCGCCGCTACATGCAGATTAGTGGGCAAAATATCTCCTGGGACATGACCCGGCTGGCTTATGCGTCGGTGTCGAATACGGCCGTTGCCATGCTGCAAGATTTAATTGGCCTGGGCAACGAAGCCCGGATGAACTTCCCCGGCAAAGTGGGCGGCTACTGGCGCTGGCGCTACCTGCCCCACATGCTCACCCAAGACATTGCCAATCGTTTGCGGGATATAACGGAGTTATACGGCCGTGTCCCCCCGCCATCTACAGATTCCGACTAGCTGGAGCCAAAAGCGCCGGCGGCGCTTCGGTCGACCGCCCAGCCATTCAGTAAGCACTCTCTTGGGCTGGGCAGATTTAGTCGCTAATCATCAACGGAGGAACGGCCGTAAAATCCCCACTGACTACATCATCAGCCAAAACCGGCAACCGATCGCCGGAAATTCGGTCGTAAATGCCCACAATGGCGCCATAACGGCCTGAAGTGACCTGCAATGGAATTGGAATCGGGTGAATTTGGGCAACCAAATCCCCGGCCTGCCAATCCCAGGAGGGGGCTTCCAGTGAATCGCGCTGTGCAAAGGGGACGCCAGCCTCATCCAGCAGCTGGGTGAAGATGACCACATCGGTGGTGAAGGCAGGGGGCACGATGGGACCAACCCGTTCAGGGTCCGTAATTCGCCAGACCAGCAGCAGTTCGGCCGTTTGTCCGGGGGATACGGCCGTTTTCAGCCATTCCGCATGGTGCAAGGTGAGGGCATTGTTGAAGTTGGCAACGGCCGTTTGATTCGTCCAGGCTTGCAGTTGGCTGGCGTCCAGCCAGTAATCGGTAAAGCTTGGGTCTAAATCAGTCGCCCGAAGTGAGATTGTTTCCCGACTTTGCAGCCAGCCAGCAAACAAAGGATGCGGGGGCGTGGAAGCAGGAATCATCACCTGGCTGCTTTGCCCGGCCGGAGCAATCAGGGCCAAGCGAGCATCAACCCAGCGCTTGCGCTCTGCTTCACCGGTTACCACTAAATTGATAGAGGGATCGTGCGCCGGACCTGGGTAAACGGTAGACAGCACCACGGGCGCGTCGGGGTTTGCTTCTTCCAGATAAGCCAATGTTTCGATGAGGTTCCGCTGATAGGCGCCACGCACGTCGGGCGATTGGGCCCAGGCAACAAAATAGTCACGGCTCGCCGACCCGCCCGCAAAAAGCAGCCAGATGGCCGCAGCAGCAGTGGGCAGCCATCTTGGGATGCGCGGCTGTGCATACAGCCACTGTGCGATTGCGGCAAATCCGATAGCGGGCAAGATGAAGACGGGAACCAATGCTGCCAGGTTGCGCGTGGTGTTGGCCGTGGGACCGGTAATGAGCGAGGGCAAAATACCGATGCCAAACCAAAGCAAAATGAATGTGTAAGACGGCCGTTGCCAACGCCACAAACAAACCAAAATCCCAACAACAAAGAAAAGCGCCGACACGCTATCAAACACAGGCCGACCGGGGATGTTATAGGCCAAAAATTGATCGCCATACCCGGGCCAGACAAAGGCCAGCAGGGCAGCACTAAAATTTTGCCAGATGGGTGCTAGATTGCCGCTGCGTAAATCTTGCAGTGGGCCATCTAACATGCCAATGCGGGTCAGCGCAGATGGATTTTGCGCCAAATAAACAAACATTGGCGTGACCAAAGCACCGGCCAACAGCAGCCCAGCAACCACAGGCAACCAGCTCTGTCGGAATCTGTTTCGCTGTTGCCAGGCCAGAAACGCCAGAAAAAGGGGAAAGAGAAGCCAGGCCACCCGCGCCGCCAGATAGATATGCAGGCTGACCGCCACGCAAAGGCCAAACGCACCCGCCAGCACCCAGCGACGACGAGATAAAGTGGCGGATTCGGCCTGATCCAGCAGCGACCAAAAGAACCAAACGGCCGTTCCCATAAAAAACGGCAACATCCCCGCCCGCAATGCCTCCCGTGCAGAAGCCAATGGCCAAAACGATATAGAGAGAAGAACGGCCGTAACCAGAGCCTCCGTCATGCCAAAACGACGGCGCACCCATAAATAGGTCAGGCCAATTGTCGCCACGCTAAACAGCACATTCACCAACCGCAGCGCAAAAAGCGTTTCCCCAAACAGCCACATGCTGCCAGC
>CBDUOF010000241.1:0-8382 GCA_965368765.1 uncultured Anaerolineae bacterium | reverse complement strand
AAATCACAGAAAGCTCTTTGAAAAACGAGGCGTGAATTCTCTGTGATTTGCTCAAGTAAAAACCAATTTTCCGCTCATTCTTATTCAAAATTCTTCTTGGTTTTTACAGCCAAGCCATTTGTGGGTGACATGACATTCTACAGCGCGATCAGCGTACATCGTCACTACAAAAAAGCACGTTATGTCCGCATACTTTTACTGTTGCATTACTGTCTCGATCGTTAATATTTGTTGGGCTGACCAGAGCGAAACATCCTGGGCAGCCCATTTTCATTTTTAGGGAAAGTCTTGCACCTCGGCAGGTTACGCTGCTTGAGCCGCGAGAACCAGAAATACCCACTATTTCCTACTTTCTCTTACAACTACGACTCAATCCTATGGAGGTTTTTGTATATGGCTACAGGACGAATTGTCATCGATGCCGAACGTTGTAAAGGATGCGAACTGTGTCGTCCCGCTTGTCCCCAAGGTGTTATCCAACTAGCTGATACCCTGAATTCAAATGGCTATCGCGCAGCGGTTTACGTAGATTTGGAACATGACTGCACGGGCTGTGCCCTGTGTGCCGTTGTCTGCCCTGATGGGTGCATCACCGTTTATCGCGATCTCCCGCAAAAAATACAGCCGACCCTTCGTGGTGATAAAAACAAGGAGGCTTTGAATCATGTCGAAACAGTTGCTTAAAGGAAATGTTGCCTTTGCAGAAGCGGCCGTTCGGGCAGGTTGCGAAGCCTATTTTGGCTATCCCATTACCCCCCAAACTGAATTACTAGAGCATATGGCCCATCGCATGATTGAGCTGGATCGCGTCTTTCTTCAAGCCGAAAGCGAGGTAGCGGCTATCAACATGGTTTATGGGGCGGCGGCAGCCGGTGTACGGGTAATGACCTCCTCCAGCAGCCCAGGCATCAGCCTGATGCAAGAAGGGTTTAGCTACATTGCGGGGTCTGAAGTGCCAACCGTGATCATTGACGTGATGCGTGGTGGACCAGGGTTGGGCAATATCCAGCCCAGCCAATCTGATTACAACCAGGTTACAAAATCGGCAGGGCATGGCGATTTTCATCCCATCGTATTGGCCCCTGCCAATGTTCAGGAAGCGATCGATCTAACGGTGCTGGCGTTTGATTTGGCCGATCAATACCGTACGCTGGTGTTTGTCGTGGCGGACGGCGCTATTGGCCAAATGATGGAGCCCGCTGAGCTGCCACCGATGCGCCAACTGCCTTTGGAACGGCCGTCCTGGGCGTTAACCGGGGCCAAGAATCGTGACCGGAATCTGGTTAACTCACTGTACATGGGGGTGGACAATCTGGAGCTGCTCAACCATAAGCTGCAAGCCAAGCTAAGCCAAATTCAACAAGACGAAGTGCGCTATGAGACCCAGTTTGTGGAAGACGCAGATGTGGTCTTGGTCGCTTTTGGCACGGCTGCCCGCGTAGCGCAAACGGCCGTTCAGCGGCTGCGGCGGCAAGGGCACAAGGTTGGCCTGTTTCGTCCCATCACCTTATGGCCGTTCCCCGAAAAAGAGTTGGCCAGCGTTGCAGAGGCATGTAAAGGGCTGCTTGTTGTTGAGATGAACGCCGGCCAAATGGTGAACGATGTGCGCATGATAGCCGGAATTCACAAACCAATAGAATTTCTGGGTCGAATGGGTGGACGTATTCCGCTGCCCGAAGAAGTGACCCGCGAAGCAGAGGCCTTGCTTGAACAGCTGGCTGTGGCTGTGTAACGGAGAGACAAACGAATGGACACATTGATATCTGAACAAATCAACCTGCAACCCACTGAAAAAATCACCTATGAACGGCCGTCTAGCTTGTGCAACGTACACACCCATTACTGCCCTGGCTGCACCCACGGCACCGCTCATCGCCTGGTAGCGGAGGTTCTGGACGAACTGGCAATCCGTGAAAACACCATCCTGGTTTCCTCTGTGGGCTGTTCTGTATTTTCCTACAACTACTTTGATCTGGATGCTTGCGAAGCGGCGCATGGTCGTGCCCCGGCGATGGCAACCGGCGTGAAGCGGGTCAATCCAGACAAAATTGTCTTCACTTACCAGGGCGATGGCGATTTAGCCTCAATTGGTACCGCCGAAATTATTCATGCTGCTGCTCGTGGCGAAAAAATTACCGTAATTTTTGTAAATAACGCCATTTACGGAATGACCGGCGGGCAAATGGCACCCACCAGCCTGATTGGGCAAAAAACCACCTCATCACCTTTTGGCAGGGATGCCGATCTGGCCGGTAGACCCATCCGTATGGCGGAGCTTTTGGCACAACTTCCAGGCACCGTCTACAGCGTACGCCGCAGTCTCCACGACGCCCGCCACACGCTTCAGGCTAAAAAAGCTATCCGCATCGCCTTCGAGGCACAGCAGGCCAATCTTGGCTTTAGCGTGGTTGAGTTACTCTCGTCGTGCCCCACCAACTGGGGAATGACACCCACCGAAGCACTTGCCTGGGTGGAAGAGGAAATGGTGCCATTTTACCCGCTAGGCGATTTCAAAGTTGATGAACAGCTGCAGCGCAGAAGAGGAGTCAAACAATGAGCACGCCCTGGCATCATCGCTATGCACAACGCACCCAAGGGATGGGCAGTTCAGTCATTCGTGAGTTGTTGAAGCTGACACAGCGTGAAGACATTATCTCCTTTGCGGGCGGGTTGCCGGCACCAGAAATGTTCCCTGTAGAGGCATTTGAAGCAGCCAGCAGCCGCGTATTGCAGCAGCACGGGAGCCATGCCCTGCAGTACAGCACAACAGAAGGCTACCTGCCTCTTCGAGAGCTAATCGTCGAAAAGATGGGTCGCTACGGTATTGAAGCGTCGGTGGACAACGTATTGATCACCAGTGGCTCACAGCAGGCGCTGGATTTGATCGGCAAACTTTTGATCAATCCAGGCGATTTGGTGCTAACCGAACGGCCGTCTTACCTGGGGGCGCTGCAGGCCTGGCGGGCCTATCAGGCAGAATTCAGCACGGTACCGATTGATGACGATGGCTTGCGCGTCGATTTATTGGAAGACGCACTGTCTGGTGGTCCCAAATTCATGTACGTGCTGCCAAACTTTCAAAATCCTGGTGGCGTCACGCTCTCCTATGAGCGTCGGCTGGCCCTAATCGATATTGCCGATCATTACGGTGTGCCCATCATTGAGGATGATCCTTATGGCGAACTCCGCTTTGAGGGGGAACATATTCCACCGCTGGTGGTATTGGATGCCGACAAAATAAACGGGCGTCAATATGCCCAGCATGATAATCCACACTGCTATGTCAAGGGCAACGTCATTTACATGAGCACGTTTTCCAAGACGCTGGCGCCAGGCCTGCGGCTGGGGTGGATTGTTGCGCCAGCCAGCGTCATCCAAAAATGTATTATGATCAAGCAGGGTATGGATTTGCACACCAGCTCTTTTGTGCAGATGATTGCCTATGAGGTCGCCAGGGACGGCTTTCTAACCGACCATGTCCGCAAGATTCGCGATGTGTATCGGGATCGGCGTGATCTAATGCTAACAACTATGGCAGAACAGTTTCCGCCTGGAGTCCGCTGGACACAACCTCAGGGTGGCCTGTTCTTGTGGGTGACCTTACCCGATGGCCTGGATAGTGCTTCCGTTTTGGAACACGCCATTGCACACAAAGTTGCCTTCGTGCCAGGCACCACATTCTATCCTGACAACGGCGGCAAAAACAGCTTCCGCCTCAATTTTTCCAACGCACAACCTGCTCAAATTAAGGAAGGAATCGCTCGTTTGGGCAAGGTGTTGCAAAAAGTAATCGATCCGGTTCCTGTATAACATCATTTCAGGAGAGTGAAAGATGATTACACACAAAACGTTTTCTGAACAAATTAAATCCGTATCACAGCTGGTGGAAGGACAGAATATCGTACGTGAGCAGTTGGCAGCTTTTGTAAATGAGAGTGTTCCCACTGAGGACGTGATTGATATTTGTGAAACGGCCGTTCCCGGCAGCAATTTATTCACTGTGACCGTATGGTACAGACAGGCCGATAACCTGCCCGATGATCGCTATGAACTGAACAAGCTGCCGGAGGCACAAAGCGCCGACGTGCTTTCCAGGACACTGCATGAAAAAGAACGGCGTGCCAGAGTAAATACAATGGTGGACGAGCATATGATTCGCTCCGATTCCAGCTAAATGCACTTTTGCAAAGGGACTACACAGATGGAAACTTCGATCATCATATCAGGCTTTGGGGGACAGGGGGTGCTGTTTGGCGGACAATTGCTGGCATATGCCGGGATGGATGAAGGGCGGCACGTCACCTGGATTCCATCTTACGGGCCAGAAATGCGCGGTGGTACGGCTAACTGCACGGTTATCATCAGCCATGATCCAATTGGGGCACCGATTGTCGCTGCACCAGATATTGCCCTGGTGTTTAACCAGCCATCCTACGCTAAGTACGAACCGCTGGTGAAGCCGGGGGGATTGCTAATCATAAACAGCAGTATTGTTACCCCAGAAATAGGGCGAACCGACCTGGAAATTGTTCAGATTCCAGCCAATGAGATTGCCAGCGAATTTGGCACCGTCAAAATGTTGAATATGGCTATGATTGGGGCGATGCTGGCCTGCAATCCCGTTCTGCCAATGGCCGCATTGGCTGATGCTTTGCGCAATCATTTGCCAGCCAATAAGCAGCGTTTTTTGCCAGGCAACCTGGACGTATTGCACGCCGGATACCGAGCCGCAGCTGCGCATGGTGAAATGGTTTAACAAAACTAGAGATAGCCTATCTTCTGGGCGGTTGCGGTTAGCTCCTCGCGAAATTCGGGCGCAGAAATTTGAATGAGTGCCTGCGCCCGCTGGCGAATAGATTTGCCATATAAGTTTGCTACGCCATATTCAGTGACGACGTAATGCACATCATTGCGAGTCGTGACCACACCTGCGCCTTCATTGAGCATCGGCACGATGCGGCTTGTTGTGCCGCCCCGTGCTGTGGAAAGGCAAGCAATAATGGGCACGCCCCCTTTAGACCTTGCCGCCCCACGAATAAAGTCTAGCTGGCCACCTACGCCACTATAAAAACGTGGTCCAATGGAATCGGCGCAGACCTGGCCCGTGAGATCAATTTGCAGAGCGGCATTAATGGCAACCATCTTCTCGTTCTGGGCAATATTGAAGGGATCATTGACGTAATCCGTTGGGTGCATCTCGATAAGCGGGTTGTTGTCGATAAAGTCATATAGTTTTTGTGTCCCAAACAAAAATCCCGTGATAATTTTGCCGGGATGAAATGTCTTCTGCGCACAGGTAATCACGCCGTTTTCCACCATCTCGACGACACCGTCAGAAAATAATTCCGTATGAATGCCTAAATCCTTGTGGTTTCCCAGAAAACGCAGCACGGCATCGGGAATACTGCCGATGCCCATTTGCAGCGTGGCCCCATTGGGAATCATTTCAGCGATATATTCGCCAATTTTTAGATGACCCTCTGAACTTCCGCCTTGAGGAGACTCTGGAATAGGGTAGTTGGTTTCTATGATGTGGTGCAGGCGGCTGACGTGTATGAAGCTGTCGCCGTGCGTGCGTGGCATCTGCCGATTGACTTCAGCGATGATGATTTTGGCCGATTCGGCGGCAGGCTTGGTCGTGCCTACTTCTACGCCAAAGCTGCAAAAGCCGTGTTCATCCGGTGGTGACAGAGAGATTAGAGCCACATCAATGGGCAAAATGCCGCTCCGAAACAGTCGGGGGATTTCCGAAAGGAAGACGGGCGTAAAGTCGGCCCGCCCCTCACCGACAGCTTTGCGCACGTTGGCGCCAATGAAGAGCGCATTCACGCGAAAGCTGTCGCGATACTCCGGGGCAACGTATGGTGCTTCGGCGAATGTCAGGATGTGGGTCAGTTCTACATCACGCAAATCGGATGCCTTTTCGGTAAGACCTTGTGTAAGCTGAACCGGAACACCAGCGCCACCGCCAACGTAAAGGCGATCGCCAGAATTTATGTGGCCCAATGCTGTGGAAACGTCGGTAACTTTACGACGGTAGATGTTTTCCCAATTCATACGAAATCTCAATGTTTTTTAAGATTGGGCAAAGCGGGCAATGTTTCCCCCCAGCCAAATTGGCGCACCTTGCCATTTGTTATTAGAGAATTAGCTGATTGTTTTGCCCAGAGCGTGCGCCACTGCCTCATGAACCAAACGGCCGTTAACCAATGTCAGGCCTCGTTTTAAGGCAGGCAGCTGTTGGCTGGCCTCAGCGATATCGGCATCCCCGACAGCGAGCAGGTAGGGGAGGGCGGCATTGGTAAGGGCATAGCTTGTAGTACGGCCGTAGGCGGCTGTAATGTTAGGTACACAATGATGAATGATGCCTTCTGCCACGTAGCTCGTGCTGCGCAGTGATGTAGGGCGACTCGTCTCAACGCAGCCGCCCTCGTCAATGGCGTAATCGATGATGACAGAGCCAGGTCGCATCTGCTTGACCATTGTCCGGCTAACCAACATGGGGGCGCGTCTTCCAGAATTTGAAACTGCACCGATAAGCACATCAGCAAAGTGCGAGGCACGTTTTAGATTGAGCTCATTGGCAAACATCGTCGTTATGCGGCCGTTTAATGTGTCGTAAAGATGTTGCAGCTTGCGTGGATCCTGGTCAAGCACCGTTACTTCAGCACCCATGCCTACAAATGCCCGTGCGGCATTACTGCCCAGCACGCCCCCGCCAACAATAACGATGGCAGCTGCTGGCACGCCCGGCAGGCCGCTCAGCAAGATGCCATTGCCATCATGATCGCTGCGCAGCAGACGCCCGGCAATGATGGGTGCCATCCGTCCTGCCACAATGCTAGCGGGCAACAAGACAGGACGCGTGCCGTCGGCTTCTTCGATGAGCTCGTAAGATACGGCCGTTATGGCTCGTTCCGCCAGCGCGTCCAGCAAATCGGGAGAAGAGACTGGCAAATGCAGGAAAGAAAACAAAGTCTGGCCGTTGCGAAACAGAGCGTGTTCGTCAGCGGTCGGGCGGGTCACTTTGACAACCACATCAGCCCGACCATAGGCTTCTTGTGCAGAGAAGACAATCGCACCACCTGCGGCACGATAATCCTCATCTGAAAAACCTGCGCCCAGCCCGGCATTCGTTTCGATATACACCGTATGCCCCGCTTGACTTAGGGCAAACGCCCCGGCAGGGCTGAGTCCCACGCGGGACTCTAAATCACGGATTTCCCGTGGTACACCAAAATTCATCAGCGTTACTCCTCGGAATTTGCCACAGCGCACATTTGAAATTGAGCGAAATATCTCTGAATCTCTTCATATCCCTGAAGCATTGTCTTGTTTGTAGCCTTTGGAGTATAAAATTTAGAGCGGAACGGCCGTAGTAACAAACGTCACAAATGGATGTGTTCATTGTCACGGGGATATCTGCATGCCGGATATTAAAGCCACTTTTGCCTTTCTAATGTGAAAACCAAAAGGAATTTTGAATAAGTATGAGCGGGAACTTGGTTTTGATCTGAGCAAATCACAGAGAAATCGCGCTTCGTTTTTGAAAGAACTTTCTGCGATTTGCTAAACGCCGTGGCGGGCTATCTGGCTTGTCCATGCTTTGCAAAACACACGGACATCGCCTTCGTACGCCTCCAGCACGTTGGAGAGGTAAAAGAAGCTGGCATCGGCCGTTAATTTACTTTCGGTTTTCATCACCACCTGCCAAGCTTGCCGCTTGTACTCCAGACGATAAACCACAGTTTGCTCCAGAGACAGAGGATCGTCATCGCGGACGGTGATGGTATGGGTGCTGATGTCGTCCAATTCCAGGCCGTGATTTTTATAGCGGATGCGGCCAGAATCCTGATAAACTTTGAAGGTCGTTGTGCCGCTGGTTACTTCGCGCTCAATCGTTTGGTGGCGTTGCTCAGGCCGTAGCTGCTCGATAGGTTCCGGGGGCGCAATTTCGGCAGAAGGGAAGTCAGGTAATTTGTCGTCACTAGGGAGAAACGGCCGTTCCGGCACCATCAACCTACACCCTTCTCCCAACCGCAGCGTCAGCGTCACCGGTTTTGGCGATGGCCAGGCGTGGCGCAGGTACGTCGGCGAGATGCCCACCCGCCAGCGGTGCCCGGCCGGCAGCCGGTAAGCCATGACGTTCAGCGGCACGGTGACGGTGTATACCTTACCCGGCACAAGCAGTTCGGGTTCCTCATGGCTGCGATGGTGGGTTAGGTTGAGCAGACCCCACGTGACGAGGGTGGAACGGCCGTTTGGAGCCACATCACATAAACGCACGGCCACCAGCGCCAGCGGTTGGTCTACCGTCAGCGTCAATTGCACTTTGGCATGGCCCAGCATGTTCATCGGTTCGTTTAGCGGCTGACTGGTAAA
>CBDUOF010000240.1:0-8385 GCA_965368765.1 uncultured Anaerolineae bacterium | reverse complement strand
GTAAAAGTTGCCAGCCAGGTGATGTGTCGGCGCAAGGAGGCCAGATCATGCGCCAGCGGATAAAGCGTATCTTGCGGCGGCGTGTCGCTGCGATCAAGCGGTTGGTCAATGTATTCCACCATCAAATAACGTGGATCGTTTGGGAGGGGTATGGCCCTCAAGACCACGTCTGCCCCAACCGCGTCATAGGTTTGCTGATCAATGAGCACTTGCCCGGCTGAGGCCGCTGACTCTACGGCTGCCGTGGCGTTCACGTCAGGCCCAAACAGGGCATACTCCATATTTTCGATGGAGCCAAGCTGGGCGGCAAAGAAGCGGCCCCGCTTGACACCGACGCTCATGCGCAGGGGGAACGTCCCTTGAGACGTTTTGGTTTCAGCAAAATGGATCATCGCCGCCTGCATTTTCATCGCTGCCTGAATGGCCAGGGTGGCACTATTATTATTGGCCTTACTGCCCAGCTCGGGAAAAGGATCCTCAAAACCGTCCGCAGACGACGGCCGTTCCGTAAACAAACCCAACAACGCATCGCCACCAAAGCGGATAAGCTGGCCATTGTGGGCTCGTAGAATGTCTAGCATGGCATCGAAATAACTGTTGACAACGGCCGTAACTTCCTCGGCACCCTCACGCCCAATTTGGCTCAGCCGCTCAGACATTGCCGTGAAACCGCTGATGTCTGCAAAGAGCAGCGTGCCCTCCACAAATTCACCGTCCGCCTGGCCTGGCTTGGGCTGCCGCCGCACTTGCCGTACCAATGAGGCGGGCAGATGGGAAGTCGTGGCCTCCAGCAACCCAGTCAAATGCTGAACACAAGTTGACAAAAGCGTTTTAGGCAGTGCTCCCTTTGCTTCCGTAACCGACTGCATTAAGTTCGCAGGCAGAAAGCGCTGCAGGTGAGCCAGTTCTTCCGGGGTGAGCCCCTCGCATGAGCTCGGTTTTTCAACTGTCTGTTTGGGATTGTCGTTCAAGGAATCACTCATTCTTGAATGTTTTGGCCAATGCGGGCAAAGCGGCTGCTGGTAGTGTCTTGATTCCGTATTGGCTTACGGTGATTTAGAAGCGCACATAGCAGGCCACTTCCAAGAATTCACCTTATCGTCTAGATATTTATCACGGAGCGCCAAACCTAACAACCTATCGTCGCCGTTTTGAGTAAAGATTCACACAAAATTTTGGCGAAGTGCAAACAGTTTCCGCTGATCTACAGGAGAGATGCTAATCGGCGACCAAAAGCGCTGCCTGAGTTATTAACTTTGCGTTTCGCGGGTTTTCTGGATGCTGGCTGTTGTGTTCCCCACGCCTGCTTCTTCCAGAGATTACAGTAAACCAGAAACCTTACTGCGTGGCTGTCTTTGTAAATGGCTGAAGGCTGTAAACTTTCTTACAGCTTCGTTCCCGCGTGGACGAGCGGTTTCAATTGCGATCTTTGGACAAATTTTTATGACCGGGGTTAAATGGGGCGTGGAGGTTACGATGATTGAGCAAACGGTTTTTACCGTGATGGAGAGTCCTCTAGGCGGGATTTTGCTGGCAGGAACAGAACGAGGGTTAACACATATCAGCTTTCAAGCGGGAACCAGCGCCCGGACGCCTGAGCCATCCTGGCGGCGAGATGCTGAGTATTTGGCAACGGCCGTTTCTCAACTGACTGCCTACTTTGCCGGGGAGCTAAAAACGTTCGACATCGCGCTTGCGCCACAGGGCACTCCGTTTCAGCAAACTGTTTGGCGCTTTTTGCAGACGATTCCCTACGGCCGTACCACTACTTATGGCACCATCGCGGCTGCGTTGGGCAATCCCAATTCATCCCGAGCGGTTGGAGCGGCAAACGGCCGTAATCCCCTCCCAATCATTATTCCTTGTCATCGGGTTGTTGGCAGCAGCGGCAAGCTGACGGGGTACGCCGGAGGATTGCGCTTTAAGGTGGCGTTGTTGGCTTTGGAAAGAAACGGCCGTTACGAAACAGGACAGCAGCTTTCTATCTTCAATTAGCGCGGTCGCGAAACGCGAGGAGCCAGTTCTTCCAAACGATCGTAACATCGATGTCCTTGAGAAACCAAAACAGGCTTACGAATCGTTTTTGAGGTTATCGGCCAAGAATTCTAGCGTTTCTTGCCAGGCGTCTCCCGCTGCGCCCGGCTCATTGTAATTATCTTCATTGAGAAAAGCGTGTCCGACGCCTGGATAGATCGTAACCTGATTAGGAATGTCGAGGCTGTTGAGGGCGGCTTCGAATTCCAGGACGTCGGCAGTAGGTATGGAGGTATCATCTTCGCCAAAAAGGCCCAGGACGGGTTGATTATCGATTAACGGCCGTAACAGCTCAGGATTTGTCACCACGGTGCCGTAATACAAAATCGTTAGTGCCAGATTCTCTGATTGACGCATCCCCAACTGCAGCGAATGCCCCCCACCAAAGCAAAACCCCATCGAGGCAATCTTGTCTGTATCGACAGAATCCTGCGCCATCAGGTAAGCCAATGCCGCATCAACATCGTTAAATACTTGCGCTTCCGGGGTGGAAAGGCGCAGGTAAAGGGCACGCGGTACCTGACTGGTTACCTCACCACGATAGGCGTCGGCGGCAAGCACAACGTAGCCTTCAGCCGCCAGGGCGTCGGCCAGCACTGTCATCCCCTCGTTGAAGCCCCACCATTCATGAATCAGCAGCACTGCCGGATAGACGCCCGTCTCACTTGGCTGTGCCAGATAGCCATGCAGTTCGGTGCCGTCGGCGTCGGTATAAGTAACGTTGGTCCATTGAGTAGATGGTTCACCAAACCAGCCCTCGTATAAAATAATGCCGCCAGACCCTAAAATGATGATGAGGAGAACGGCCGTAAATCCCCAAAATATTCGTCTAAGCCATTTCATGAATCAATCTCCCTGTAAATCTAGCGGATTATAGAGAATAGGTGGCTAAGCAAATCACAAAAAGAACACAAGGCTTTTGGTAAATTACTCAAATGAAAGCCAATTCTGTGGAAGTTCCGATTCAACTACTTGTTGGCTTTTTCATAAATCTGTGATGCTTGCTTTAAAACAGATTTGAAATAATCTCTGCTGCCCCGAGGTAAGTGCCTGCCAGGCTGCCCAGGCTTGTAAGAATAAAGACCAACAACACCCGCAGCAGCTTGTTTTGCCACCATTTTCGCCACTGTGAGATATCGTCACCTACCTGCTGAAATTCGCGCACCACGGGCGGCTGATAGTAGGCTTGAACAAAGGCTGCCACATACCCCGCACCAATGACCGGCGTCAGGCTGGTAAGCGGGGCGCCAAAGAAGGAGACCGCGATCGTGAGCGGATGTGCCCAGGCGATGACGGCGCCAATGGCACTAGGAATGCCGTTAACCAGAAACCAATACAGCAAATTATTCCCGGCGGCGGTTGCACCCTGCGTGATCCCAATATAAATAATGGCGCTAATAATGATCGCAGGAATGCCCCAGCCAATGATCTTGCCCACGGGCGAGGGCGAGGGCACTTGCTCAATGGCCGCCAAATCATCTTGGCGATTTTCTAACAAGGCTTGTTTGATGCCGCTGACGTGGCCTGCGCCGACCACCGCTACCACTTTTTGCCCAGCTGCGTCGCGGGTTTTCTGAGCGATGTAGGTATCACGCTCATCGATGAGAACGCCCTTGAGCACGGGCATGAATTCACCAAGTTCATTCATTAACTCGGTCAATACATCTGACTGGCGAATTTCGCTTAGCATCTCTTCCGAAATTTCTTCCCCGCCTGCCGCGCCGACAGCACCTGAGCCGAGAAGCTTCATTTTTTCCCAAAAGCTCATGCTGTTCCAGGCACGTCGCAGCGTAATGCGCACATCCCGGTCAACCAACGCGAGTGGAATCTCCAGCTCTTTGGCAACCTTGGTTGCTTCCAGCAGCTCCGTACCAGGCGTGACGCCAAGCTGCTGCCCCAGGCGCTTCTGATAGGAGGCCAGGAGCAGATTTACTAGCAAGGTCATCAATTGCTTCTGACGAATGATTTGCTTTAGATCGAGGTTTTCCCACTTGGTCTTTTCGGAAAGGGTTTTGTAGCGCTGCTCGTCCAGCTCAACGCAGACTACATCAGGATGTTCCTGTTCGATGACTGATCGTACCAATTCCGTAGATTCCTGGGAAATGTGGGCCGTGCCGATGAGGATGAATTCACGGCCGTTTACCGGCACAATCTCTACGTCGGCTGGGTAATTGCGTTCGATGATGCTGTTGTCTTGTTCCATTCAATCGTCCGTTTTGTAGAAGTTTAGCGATGGAAAGCATGCGTTTGAAAGCCACATTCACCTTCCAACTTAACTCCCTAGGTGCCATTCTTCACAAACTGCATTTGGTGCAGTCGATAATATAGGCCATCTGCATTTTGTAGCAAGCTGCTGTGCGTACCCTGCTCAACGACACGCCCTTGCTCCAACACAAGGATCCAGTCGGCATTAATCACGGTGCTTAAACGATGCGCAATAACAAAGGAAGTACGGCCGTTCATCAACCGCTCCAGTGCCTCCTGTACCAAACTTTCGCTTTCACTGTCTAGGGATGAGGTGGCCTCATCTAAAATGAGGATACGGGGGTTCTTCAGGATGGCGCGGGCAATGGCCACGCGCTGCCGCTGACCACCGCTCAGTTTTACGCCACGCTCGCCAACCATCGTTTGGTAGCCTTCGGGCAAGTCATTGAGAATAAAGTCGTGGGCATTGGCCGCCTGAGCGGCGGCTTCGATTTCCGCCTGTGTTGCTGCCAAGTCTCCGTAGCGGATATTTTCCAGCACGGTGTCCGAAAATAAGATCGTTTCCTGTGGCACAATACCGATTTGCTGGCGTAGACTTTTGACGGTTATCTCGCGTACGTCGCAGTTGTCGATAAGAATACGGCCGTCTGCCACATCGTAAAAGCGCGGAATCAGGTTGACCAGAGTGCTCTTTCCCGCGCCGCTTGGCCCAACAAGCGCAATTACCTGTCCTGCTTCCGCTTCAAAAGAAACCTGCTTTAGGATGGGAACGGCCGTGGTGTAGTCAAAATCCACTTGTTCAAAAACAACTCGGCCAGAAACGACAGGCAGCGTGGTTGCCCCGTCGGCATCAGCAATGTCGGGTGGTGTGTCTAGCAGTTCGAACAGCCGCTCAGTGGCCCCCAGAGCCGATTGGAACTGGGCATACAGCCCTGCCAGCGAGGCAATCGGCGCCGCCACCATCATCGTATAAACCAGATAAGCCACCAGACCGCCGGCCGACAAACGCCCTTCAATCACCTCAAAACTGCCAAACCACAATGTCGCAGTGATGGAGGCAAAGGCCATAAAGCCGATAATTGGTCCCAGCACGGCACCAATTTTGGCCCGCTGCATCGCTGCCTCAAACGTTTCGTTGACCCGTCCCGTAAAACGGCCGATTTCATGCGGCTCACGGGCAAACGACTTAACAATGCGAATGCCGCTTACCGTTTCTTCTACGACATTGGCCGCTTCCGCCAGCGCATCCTGAACTGCCTTGGCCGCCTTGCGAATTTGTCGGCCCAGCAGGACCATCGTGAGGGAAATAATGGGTATGCCGGTGAGGATGATAAGCGTTAGCCGCCAATTGAGCCAAAACAGCAGTACGGCCGCACCAATCAGGGTAATCGCCTGCCGCAGCAGCGCAACCAGATTATCCGTCACTGCATTTTGCAACATCGATACATCGTTGGTCAGGCGTGAAACCACTTCACCCGTACGATGGTTGGCAAAATAGGTCAAGGACAGCGTTTGCAGATGGCTGTACACCTTAATGCGAATTTCAGCAATGACTTTTTCCCCAACAAATGCCAGGGACAAGCGATGGGCAAAGCTAAACAAGGCCTGGACGATAAATATGACAAACAGACCAATGGCCAACTGATTGAGTCGGGTCAGATTTTTATCGATGAGCACCACATCGACCAAATTTTGCACCACCAGCGGCAATACCAGCCCAAGCAGGGTGCTTACCACCAGCATCACAATCGAAAAGGTCATCAGGCGGCGATACGGCCGTACGTAAGCCAGCAGCCGCCGATAATTGTGCAAACTATCTCGACTCAGGCGCTTCGTTTTGTCCTCAGGATCAGATTCGTACTGCCGCCCAACGCGGCGAAATCGTATAGTCATTATGCTCAATTAAGGCAAAAACTTACATCAACAAACTGGACTTCTTGGCTCCTGCCGTGCCAAGGCAGCAAACGTAGTAACGTCACAATCATTGGCCAACTTAACAAAAAACCTTCTCACCAATAGTTAGTGAGAAGGTTTAAGTTCATTCACTGTTTCAGGAGTTCAAGTTCATTCAGTTTGTGTCGTTTCTTCAACAAGTGCTTCCGTTATCTCTTCGACATCCACCTGTCCATTTTCAGACTGAACCTCTAGCGTTTCGTTCATCAGCTTTTCAAACACCTGTCGATCCATCGTCTCCACTTCCATTAGCGCATTGGCCAAAGCCACCATCTTGTGCCGATTATCTTCAATAATCTGCTTGGCGCGCTTGTAATTGCGGTCCAGGATATCACGAACCTCATCATCGATTGCCTTGGCAGCTTCTTCACTGTAGTCACGTCCGCCACCAAAGCCATAATCACGGCCCACAAATGGGTTGCTGCCCTGGTCGCCGTAGGTCGGTAGGCCTAGCGATGAGGACATTCCATAATTCATCACCATTGCCTTTGCCCAGCGTGTTGACTGCTGCAAGTCAGAAGAAGCGCCGGTCGTTATCTGACCAAAGAACACTTCTTCTGCAGCCCGTCCGCCCATTGCCATGGCAATCTGGTCTTCAAATTTGCCTTGCGTATACACCATACGCTCTTCGCGCAGCGGCAGCACATAGCCACCCGCACGGCCTCGCGGCACAATGGTAATCTTTTGGATTGGATCCGTATTTAAAAGGTGGAAACTCACCACAGCGTGGCCTGCTTCATGATAAGCCACTGTCTCTTTATCTTCCTGTGTCATCACGTGACTTTTCTTTTCCGGGCCGAGGGCAATACGATCAAAAGCATCCTGGAATTCTAGTGGACTGATCGTCTTTTGGTCGCGCCGAGCCGCAAAGATGGCCGCTTCATTAAGCAAGTTTTCTAAATCTGCCCCGGAGAATCCGGCCGTTAGCTTGGCAAACTCTTTTAGCTCGACCTCTTTGCTAATCGGTTTGCCGCGGGCGTGTACTTCCAAAATTTTCTCGCGGCCGCGCACGTCCGGTAGATCGACATACACCTTGCGGTCAAAACGGCCAGGACGCAGCAGTGCCGGGTCCAAAATGTCTGCCCGGTTGGTAGCAGCCATGACGATAACATTGGTATCGTTATCAAAGCCGTCCATCTCGACCAGGATCTGGTTCAACGTTTGTTCACGCTCATCATGGCCACCACCCAGCCCCGCGCCACGCTGTCGACCAACGGCATCAATTTCATCCACAAATACAATCGATGGCGCTGACTGTTTGGCCTTTTCGAACAGGTCCCGTACCCGACTGGCACCGACACCAACAAACATCTCCACGAATTCAGAACCTGAGATATGGAAGAAGGGGACGCCCGCTTCACCAGCGACGGCCCGTGCGAGCAAGGTTTTACCTGTTCCTGGCGGCCCAACCATCAGAACACCTTTGGGAATACGTGCGCCTACCTGGACAAACTTTTCAGGCTCGCGCAGGAACTGGACCACTTCAGCCAATTCCATCTTGGCCTCGTCTACGCCAGCTACGTCGTCGAAGGTAACGGTAGGTCTATCGGCATCGCTCAGGTTTTTGGCTTTGCTACGGCCGAATCCAAAAATACTGTTGCCACCGCCACCCTGCATTTGCCGGAAACCACGGCTAAAAATCCAAATTAGCAGCAAAACTGGCCCTATTGTAAAGAGAATGCTAAAAAGATTGTTGCGTAATGAAAGATTGCGCACCTGAACTTCTACATTTAATTCATCCAGGGCGGCATTGCTCAAGCCGTTGTAGCTAAGCACTTCTTCTAATGAGCTTTGCGAATCTTTCGTGGTGATGCCAACGGTTGTTTTGTCCCCATTGGCGTCAGTGCGATACGCTTCCAGGCGATCGCCATTTAGTTCAATGACTTCAACCTCATTGTTTCTTACAAGGCTAAAAAACTGCTGTTGGCTAATTTCTTCCGGGCCGCTCAATTTACCGCTAAACAGCAGTTGCAGCCCTAGAATCACGGCAAATATCGTAATAATCCATACCCAAGTTGGAACTGATGGGCGGTTTTCGTTTGGTTGCTCATCCATAATTTTTACTCACTAATCTAAATCTGGGATTTTAGGTAAACCACAAAAAGTCTTTTGACGTAAAAATCGCCATTTCTCTGTGGTTTACTCAGGGAAAACGGGAGAATCATTATTTTTTAATTCAAAGAACTTTCCCGT
>CBDUOF010000239.1:0-8437 GCA_965368765.1 uncultured Anaerolineae bacterium | reverse complement strand
GTACGTTTTTGGTACGATTGCCGCTGTAGCCTGTTTAGCGCGTTGATCGTCAGATCGCAGCTGATGGTGCCTAAACCGTTTACCGATGACTTTAGAGGACGTGCATTTTGGAGTGTACGTCCTTTTTTGGTGTAAGGATAAGGAAAATTGGGAGGCTTATTCCTGGGATTCGTACAGCGTGGCGATTTCCAGATTGACAGGAACGCTTTCTAGGAAGGAGTCGCGCCGATCGTCGTCTGTAATTTGATTGGCCCAGGCGACAAGACGGCCGTATGCCTGTTCCAGCACCTCGGCTGCATACGGATCGTTAAGCCAGGAAAGCACTTTGTAGGTAAGCAATAAAATATAAAATGGGCGAGAAGTGCCGTCTAACGTTTCGCCCTGTTGCAGGTGGTTGACAATTGGCTCTACATAGCGCTTGACGGCCGATTCTTCTCCACGATGCAATGCCAGCCAGGCCAACCCTGCCTGCGTTTCCAACACCTGATCCGTTTGTGCCAAACAATCTAGCGACAGTTGGTAGGCGCTTTCCGCTTCAGTCAACTTCTGCTGATTCACCAGCAGGAAACCACGATCTTTTAGTGCCAGCCCAAGCAGGAACTTGCTGCCAATCTTGTTTGCCAGCGCCAGGGCTTCCTGACTATACAGCTCTGCTTCAGCATCCTCGTTTAGAAAATTCGCCGTCAGGCTCAAATTTATCAAATTAAAGCATTCCCCAAATTGCACATCTATCTCTCGACAGACGTCCAACGCTTCTATACAGCATGCTTTTGCTGCCTCAAATGCGCCTAAATCCAGGTTCAAAGAGCCAAGATTGCTCACAACCCGGGCGCGTCCCTCTTGATCACCAATTTGTTCATCAATTTGTTGGGCTTTTTCCAATGACAACAGTGACTGTTCAATATTGCCTTGTGAAAAGGCAACGACGCTCAAATTATTATAAACGGTGCTCTCGCCCTGCCTGTTTTTGAGGGTTTCATAGAGTGGGAGCGATTGCGCATAATATTGGTTTGCCACTTCAAGCTGTCCTGTATCGTAAGACAGCACCCCCAGCAAGCGCAGGCTATCTGCTTCCAGGCTGGTAAAGCCGTGAGTGCGGGCTGCTTGCAAGCTTTCCTGCAGATTGCCTTTAGCTTCTTCATAGTTGCCTTGCCGTACCAAGGCGCGCCCTGCCACGAGGTAACTGGCCGCCTCGTTTTGCCTGTCGTTGCTTTCCTTGGCAACCTGGCGTGCTTCCTTGGCCGCCGCAAGTGATGTTGGGTAATCTCCGGTCGCCTCGGCATAGTTGGCTAACCGTAAAGCAACCTCGGCGCGCTTATCGAGGCTTTGCTGTGCAGCCAAATCAACGGCAATTTGTCCCAGTGCGGCCAGATCTGCCTGCTGTTCTTCTCGCTTGCCCTGTAAATGGTAAATCTGTTCCCGTGCCAGGTGCAGTTCGAACTGTGCCAGGAGCGCATCCTCGGGCGTGAGTGCCAGGGCACGGGTGAAATAATCAATGGCGGCCTCGTTAAGGAATTGCCGCTGGGCATAGTCACCAGCGATGCGGGCATAGTGCCGCTCTTTGTCGAAATCGCCAGCTTCATGCCAATGATAAACCAGGGCGGCTGCTTGTTCCGCATTGTCAGGATAAATCTGCTCAATAAGCTGGGCGATGGCATGGTGCCACTCGGTACGTTGGTTTGGCGTAATGGTTTCCAGGATACCGGCGCGCAGCTTGTCGTGGGCGAAGCGCCAGTTGCCGTTGAACAGTTCTAACACGGCCGTTTCCGCGCAGGTTGCCAGCCAGGTTTCTAGCGGAATGGTAAGATTGACAGTTTTGCTCATGGCAGACAGCAAGTTCAAGTCCAGCTGCCGTCCGGCAACGGCCGTTCCCACCAAGAGCGGTACGGCCGTCTGCGGCACGCGATCCAGCCGTCGCTGCACAATTGTTTGGATGCCCTGGGGGAATAGCTGTTCTGGCAGTGGCGTTTGCCCAATGGCGCTGAGCCGACCCGCTTCTTCAGCCAGGGCACGCACCACCTCGACCAGGAAGAACGCGTTTCCTTCCGTTTCTCGCTGCAGAAGGGCCAACACTTCGGGATTTTCACCAACGCTCCCCAACATACTCGTGCTTAATTGGGCAATTTCCGTTGGAGAAAGGCGATTTAGTGACAGCTCCTCCATAAGTGGCAGATCATCTGCCAAAGTGGCTTGCTCATCATTACGGTAGCTGCCAATAATGAGCAGCGGCAGGCGTGGTGCCAGACGCGTGAGCTGTTGCAAAATTTCCAGGCCGGCTCCGGCCCACTGCAAATCTTCCAATATGAGTAAAATCCATTGGGATTGATTGCTAAACAGGCTGGTGATGGTACTAATTAAACGTTGGCGGGCTGCAGCAGCGTCCAATTCTGGCGCTGGCGGGACCTCACGCTGTAGCAGCCGATTGATGTCGGGAATCAGCGCCTGCAAAACTCCGACAGCCAAATCATCCAGCGGGGCTGTGAGCACCAACCGCCGCAGCGCATCGCGCCACAGCTGGAGTGGCGAGCCGCTAACATCCTCAATGCCTTGACCGCGCAGCACCAGCGCACCCTGCACCAAGGCCTGGGTGCCAATTTCATCAAGCAGTCGGGACTTGCCGACACCGCTCTCACCACTTACCAGCCAGGCCGAGCCCTGGCCTTCCTTTGTTTCTTGCAATGCCTTGAGCAAGACCGCTTTTTCTTTCTTTCGACCGACAAAGGTGGCGGCTTGCAGATAGCTTTCGCGGATGGCGATGCTTTCGGCGGGGATGGGCTGGGCAATTGCCTGGCTGAAGGCGGCAATGCAGGCTTCGGCCGTGAGGTAGCGTGTCCCTTGGGATTTTTCAATGAGGGTGCCTATGACGGCCGTTACGGCCGGGGACGCGTCCAACAAACTTAAATCCGGTGATTTATCTAAAACCTGGTCGATGAAAAATTGACTATTTACATCAAAAGGGTGCCGACCCGCAAACAGCTCAAAGGCAATAACGCCAACGGCATAAAGGTCAGCTGCTTCTGTATGAGGCTGGTCTTCCCACACTTCCGGGGCGATGTAGGGAATGCTGCCAGCGGCTTGCATGGTGCTTTTTTGTGTGGTGGCGAGTCCAAAGTCCAGAATGCGAACTGTGCGGTACGTAACGAGCACGTTGGCTGGTTTTAGGTCGCGGTGCAAAATGCCGCGGCGATGCAGGTAAGCCAGGGCTTGCAGCATTTGCTGGATCAGGGTGACTTTGCCTAATTCGTCCAGTCCTTCTCCTGCTTCCAGAATGGTTCGCGCCCCCATCATGTAATCCATGGTGAAATACGGCCGTCTTTCTTCATCAAAGCCGTAATCCAAAACAGAAATAATATTGGGGTGGCGCAGTGAGGCGAGGGTTTCAAACTCATGAGCCAAAGCCAACCGCAGCGCTTCCGCAATTTCCCCCTCGGTTTCATTGTCTACCTGGTAGTGCCAGGTGGGGACGATGACCTGTTTGAAAGCCAGGAAATGCTCTGCCAGTCGGTCCGTTGCCCGATAAACCACACCCATGCCGCCTTCCCCAATTTTTTCATGGAGAACATAACGGCCGTTTACCGTTGTGGGTATCGTTTTTTGAGGCGGTTGGGCTGGAACCATCTGTCGGGTGCTCATTCGTATTGGTATTTTTGGCTACACGTTCACATTTCTATGATGTCTTGCCAACATAATGTCGATCAAAGTATAGCATAAACGAATCGTTGATTATACGGGAATTGCTAAAGCAGGTACTAGTTAATTGGTCATTCTCACTGGCACACGGGTTGGCTCTCTCGCTACAGCCACCGATCAGAAGGTGTCTGAACCACCCGTTTTGCAGGTGACGGTCACTGTTAAAAAGGGCCCGGAACAGTAAATGAGCTTGCTTGTCAGGGGGTGGGGGGGATGTTAAACTAGCACCATGTCCCAAGCTTTGTATCGTAAATGGCGGCCCGCCCGCTTTGATGATGTAATTGGTCAGGAACACGTGACGCGAACGTTGCAAAACAGCGTGATCGCAGAGCGGCTGGGTCACGCTTACCTGTTTTGCGGCCCGCGCGGTACTGGCAAAACCACCAGCGCCCGCCTGTTGGCCAAAGCGGTCAACTGCCTGCATGAAGAGTTAGCCGAACGGCCGTGTAACGAATGCTCTATTTGCTTGTCAATTGGAAACGGCCGTTTCCTTGATTTGATAGAGATTGATGCCGCTTCCAACACGGGCGTAGATGACATTCGCGACTTGCGCGACAAGATTAACTTTTCCCCCACAGAAGGGCGCTTCAAAGTGTATATCATTGATGAAGTGCACATGCTTTCCACCGCTGCCTTTAACGCCTTGCTCAAAACATTAGAGGAGCCGCCGCCGCACGTTAAATTTGTGCTGGCAACCACGGAAGAGCATAAAGTGCCCGTTACCATTAAATCCCGCTGCCAGCAGTTCAATTTTCGCCTGCTTAATTTAGAGGAGATTAGCCAGCGGCTTTCCTGGCTCGCTGAGAAAGAAGGATTCACCATTGAGCCAGAGGCGCTTGGAATGATCGCGCGGCAGGGTGCGGGCAGCTTGCGAGATGCTGAAAGCTTGCTGGATCAGCTTGTTGTGGCTCAAGATGATGTCATCACGGCGGAACGCACCCAGATGGTGTTGGGAACGGCTTCCAATGAGGCTGTCTCGCAGCTCACCGATGCCTGGCTCAATCGTGATGGTGCCAGCGGCCTTGCTCTTATTCACGAGGCGTTGGCTTCCGGTACAGATGCCCGCCAATTTTGCCGCCAAATGGTGGCTTATTTACGGGAGCTGCTGCTGCTACAGGCCGCAGGGGACACGCTGCCTCTGGAAGTGCCGCCAGAACAAAAGACAGCGATGCTGGCTCAGGCTCAGCGTGCCCCTCGTGAGGGTTTGATTGAGGCAATCAAAGGGTTTAATGAGGCAGCACTTGTCGCGGCTGGCAGTTGGCAGCCACAGCTGCCGCTGGAACTGGCGTTTATTGAGCTATTGCCTGCCACGCCGTTGCCCCTGGGAACGGCCGTTCCTGTCGTCGAGACTAAACAGGAAGCCGTAACCGTAGCAAAGAAGACAGAGCCGAAAGTGGAAAAGGCCGTTGCGCCGCCTGCCAAAAAACAGCCCAAAGCGAAAGTTAAAGCCAAACCTGAAGCCTCACCTGCCGCAATCAAGCCAAAAAAGGAAGATGCTGCGGCTGACACAGGTAAAGACGCGGGCAAAGAAGCCGCGACGCCTCTGTCTGTGAAAGAGGTTCAGTCCGTTTGGGCAGAGTTGGTGCGCCAGGCAGGTGAGAAAATTAAGAATTTGCCAGCCCTGCTCAATATGGGTAAACCGCTGGCTGCCGAGGGACGTACACTAGTCATTGGCTTTGATTACCCGCTTTTTAAAGATAAATTTGATAATTTAGCTGGGGCAGCCCCCCTGGTTGGCGATATTTTGACCGAACTTTTGGGCCAGGCTACGATGGTGCGCAGCACCGTCACAAGCGAATATACCGTCCCCGTTCAGCCCGCGGATTTTCGCGCATTAGCAGATGAGCTTGGCGGGACTGTTTCAGAAGGGTCTTGAATATAGTAGAAAGTGAAAAGTAAGTAGTGAAAAGTGAGCGCCACATTTTACTTTTCACTGATTACTTTTTACTCTAAAGAAGGAGCAAACCATGTCTAAACGATCTTTTCGTGGCCGTCCGAAGCCGAAGAAAAACAAAATGCCCAGCGCTGGCGGGCTGATGTCCCAAATGCAGCAAATGCAGGAGCAGATGGCTACGGCGCAATCGGCTCTGGAAAATGAAACCGTCACCGTTACTGCAGGGGGTGGCGCTATCAGCATTGTTATCACTGGCCATCAACGGATTGAATCTATTAAGGTTGACCCCGAACTGCTCACGCCAGAAGATGCTGAAATGTTGCAGGATATGCTGGTGGCGGGCGTAAATGCGGCTATTGAGCAGTCGCAAGCGCTGGCCGCAGAGCGGATGGAAGGGATTACCGGCGGTTTGGGCGGTGGCCTGAACGATATGCTGGGTGGGTTAGGGTTAGGCTAAATGGCTTCTGCACTACCACAGCCGGTACAGCGGCTCATCAATGAGTTCGCCCGTTTGCCTGGGATTGGTCCTAAATCGGCGGCGCGGCTGACCTTTTATTTGCTGCGCATGGCTGATGAGCAGGCGTTGGATTTGTCGGTGGCGCTGCAGGAGATGAAGGAGCGCACAATCTTTTGCAGCACCTGCTTCCATATTACCGAACAAGATCCGTGTGGTCTGTGTAGCGACCCGGCCCGCGATGATCGGCTGCTCTGTGTGGTGGAAGAGCCACTTGATGTATTGGCTATTGAACGGTCGCAAGCATTTAACGGCCGTTACCATGTTTTACACGGTGCTATCTCGCCGGTAGAAGGGATTGGCCCTGAAGACTTGAAGATTACCGAGTTGGTAACCAGAGTCCAGCAAAGTGAATTTCAGGAAATTATTTTGGCGACGAATCCGACGCTGGAAGGGGAATCAACCGCCCTTTATATTCAGCGTCGATTGGCAGAATCTGGCGTACGGCTGACCCGCTTGGCACGCGGCTTACCCGTGGGTGGCGACCTGGAATACACGGATGAAATTACGTTGGGACGGGCGCTTGAAGGGCGGCAAGATCTGTAAGATTTAGAGCGGGGAGGGTGGCGATTGTTGGCTGTTCATGCCCTCTAAAATCGGCCCAAAAACGAACGATTTCTAAATGGTGTCGTTCTTGCATCACGTATGCCTATGTGCTAACATTCGCCCATCTTTGCGGTGTCGCCAAGTGGTAAGGCAGCGGACTTTGAATCCGCCATTCCCAGGTTCGAATCCTGGCACCGCAGCAGGTAAAGGGACTGGGTTTTGGCTCAGTCCTTTTTTTATCCCTAAAGATTGTAATGAGTCATTGAGTAATCGCTACTTGCTCAATTATCAGTTACCCAATTACGTGCCTATGACTTTAGCAATTGTCATTCTAGCCGCCGGGCAAGGCAGCAGGATGCTGTCCAAGAAGCAGAAGATTTTGCATGAAGTTGGCGGTAAGCCGATGGTGCAGCATCTGTTTGACACGGCCGTTTCTTTGTCGCCCCATCCGCCAGTCCTCATTATTGGCATCGGGGGCGACGGCGTGCGGCAGCTATTTGGTGAACAAGCACGCTATGCGGTGCAACGTGAGCAGTTGGGGACCGGTCATGCCACGCAAATGGCCATGCCGTTGCTCAAGAACCAGGCAGATCAGGTAATTGTCACCTATGCCGACATGCCGCTGCTGCAGGCAGAAACGCTGCAAAGATTGGCCGATTTGCAGGCCGGAACAGCAACGGCCGTTGCCATGCTTAGCGTCATGGGTAGCCCGGATTCGACATTTGGTCGGGTGGTGCGGGATGAAAACGGCCGTGTCACTGAAATTCTTGAAGTGGCGCAGGCCAAAAAACGGCCCAATGCCGCCGAGCTTTTGGGCATTACCGAGCAAAATGCCGGCGTGTACTGTTTTGCCGCCGATTGGTTGTGGGCAAACATCGAGAAGCTCCCCCTGCGGCAGGCCCGCAGCGGTCCCGAATATTATCTGACAGACCTGATCGAACTGGCTGTGCAGCAAAACCGGGGTGTCGCTGCAATCGCCACGTCCGAGGCTGATGAATGCCTGGGGGCTGGCACGCGGGCGGAGATGGTTTTGGTAGAAAAGGCGTTCCGGCAGCGGGCCAACAACCGGTGGCTGACACAGGGCGTGACAATTGTTGACCCGGCCAGCACCTACATCGATCCAGACGTAACGATAGGCCAGGATACAGTCATCTGGCCGAACAGCTATTTACAGGGCAAAACGGCCGTTGGCCAGGATTGTGTCATCGGGCCGAATACGATTTTGCGGGATACGGCCGTTGGCGATGGCTGTCGTATTGAACAGGCAATGGTGGAAGGGACAACGATTGTAGCGGGAACGATTGTGGAGCCATTTTCAGTTGTGAAAGGAACAATATGGTCCTCAGCAGGTGGCGGGGAATAAACATCAAAGATTTCGCAAATTACACAGATTGCATTTTCTTCTGTGCAACTCTGTATTGCGCATTTGAAGGAGTCGGCAATGGTTACAGATGAACAGCGAACAGCATTAATTCAGGCAGCGATTGAGGTGCGGCAACGTGCGTATGTACCGTACTCAAACTACCAGGTAGGGGCAGCAATTTTGGTAGCTGATGATTCGCCTGGTGGCAAAGTGTTTACCGGCGTTAATATCGAAAATTCATCATATGGGCTGTCTAACTGTGCGGAGCGAACGGCCGTTTTCAAGGCAGTGTCTGAAGGCTATCAAAAGATTTTGGCCGTGGCTGTGGCCACCGACAACGCTGGATCGCCCTGTGGCGCGTGCCGCCAGGTGCTAACCGAATTTGCCGGAGATGTGCCGATTTATTTGGTTGATGGATCTGGAAACGGCC
>CBDUOF010000238.1:0-8483 GCA_965368765.1 uncultured Anaerolineae bacterium | reverse complement strand
ACTCCAGGTATCGTTGTCTACCCAGGTTAGCGGTACGGCGCTGGCTGCATTCCAGTTGCCCAGTTCTGGCACGTTCCCCACGACATACATATCCTGCCCGTATGAGGTCACATAGCCATTGACGGTAAAGTTAACCGAAACGCCAACCTGTGGGGCCAGCACCACACCGGGATCATTGTTGTCTAGGGTAATGGAACATTGGCCACTGCTTACCGTGCAGCTTTTGCCACTGCCTAGTAAATCTTGCAGCACCGTTCCATTGGCATAGGGCAAGGAGACCCCACCAATATTGGGAATCGTTAAGGTGCGTGTCCCGCCGCTGTCGTTTAAGGCGACGAGAACGGCACTACTGCCCTGACCGCGCTGGTAGGCGTAGGTGCGATCTGCATTGTGGCGGTAAAGCGCAATGTAGTCAGCTGCACTAAACGTTTGCAGCGCGGGGGTGGTTTTGCGCACATCAATCAACGTTTCATAGAAGTCCCACAGTGTGGTGTTGGCACTTCCTGCCCATTCGCTCGGTGCCGAACCATCGTAGAAGCTCCATGCCATCCGCTCCCTGGCATATTCTGGACGGCCACCGCCAAACTGGTAAATGCCAAACTCTTGCCCTAAACCAATTTCGTTACCGTAATACATCACCGGTACACACGGCTGGGTAAACATGACCAGCGCCCCCTGTTTCATGTCCGCCAGGTTATAACCCACGCGGTGGGAAAAGCGATCCATGTCATGATTGTCAATAAAGCAGCCGCGCACAAACTCGCTGGGCGAAATGCCGTCCTGGTAGTAGAAGCTGGCCCGATCGCGCAGGCTGCTGTCCAAAGAATCAACGCTGTTGCCGCTGGTGAAGAAGCCCACAATGGCGGCGTTGGCTTCAAAATCCATGGCCGAATCGACCCGCCCCTGTTGACGACGGATCATTTCTGGGCCGTTGTCTAGCCAGATTTCAGCAATGGTAAAGGTGTCGCTGTCACCGATGGTGTCATTAAATTCGCGCCAGAAGTCGGTGCTGGGGCCAGGTGCATAATCCAGACGGTAGCCCGCATGGCCCAACGTGGTCAGCCAGTAATCGGCTCGGCTGTTGATCACCCAGTTACGGGCAGCGCTTGTGTCATTATTGATTTGGGGCAGTTCCAGCACGCCAAAGAAGCTCTTATTGGTGTCGTTGGACCCATAAACGGTGTAATTTGCCGAACTGGTGTTGAAGCCAGAGGGGAAGTTAACGCTAAATGTTGGGTCAGACGCGGTGCTGCAGGCGCTGAAAGTGTACCAGGCGCTAAACGGCCCGGCGCAGGTGGTGCTGGCGCTGATGAAGTTGCTGCTTTGGCTGGACGTATGGTTGGGGACAAAGTCTAAAATAACGCGAATGTTGCGGTTGATTGCTTGCGTCACCAATGCCTGTAAATCTGTTTGGGTACCAAACACTTCTTCAACGGCCAGCGGGTTGCTGGGGTGATAGCCATGATAGGTGAAGTAGATGTCCCCATTGCTGTTGAAGTCGGTGTCCGTGTAGAAGTTGGGGTTGTCGAAGACAGGGGAGAGCCAGAGGACGTTGATGCCTAAATCTTCGAGATAGTCAAGGCGTTCCACCACGCCATCAAGATCGCCGCCGTTGTAGGTGAAACGATAATCATCTTGGGGGTGGGCGGGCAGCGCACCGTGGACGGCGTGGTTGTTGTCGCAGTAACCGCTGGCGGCTTCGGCACAATAATCATTGTTGCTCGTGTCGCCGTCATAGAAGCGATCAACGAAGACATTATAGATGACCGCGTCACCAATCCAGGAAGGGAGCTCATTTTCGCCGACGCGGAAGCCGAAGATGCGTGCTTGGGTGGGGTCGGTCACCGGCCAGTCGGTGGTGCTGTCGGCGTATTTGGTATCGCCGCCACCACTGTGCCAGGAGGCAATTTTGTAGCGGATGACGGTGCCATCAGACCAAGGGCCTGCAGTGGCTTTGTACCACAATGTTGTGCCTTCTACATGATCCAGAGTCATGGAAATGGCTTGGGTTGTACCTTGGGCGGCATGGGTGCTGGGGTTGATGGATGGCTCACTGCCGTCGGTGGTGAGATAGAGCCGCGTGTCTGTGACCCAGCCCTGGTAGCCAACTTGCACCCAGAAATCGACGGTGTCGCTGCTGGTGGGGGCAGAGGGCACAATATTGCCTGCGTGATCGATGAAGGCTGCGGCGGCGACGGCCGATCTGGTTTGCCAGACCATACTGACCAACGCAAAGATGAACAGGGTGCGGAGCGCTGTGGAACCGAACAACTTACGTGCTAAGTGCATCAGGAAATACCTCCAAATTTGAAAAGGTGAGTGGACCGGGCAGAGAACGGCCGTTTGCCAACAAAACGCTTTGGCTTGTTGTTCTCTACGGAATTAGTAAACGTCTAAATGACGAATAACGATATACGGTACAGAGTTGGTTAGGACGGTTGGGCTGCCAGATCTGTTTCCAGTAGCTGAACGGCCGTTGCCGTCAAATCAATCAGCTGCTGCCGCTCTGCTGGAGTGAGGGCGGCGAGACGTCGCTGAATAGATGCTTGGTGGCGCTGACGCGCCAGGGTAAGCTTTTCTTTGCCCGCCGGGGTGAGGTAGATGCGCACCAGCCGCTGGTCATTCGCGTCGCTGCCGACGCGCACCAGGCCATATTTGCCTAGCCGCTGTACCAGCCTGGTCACGTTGCCCCGTGTACAAAGTAGTTTGTCTGCAACTTCCGTTACGGTGAGGTTGTCGGTTGCGGCGTCGTCCAGGGTACGAAGAAAGTTGTACTGCGTGGTGGTGAGGCCGATTTGTTTGAAGGTACGCTGGTCGCCATCATCGAGGATGACAAAAATGGTAAGAAATTGACGATACAGATTTTCTTCAGGTGAAAAGTCACTCATTGTGTGTACTCTCGGGTCGTTTGTTGACTAGTCAACAAACTTGGCGGCAGGATAGCATAAGGAGGGCTGTTGTGTCAAGATACGGCCGTTAATTTTACTGTAAAATAGCTGTCAATATATCATGCTGGCTTCAATGTCATTTCGTAATTAAACGGGCTGTGCCATTACAACTCTGGCTACGTTTTTGCGTAGAGGTGGGTGAGTTAACATTAAGAAAATTGGCTGAGTACGATCAGCTTTTTAAGGGTTTTGGAGGCAAAAATGAAACAATCAAATTTCACAGAGTTAGACAAACATATTACGATTTTAGGCTGGCTGTACATTGCGCTGAACGTCTTTACCCTTTTCATTGGTGTGATGGTCTTCTTCATCTTAATTGGGGCAGGGTTGCTCTCGGCCGACGGTGAAGCGATGAGCGTTTTGGCTATTGTTGGGACGTTTGTCTTAGGGATTTTGGTTGTGGTCTCCATCCCTGGCATCATTACAGGGTGGGGCTTGCTAAAGCGCAAATCTTGGGCGCGAGTTTTAGCATTGGTCATTGGGTTTTTGAGCCTGATGAACATACCGCTGGGCACAATGCTGGGTGCGTATACCATTTGGGCGTTACTGGCACATGATGAAGCAAGCAACTACTTTTTAGCCTACAGTAGCTAAGCTATACCCTGGCAAAATAAAAGTCCACTGTGTGAGCAGCGGACTTTTTTTATTTAATTTGAAGAAGGGAAACGGCCGTTAGCCAGCCAAATGGGCATGAAACAGTGCGTTGAACGCTTCCGGCTTTTCCAAATAAGGGGAATGGCCTGCGTCCTCAACCACCTCTTCCCGGTAGCTACCGCCGTTTGCGGCGTAACTGTCCAAAACGGCGCGAGTTTGGGCCAGCATAGGCTGAGGCGGACATTCTTCGTCGCCAGGCCAGCCAGGAACCGCTCCCATATGCCCCAGTGCGGCCAAATCAAACATCGCATAGTCAGAGACAATCAGATCATCCGCACCGCGAATCCACAGAATAGGGGGTTTGGGGTCGATATTGGCCAGGCCGCTCGCATCAAAATTTTTGCGGTTGAAGGCAGGGAGGACACCTTTATCCCCAGGCGCTGCACCCGGCCAATTGGGCGATGGAACCGCGTTGCCCGGATAATGATCATCACCAATCTTCGTCGTGAGCATCGAATCAACCAGCGCATCTTCACGAGCCGAAATAAATGGTGGCTTTACATAAAATCCTCGTAACACATTTCTAGGAGACATCGGGTTTTCCAATCCGCGTTCACCCGAGGCTAGCAGCTGCACAAACTCCGGATTAATACCGCTTGGGGCACCGTCATCATATACCAGCGAGCCATCGATCCCTCTGGAGCCGCCATAGCCGTACGGTGAGACCGGGTCTGCCAGGGTGATGGAGAGCAAATCGGCCGCATGGTTAATGGTATAAAGCATCACCACGCCGCCACCCATACTGTGCCCAACGATGTGGTGCTTTCCTAGCCCTAACGTTTCCACAACGGAACGCACATCGGCTGCAAAATCCGCCATGCCGGTGGCCCCACGGATAGGCAGCGCTTCCGTATCGCCGTAGCCGCGCAAATCAACGGCAATGCCGCGAAAGCCATCTGGCAGTGCCAACATCGTTTCTTCCCAGTAAGTGGCGGAGGAGACGTTGCCGTGTACAAAAACAACGGGAATGCCATTGTCTGGTCCGCAAGACAGAACATGAACCTTTAAGCGTTTGGTTTGCACCATTTGGGATGTAATGCCGGGTAAGGTAGGAACCGAAGACATATTTTTCTCCTTATTTGTTTGAGCGTGTCGAGTAATAGCTTGTTTGTACAATAAATTAGTTGCTACATGGTTGCAGTGTTAGGTGATCGGATACGACCTAAAATCTTGTTACGCTGAGGCCCTGCGAAGTACCTCTGGAAAGTTACAGCAGTGAAAACGCTTGCAATTACTATAATTTTTTCGGGCGAATTTAGAAGGATTCTTCGCTTCACTCAGATTAAGGCGCGACATTATTTGTTGTCCAATTCGCCCAGGACGGTTTGGTAAAGTGTGTCGGCGCGCAGATCTTCCAGCGTGTGGCAAGGGGCTTCGAGCTTTTCCGCCAGCAGTTTGGCCAGCCCCTGGTCAAAAGCGGCATGTTCCATATTAATGACAACGGAGCGCACGCCAGTTTCCTTGATCAGCTCGGCGATGCGGTGGGCTTCTTGCTGTGGCGGTAAATCGCTTAGGCTCACATTGCCTGCGCCGTCGGTGAGTAGAATAAGCATCGGCATGACGTCGGGGTGCGTGTACGCTTCCTGTCGGAATACATCGTAGGCCATCATTAATCCAGCAGAAAGAGGCGTTTTGCCGCCCACCGCGATATCTGCCAATGCCTTTTTGGCCAACTGCACCGAGTTCGTGGGGGGCAGTACCAGGTTGGAATCATTTTTATTGAAGACGATGAGACCTACGCGGTCACGCCGCTGGTAGGCGTCGGTGAGCAGGGACATGATGGCCCCTTTGGTCGCTTCCATGCGCTCGGCCACGGCCATGCTCCAGCTGGCGTCCACGGCGAAGAGGATGAGATTGGCGGCGCGGCGAACCCGCACTTTTTCACGCAGGTCGCTTTTCTTGAGAGCCAGAGCCAATTCAGAGGTGTCGCGCTCTTTTTGGTAGGGAGCAGCGGCGCGGAAGGTGGCGTCGAAGGCGAGATCGGTGAGTTTGCCTTTGGGGACGCGAGACTGGACGTAACGGCCGCGTTTGCGTTCGGTTTTAGTTTGGGAGCGGCGTCCGGCGGATTTGCGGGTAAGGCGGTCTAGCTGGGTGTCCAGGCGACGGGCAGTGAACTCTTGTTTGGACTGGATGCGCTGACCGCCTTCCCACCACTGCCCGTCCTGGGCGGTTTGGGGCACGGTCTGGGGGCCAGCCTCAGCTTGCTGATTCGTTTCGGCCCCGTCACTCTCTTCATCCGAGTCTAAGGCTTTTTTTTTACGTCTTCCTGATTGACGTTTTCGTCCATCGGTTCTTCGTTGGGGTCGCCCATGCCCATTTCTGACTGCACATCTTCCAGCCGTTCCTCGAGGTCTGCGGCGGAGATGGCAGTATCCTGGAACGGCCGTCCCTTAATACGGTGCGGCAACGCCAGTTCAGCAGCCAGCACAATGTCTTCATCGCTGATGTGGCTACGGCCGTGGAAAGCGGCGTGGGCCTGTGCCCCGCGCAAAATGACCAGGTCGGCACGGTGGCCATCGACATTCATGGCGCTGGTTAATCCGGCGATGGAGTGCAGGTCACGGCGGGAATATTTCACCTTGTTGACCATTTCACGGGCGGCGCAAATTTGGTCGGCCAACTGCTTTTCTGATTCTTCCCATTCTTCACGGAAGCCGCTGGGATTTACTTCAAAGTTGATGCGCCGTTCCATAATGGAGACGCGCTGGTGGGCGTTGCTGAGGCCGGAGATGTGGACAGAGAAGGCGAAACGATCCAGTAGCTGTGGCCGCAAGTCACCTTCTTCTGGGTTCATCGTGCCGACCAAGATGAACTTGGCCGGATGAGTGAAGCTGATTCCTTCGCGCTCGACAACGTTGACGCCCATCGCGGCTGAATCGAGCAGCAGATCAACGACGTGATCGTCCAGCAGGTTGACCTCATCGACGTAGAGCAAGCCGCGATTGGCCGAGGCCAGGACGCCTGCCTCAAAATGTTTTTCACCTTTCTGGATCGCTTTTTCAATGTCCAATGTGCCGACGACGCGATCTTCGGTGGCGCTGACGGGCAAATCGACAAAAGGCGTGCGCCGCATGTTGACTTGTAAAGCGCCGTCGGCATGGCGCACGCGGCACTCGTCACACCATTGGTCAGGGCGTTCCGGGTCGCAGCCAAAGCGGCAGTCAGCGACGGTTTCGATGTCCGGCAGGAGGGCGGCCAGGGCGCGGGAGGCGGTGGATTTTGCGGTACCGCGTTCGCCCCGGATAAGGACGCCCCCAATGCGGGGGCTGACGGCGTTGAGGATCAACGCGCGTTTCATACGTTCCTGTCCGACGATTGCTGTGAAGGGAAAGACTGCTCGACGTGCCATTTGTTTCTCCAGTAGTTGGTATTCTGTGGTCGGTAATCCGTTTACAGATAACTGACTGAAGGATTATACTGCATGGGATTTTGATCGCAACGGCCGTTTCGCTCTGGCTCATCTTTCAAGAAAAAAATTCACTCTGCTTGAATCGCTAACCTATGTGGTCTATACTGTGGATTGAGTTCCACATTGCAATAGGTGAAGCTATGAAAACAATTCAAATGACGATTGATGAAGAGTTATTGGTGGCGGTGGATACGGCCGTACGCGATTTAGGTACCAGCCGCTCCGCATTTTTGCGCGAAGCATTGCAGCGGGCGCTGCAGGCGCGCCGCATTTCCGCCCTTGAACGGCAGCAAATCGCTGGTTATCAGCGGCATCCAATTGAGCCAGATGAATTTGACGTCTGGCAGGATGAACAGGTTTGGGAGGATTCCCCGTGAAGCGGGGTGAAATCCGCTGGTACACTTTTCGCTCGCCAGACAAACGCCGTCCGGTGCTAATTCTGACGCGCGATTCGGCATTGGAGGTGCTGACTGGGGTCACGATTGCGCCGCTCACTTCCACCATACGCAACATTCCCACCGAAGTGGTGCTAACTCCCGCTGAAGATGGTGTTCTGACAGAATCGGCCGTCAACCTGGACAATTTGCAAACAGTGCCTAAGGCAAATGTGGGTGGTTTGCTGGCGGTTCTCTCGCCGGACAAGCTGGATGCTGTTGAGCATGCTCTGTGTTTTGCTTTGGGGATTGATGGCCTGCTTTAGATGACAAAAACGGATTTGAGTGAGGGAGGAATGTGGAAACGGCCGTTTCATTCACCATTAATGCTGCTTTTGGGGCGATTGCGATGCTCGTACAATAATATTCCAACTACCGCTGGCACAATCAAGAATTGGCAATACGAGGATGCAAGAGTTGTGAAAAATAGTTGGCCGGAAAAGCTTGTCACTATTACGGAAAAATCATGGTTAAATGGATTTAAGAATTGCCCATCTCGATCGATGTAAAGCAGTGAAGTCAAGCCCAAACAAAATAGAAAGGTCATTAGAAAACCAGCAAATAATGAGCGAAAAAAGAAGCGATTCCTTGCAAAGAATGTTTGGGTCTTGAAATTTGATGCGATTAGAAAGAGAAAGGAAATCAGAGAAAAAGTGGGAAACAAATAGTAGAACATCATTATACCTACGTCTAACCAGAGAGAAATCATGGCAACAGTTCATTTCACATGATAGATAAGCTGGCGATTTCTAGCAACAAATACGATTCCAATGACTATGATCCGCTCACTTTTTGTTGGTACAATCCGGCAGATTTTAGGGAAATTGAACGGAGATGTTAGATGAATAGCAGAAAATCACGGGTTGTTTTGAGCTTAGCAGCGGGGCTGCTCATTTTGTACGTCGCACTGGCGTGGCGGGCGCAGCCGGTGCCAGCGCATCCTTTTTTTACGCAGCAAGAAGGTGTAATGGTCATTGCCCACCAGGGGGGTGAGTGGCTGCGCCCCAGCAATACGCTGGTGGCGTTTGACCACGCGGT
>CBDUOF010000237.1:0-8503 GCA_965368765.1 uncultured Anaerolineae bacterium | reverse complement strand
AACCGCGTTTTGCAATACCTGCTGGTGCTGGTGACGGCGATTACGATCAACTTTTTGCTGCCTCGCTATATGCCGGGAAATCCGTTGACGCTGTTGGCCGGTGTGGATGTTGGCGAAATGACGCCGGAACAGCGGGAAGAAGTGCTGCAAGAGGCTGGCCTGAATGAACCGCTTTTCGTCCAATATTTCAACTATTGGGGTGATCTGCTGACCGGGGATTTTGGTTTTTCCTATCGGCAAAATCGACCCATTACGGAACTGCTGCTGGATCGGCTTCCCTGGACGTTGTTGATAACGGGAACGGCGCTGGCGATATCGGCTTTTTTTGGCATCATTTTAGGGGCAATTTCTGCCTGGCGGCGAGCGAGTGTTATGGATGTGAGTATGCTTTGGTCGCTCATTGCGGTTGATTCGGTGCCGTCTTTCTGGCTGGGGATGTTGCTCATTTCGCTGGTGTCGGTGCAATATGGCTGGCTACCCTCTTCTGGGGCGGTGACGCCCGCTTCTGGCTACGAGGGGGCGGAGCGGTTGGTTGATATTGTCAAACATTCGATCTTGCCTATCATAACGCTTTCTGTGATCAGTACGCCGGGGGTATATGTGACGATGCGGTATACGATGTTGAGCGTGTTGGGGCAGGATTTTATTCGTACGGCCAGGGCGAAAGGGTTGGGGGAAACGGCCGTGCTTTTTCGTCACGTCATTCGTAATTCGCTGGCGCCTGTGGTGACGGTGTTGATGCTGCGCCTTGGTTTTGCCTTTGGCGGCACGGTGGTGATTGAAACCGTATTCTCCTATCCTGGCCTGGGACGACTCATCTTTGAAGCGGTTAGCGGCCGGGATTATCCGGTAATGCAGGCAGCATTTTTGCTGTTTACCATTGCGGTTCTTCTCTCGAATGTGCTGGCGGAACTGCTATATCCATTGCTCGACCCACGGACGAGAGAATCATGACGACAACAACTGTTTCCCTAACGAAAATAGCGGACCCACGCCAGCGACGTTCATGGCTAACCACGACAAATGTAACGGCCGTTTTGGGACTTTTGCTCATTTTGGGATTGGTGGGAACGGCCGTCTTTGCCCCCCTAATCAGCCCTTATGATCCCACTGTGCGCATCAGTACCCCCTTTGGTGTACCCAGCGCCGAACACAAGCTGGGCACCAATGACATCGGCCAGGATATCTTTAGCGAGTTGATCTACGGAACCCGGGCCTCGCTCATCGTTGGCGTAACAGCCGCGTTAGTAGCCATGTTTATCGGGACAATTGTTGGCCTACTCGCCGGATATGATCCACGGTTGGGCGGTATCCTGATGCGCGGTGTAGATATCGTCCTGGTTCTTCCCTTTTTGCCGTTGCTCATTGTTCTGTCGGCGTATTTAGGCCGCAGCTTGCTCAACACCGTCATCATTATTGGCTTGCTCAGTTGGGCGGGAACCGCCAGAGTCATTCGCTCGCAGGTGCTGACAATAGTGAAACAAGATTATGTACTGGCGGCACGCGCCGTCGGTGCCTCAGATCGTCACATCATCTATCGCCATATTCTGCCCCAAGTCCTGCTGCTGGCGATTGGTCAATTTGTGCAGGCCACTAGCCGGGCAATCTTGCTGGAAGCCTCACTCAGTTTTCTGGGATTGGGCGACCCGCTGCAAAAAAGCTGGGGGACGATTTTGTATTGGGCTCAGGTACGGGGTGCCTTTCTCACGCCGGCATGGCTGTGGTGGGTACTGCCGCCTGGCATCCTGATCACGGTTTCTGCGTTAGGTTTTGCCATGATCGGGTTTGCCCTGGAACAGAAAGTGGACCCACGATTGAAGCAAAGCCGATAAAGAATCGACATTCAGGTTAAGAGAGGAGGGATATGACGACCATTTTAATGTTAGCCAGTTTTGGTCTGGAAATTGTGGAGTGCGGCGGGGCATTGGCGCGGCATGTACAGGCAGGAGATGATGTGTATGCGGCCGTTTTGCTCTCACGACCCGAAAGCCGCCCTCAAATCACCAAAGCTGCCGGTATCTTGGGCATCGAAAAAGTTGAATTTCTTGATTTCCCTTATGGTGAATGGTCAGTTGACGTGGCCGAAAAGGAACGCATTGTGGAGCTGGTGCGCCGAGTGCGTCCGGATATTGTAATAACCCAAGACCCACACCATGCCCAACATGACCTCGACCCAGATCGCCGCCTCATCGCCTTGCTCTACACCGAATCATTTGCCCTGGCCGGACGTGACTGGCATATAAACGCTTGCGGTGGCCATGCCCCGCATTCGGTAAGAGCCATCTATTACATGACGCCGGAACATCCGAATTGCATTGTGGAAATCAGCCAGACCTTTGCCCTTAAGCAGCAAGCATTGGCCGTGCTGGGTTACCAGTTGGCATTCAGCGCTCAGATGATTGAAAAGATTGCAGCGAAAGAAACCCTACGTCTGGTATTGCCCAATTATGATGATCTGACCAAGGACAAACGTGCCTTGGGGTTGGCACTGCATGGGCAGTTTGATATGGCGCTGTCTTTGGTCAATGGGTTAGCCGGGCATTCTGGTGCGGTTATGGGAGAGGCTTACCGGCATGAAGGGGCTTTTGTGTTTGATAAGCTGTTAAAGTAAGGTGTTACACATCCTATTAATGGAAAAAGAAAGGAGAGAAAATGATAAGTCGGCGAATCACAAAATTTATTGTGGCTTTAGTAGGTTTGTTGGTATTTATTACTGCTTGTGGTGGTGGGACAACAGCTGAGGTGCCAGCCGAGGAATCTGTTGATCAGGAGCAAGAAACGGCCGTTGAAGAGTCAGAAACGGTAGATACAGGGGCAGATGAGTTTACAGAGCTTATAGTAGGAGTCGGGGCAGATGGCTATCGCCTGGAAGGAGATGGTGCCGACTTGGGCATTCGTCCGCCTGGTCCCGCCAATATTACGGAGCCGCTGGTTCGCATCACTTCAGACTATGAGATAATTCCCTGGCTGGCAGAAAGTTGGGAACAGTTGGATGAAACGACCTGGCGTATTAACATCCGCCAGGGGGTGAAGTTCCACAATGGTGACGACTTTAATGCCGAGGCAGCCAAATGGTCTATTGATAAATCAAATCGCTGGTTTCCGCTATTCCCCCCAGAGGCAGTGACAGTAGTGGATGAGTTTACGCTAGAGATCATCACGACACGGCCGTTTTGGTATATGGCCGAAGCATTATCACACCCCTCATATGCTATGTATTCGCCAGCAGGTGATCCGGGAACCAATCCCATTGGTACCGGTCCTTTTATGCTGGATGAATATCAACAAAATGAGTTCTTGCGTGTTGTTAAATTTGATGATTACTGGGGCGAAACGGCAAAATTGGATGCCATCACCTTACGTTTTATTCCTGATAATGGAGCGCGAGTACTAGCGTTACAATCAGGTGATGTAGATATGATTTTACCGGTGCCGCGTGATAATGTACCTCAAGTAGAGGCATTGTCAGATGTAAACCTTTACGTTTCGAAACCAATTGGATATTGGGCTATTTACTTTGCCACCAAGAACCAAGTATCTCCCTTCGACACGTTGAGCGATGTACGCCTGCGACAGGCAATTAATTATGCTATCGACCGAGAAACCATAGTTAGTCAGGTCTTTGATGGCTATGCTGAAGTGGCTGTGAGCCTGACGCCGCCGACGGTGTCGGCAGAAATTGACCAAAACGTTACGGGATTTACTTATGACCCGGATAGGGCGCTGGAACTCTTTGCCGAAGCAGGTTGGACGGATAGCGATGGCGATGGTGTGCTGGATAAAGATGGCGAGCCGCTCTCGTTAACGTTGGTGTCTGGCTTCCCCCCGGCAGAGGAAGCGAAACCGCTGCCGGAGGTAATTCAAGGACAGCTTAAAGCCGTTGGCGTAGACGCACAACTGGTGGAATTCAATGATGTGGGGGCTTATTATGATTTCATTATTGACAGTGGTGAAACGCATATGATCATTGAGAGCGGCTCCTGGAACACCCCTGATCTATCCTTTTTGACTTTCACCGTTTTCTGCGGCTGCAACCCGGAAGGCGAGGCAATTTTGTATGAGCGGTTCTGGCTCAACGAGGAGTTTGACCAGGGCGTAATGGATTCGCAAGGTGCAGCTGACGCTGCCGGAGCCACGGCCGCGGCAGTACGCTCGGCGCAGGTGATGGTAGACGACTTCACAGGTGCAGCCCCCATCGCGTATGTGCCCCAAATTGGGGCGGCTTATTCTTACGTGAAAGGATTAGAGGTACATCCATCGAATTACAGTCAGGCCTGGAATTTGGTTTCCATTGAGCGGTAAGTACAAGCGTATCTATGGCCACTTACATCCTACGCCGCCTGCTGCTACTAATCCCGACGTTGCTCGCGATTTCCCTTATCAGTTTTAGCCTGATCCACCTGGCGCCTGGCGATCCGGCATTGGTGGTACTGCGGGCACAGGGAGTGCAGCAAATTAGTGAGGAGAATTTGGCGCAGGTGCGGCAGGAGATGGGGCTGGACGATCCGTTTCTGATCCAGTTTGGCCGCTGGTTGGGCCGTACCTTGCAGTTGGATTTTGGGACATCGGTTCGTACCGGCAGCCCGGTGAGCGAGCTGATTTTTACGCGGCTGCCGGCGACGATTGAGTTAACGGTCGTTAGCCTTTTCCTGGCATTACTGATTGCGTTGCCGGTGGGAATGTTAACGGCCGTCAAACAACACAGCTTCATAGATCACGCGGGTCGAGTTTTCGCCTTTATGGGCGCTTCAATACCCGGTTTTTGGCTCTCCTTACTGCTGATTTTCGCCTTTGCTGTCAAATTAAGCTGGCTACCCGCGCTGGGCTATGGCGAACCAAAGCATCTTGTTCTCCCGGCTCTTGCCCTCAGCCTGGGCATTGCCCCAACCTATGCCCGTCTGCTGCGCTCCAGCATGGTGGAAGTGTTGGCGCAACCATATATAACAGCCGCTCGCGCCAAAGGCGCTAATGAGTCGGTCGTTGTTGTCCACCATGCCTTACGCAATGCTCTGATTCCCTTTGTGACTGTATTTGGCATAAGCCTAGCCCATTTGTTGGGTGGGGCGGTTGTCATTGAAACAATTTTTGCCTGGCCCGGCGTGGGCAAATTGGTGGTAGACGCAATCTTAACCCGTGATTTCCCCATCGTTCAGGCATTTGTGGTCATTGCGGCCATGCTTTTTGTCCTGACCAATCTATTGGTTGATGTCTCTTATCGACTGCTCGACCCACGCATTCGTCTAGGGGAAAGCAACTCATGACTTTTGAACGACCAGCTACTTTACTGGAGCCCCAACCGACATTAAAAATGCCTTCCGCCTGGCGGCGCCTGACGCAAGACCGCCTGGCGCTCATTGGCTTTCTCCTTTTAGGGGTTATTGTCCTTTTGGCCGTGGCAGCGCCGCTGGTCGCTCGTCACGATCCAGTCGAGATTAATCCCATCAACAAATTACAAGCCCCGAGCAGCGAATACCTCTTGGGAACTGATAATTTGGGTCGCTCAATTTGGGCTCGTCTAGTTTGGGGTACCCGGTTGACATTGGGGACGGCAACGGCCGCTATGGTATTGCTGTTACTTATTGGGATTGTTGTAGGAGTTGCGGCTGGATTTACGGGTGGCTGGGTAGATGATGCAATCATGCGTGTGGTAGACATTGTGCTGGCGTTCCCAAGTCTAATTCTTGTTCTGGCGATTGCCGGTATGCTAGGGCCGAGTCTGGGAAATGTATTAATCGGGCTGGTCGCGGTGGGCTGGGCAACATATGCCCGGGTAGTGCGGGGGATGGTGTTGAGTATTAAGGAACGAGAATATGTGGAAGCGGCCCGGGCGTTGGGGATGCCTTCCTGGCAAATTGCGCTGCGCCATATTTTACCTAATGTCATTTCACCGGTAGTGGTGTTGGCCAGCCTGGATATGGGGAACATCTTGCTTAGTATTGCCGCTCTTTCCTTCCTGGGATTGGGCGCACAAGCACCTGCCCCAGAGTGGGGACGAATGTTAAGTGATGCACGGCCGTTTATGCAAACATCCCCCCATACGATGATATTTCCTGGTTTAGCTATTTTTATGAGCGTGATGGCCTTTAATTTGCTTGGGGATGGCTTACGTGATGCCTTAGACCCACAAAAGTAGCTCTTCATGGTTGCCCCTTCTATACGAATCATAAAGTGGTTCAGGGATTGGTTCGTAGGGGTGGTTATTTTATGCTCTCAGGCAGCTCTGCCCAGGGGTCAGTGTGGATCATTATGCCTGACAATCTAGGAATTTTGTGGAAGAGGTCGTGTCGAAGCTGCTCGGCCACCGCTCAGGCCCATGGCTCATTTTGCGCCCAGATGGATCGTGACAGGTCACGCATTTTTCCTCAAATAATGCCTGGCCGGCGGCAACTGATAATTTCATCTGCCTTGCCTTACATCTCAGGCAAGAGACGATAAAATGAAGCCAAGCAATCAACTACGCACGCAACGGACGTGGCAGTGGCTCATGGTGCAGCGTCAACTCATGTGCCGCTTCCAGCTGTTCCAGCCAAGGGTCTACGTGCACAATCACCTCAGACAGGGTAGGGATCTGGTGAAACAGCTCGTGTCGCACTTGTTCGGCAATTTGGTGGCTCTCTAGCGTGGTTAGATGCGGATCAACGGCAATTGTTGTCTCTGCCTGGAGGCGATGTCCCATCCAGCGCATTCGCAGGCGGCACAACGATTCCACCCCTGGCTGACCAGTAACAACCGCTTCGGCCTGATCCAAATACTCTGGTTCGATGGCATCCATCAGACGATACCACATCGTCACGATAGCATCTCTGGTGATGAATAGGATGGCAATGCCAATTAGGATGCCAATGATAGGATCTACAATAGGGAAACCAAGCCAAGTACCACCAGCTGCTAACAGCACGGCCAGCGAGGTCAAGCCATCAGTTCGGGCGTGCAGACCATCAGCGACTAATGCAGCTGATCCAATTTTACGGCCGATACGGATTTGCAACAGGGCGACCGCTTCGTTGCCCAGAAAGCCAATGATGGCGGCGATGGCTACCCAACCTAAGTTGCTCATCGGTTCCGGGTTGAAGAACTTTTGGATGGATTCGTAAAAGACAACCCCGGCGCTAATGGCGATAGACAGGACAATAAAAATCCCGGCTACATCTTCTGCCTTACCAAAACCATAGGTGTAACGGCGGGTGGCTACCCGTCGTGCCAGATAAAAGGCGATGAGCAGGGGTATTGAATTCAGTCCATCGCCAATGTTGTGAATAGTGTCTGCCAGCAGGGCTACACTGCCGCTCCAAGCCACTATGACAATTTGTACCAGCGCGGTGATGGTTAAAGCAGCCAAGGCCATCCAAACTGTGCGAATGCCCTCTTGGTTATCTAAAAAGGCCCGATCAGAAGCCAACGCGTCGTGCTGGTGGCTGTGCCCGTGCAGGTGGAAGATGGTGCTGATCCAGCCCCATAGTCCACGACCATGATGATGTTCATCGTCATGCTCATGGTCGTGGGGATGTTGATGATCATGATCGTGGGCAGATGGGTGTGGGTGGTCATGGTCATGACCGTCGTTAAGGTGATTATCTGTTGACATGTATTGCTTCCTCAATTGTCAGGTAGATTTTTCAGATAGTCGGGGTAAGGGTGATCGGGCAGATTTTGCCGCACGTGATCCAGGTGATAGAGTGCCTCCCGGAATAGAGCTGCCACATGGCTGTCATCTATAGAATAAAAAATTTGGTTGCCCTCGCGCCGGGTGCGCACCAGCCGGATAGCCCGCAGCTTGCCCAGATGATGCGACACGGCCGAAGCGGAGACGGTAACGCACTCGCTCAATTCATTGACGCTGTACTCCTGTTTGGTCAACAGGTAAACCAATTGCGCTCGTGTCGAATCGCTAAGTGCCTTAAAAGTAGAGACAACATCAGCCAGAATGTCTTCGGGAAGACCTTGATACTCCGTGATTTCATGCTGTTGGGGCACCTGTTTTCTCACCTTCTAAATATCTGAGTATATATTCAGATAGAAAGCTTATAGCATTATCTACCTTTAGGCAAGGTGTAAAAATTTTATCTGTCGGAGAATTTTGTTCTTACTAGGAAAGTTTGATCAATGAGTGATCGGCTCTGGTTAAACGTGCCAGCTATTGCACAATTACGGACGAAAATTGGAAATACTCTTAATAGCGCAATTTTCAACCAAAACGTCATCAGGTGCGGTAAATTGATCCCACCCAGTACGTTTCCACATAGCACGGCGCCCCGTCGCTGCATTCCAGATTGATTCGCGTTCCGGACATAAAAAAGCCGTTGGTGTCTGCCAGCCGTCCGGCCAAAACACTCCGTCCTGCATATGGCCGATACCACAGCTCTGGGTTGCGCACCGACTCATACGGGTAGGGATCGTCCTGGTGCACTTCAAAATGGAGATGCGAGCCTAATGCCACGCCGCTGCTGCCTACCTGTCCCACCACATCACCCGGATTAACGGGCTGTCCTGCCTCGACAGATAC
>CBDUOF010000236.1:0-8517 GCA_965368765.1 uncultured Anaerolineae bacterium | reverse complement strand
GAATGGCCTGAGCCAGCTCCCTAGCCGACACATCCTTCAGTAAATAGCCGATAGCCCCTGCCTGCAGCGCGCTCTGCACCAACTTGGCCTCCTTAAAACTGGTTAGGGCAATCACCTGCACAGTGGGAAACTGCTGGCGAATAAGACGCGTGGCTGTCACGCCATCCATATCCGGCATTACCATATCCATAAGGATCACATCGGGTAAAATGCGGGCGCACAGCTCAACGGCCGTCTCCCCGTTGTCTGCCTCCCCAACCAGTTCCAGATTGTCAGAAACTTGCAAAAAGGTCGCCAGGCCGCGGCGGACCATCGTGTGATCGTCAACAAGCATGACGCGTATTGGTTGAGGGGTGGTCATACTGCCTCCTATTGCGGAGAGTGCATCCAGCTAATTTTGATTTCAGTGCCGTGACCGACCTGGCTGGTAATTGACAGCTGGGCGCCAACGGCCTCGGCCCGTTCGTGCATGATGTTCAGGCCATAGTGGCCGGGCGGTACCTGGGTCGGATCGAAGCCTCGGCCGTCATCATGTAACGTTATCTCTGCCAAGTCAGCCTTAAAATGCAATGTCATCGCGACCTGACTGGCCCTGGCGTGCTTTGCGATGTTATTTAGTCCTTCCTGACAAAGTCGGTAAAGTGCTACCTGCACATCGGTTGGCAAAGTGCCATTTCCTTTTATGGTCAAAGCGACGGGAACATTTGTCCGTCCCGTGAATGCGTCGCTTAACTGGCGCAGCAAATCGCCCAAATCACTGTCGGTGATGACTGTAGGCTGAAGCTCGACAAGTAAGCCACGCATCTCAGCGATTGCCCCGCGTGTTAATCGCCTCAGATCTTCAAGCGACTGCCTGCCCTCATCTGGATTACGCTCCCAGAGGCGGGGCAGCACTTCCGCAATGATACTGGCAGAAAAGAGGGACTGATTGACGGCGTCATGCAGATTCTGGGCCAGGCGCTGACGTTCTTGCAGGGCGGCCAGCGTTTGCGCTTGCTCGTAGAGTTGAGCATTGACCATTGTGATAGCGGCCTGGTTTGCTACAATGAGAGCCAGGTCGGCATGGTGCGCTGTAAAGCTGTCTGGTTTGGCATGAGCCACTCCGATAGCGCCAAGGATCCGACCTTTTACCCTCAGTGGGACCCACAGCCATGCCTGTACCCCTTCCAACATCACCGCCGCGCGGTCATTCAAAAGCGACCGAAGAAACTGTGCCGAAGGCTCGTTACTCCAGACATCGGCAATGCGTTGTGGTTGTTGTTCATTCAACATCAAAGCCTGACTGGCTGGATCGTCTAGCTGAAGGCGAAAAGGCGCTGCCTCTTGCAGGCGCTCGGATCCCCGCACAGCCAGGGTGATCAGAGCCTGATCTTCCAGTGAAAATAGAACAGCAAGCGTATAATCGACAATCTCGCGCAGTTGGTCAAGGATTAAGCCAGGTTTGAGCTCTAAAGCGGAGGCCAATGTTTGGGAAATTGTTAGCAGGGTGGCTTGTTCACGTTTATGGATCGCCATCTGTAATTGACGCTCTTGATCACGAGCCTCGAGGGCAGCCAACGCCATCTGTAAATCTTTTAGCAGTAAATGCTCTGGGGAACTTTCAGGCCATTGCTCTGGCAGGATGATAGGGGGCGCATTTGGCGCCACAGCCATCTGTTGGAAAAGGCGAGACAAGCGCTTGTAATGGTCCGCTGACGTTGGCATAAGATCTGTTTCACTAGAGCTCAGAACTTTTGGTTAAGGTCCCGCTGGATAAAAAATAAAAAACGGCCGTCTCACAACCATGTCGGTTCCAATACGGCCGTTTCATCGATCTTTTTTACAGGGAATGAATGTTAACGGGAACGGCCGTAACCGCCACGTTAATCAACCCTAATAATAGGGTACCGTAGTTTTTAGAAAAGACTACGGAAACGCCTGTTTTGAGGCATTTACTAAGAAAATCCCGTCGCAATATTTCCTAGTACGATTTATCTGCCTTTTTAGACTGACATCTATTTCATCATATGACATCTGTACCACCTCCCGTCTGTTACCCACAAATCAACTATTGACAAACCTTCTCCTTAAGCGTTTTATAGATGCTGTGAACTACAGGAGCGCCCAGGAGGCTTCTTCATGTTCGGGTCATGCTTCACATTTACGCAACATCTTAAGAGCAGTACCGTTATTTGGTTGCGGTAGGATCGATTTTACTGATTTTAGCACTCAGGATTTTGCATAATGGTTGACAAAATAGAATATATTGAATCCCATCCGTTACCCCCTGTCCGCTTTCCTTTACGTTTGAAAATAACGTTGCCTTATTTTTTGCTTTTGCTATTTGCAACCATAACGGCCGTTTATATCATCGACAGACTTATTCAAGACACAATTGAAAGTCGCTTTACGACAGAATTGGTGGAATCGGGGCGGTTAGCGGCTGATTGGTTAGTGCGCCAGGAAGGGCAACAGCTAGAAACCTTACGCTTGATTGCCAATACAGAAGGGTTGCCTGCTGCTATTGTTCATGGTGACCAAAACCTGTTACAACGCCTGACTTTCCCCCTGGCGATCAATGCCAGCGAGGACCTGGTAATTGTTTTGAACGTTGAACAGGATGTCTTATTAATGCTTCATCGACCCGATCTAAATTCGTTATCCTATACAGTAAGCCAAGGAGATCCAGATATTGCTGCTTGGCAAGCTATCACACCAATTCTAGGACAGCCAGATAACCGGGGTGATAAATTTGCAGGTACAGATGTTGTTTTAGATCGTGAGTTTTTTTACATTGGCGGCCCAGTATATGATGAAGAATCGCAGATTGTTGGGGCCATTCTGATAGGAAAATCATTAACAAACTTGGCAGCACAGTTGCATACTGAGTTGAATACACAAGCTGTCCTGTATGACACGAGCGGTGAAATAACCGCTGCGGCTCCCATCCTTCCTCCCCCACCTCTTTCTGCCGATCTTGCGTCCGTGATTCGAAAACAAGAGCAAAACAGCTGGTTGCGTCATTGGCCGCAAAATTCTGAAAGCTATACAGAAATTATTTCCCCCTGGTTTGTGCGAGGAGACCAAGCCGTGGGCTTACTCGGAATCTCTCAGAGCCGGGATCTCGTAATGACCACGAGCCAGGCTGCTCGGCGGCAAATATGGGGATTAGCCGCCTTGGTTTTTAGCCTCATCTTTGTCTTGGGTCATCTCCTCGCTACTTACATCACACGAGTACTTAACCAAATTATTACAGCCTCAAAAACGGTGGCCCATGGGGATCTAAATGTGGCCATTCACCCGCAAGGCAAAGATGAAATTGAGGTGTTGGCCCAAGCATTCAACAATATGGTACTTGGCTTGCGTGAAGGCGATATCTATCGGGATTTGTTAGGGCGGGCTGTTTCGCCCCCGGTAAGGGAGCAGTTGCGTCAAACTTTTGCCTCTGGTGAGCAAACTTTGGAAGGCCATCAAACGGTCGCCACTGTGCTAATGAGTGATCTGCGTGATTTTACTTTGCTATCTGAACAAGAAGACCCAGATGTCATTCTGGCATGGCTTAACGAATTTTTTGGTCGCCTTGTTCCCATCATTATCGAACACAGGGGAGTCGTCAATAAGTTTGATGGTGATGCTATTTTGGCCTTTTTTGGTGTCATCCCTGATATGCTTCCTGCCACTGAGAGTGCATATCTAGCTTGCCAAACTGCCTTGGCGATGCAGGAGGCCATCCGTATTCTAAACGAAGAACGGCAGCATCAAAATCTTGTGAAACTCACTGGCGGTATCGGTATTAATACTGGCGTGGTTGTTGCTGGAGGCTTGGGCACGGCCGAGCGCGTGCATTACACAGTGATTGGCGATACGGTAAACACAACAGCCAGATTGGAGGGTTTTACGCGACAATTTGACGATATCAGTATTGTGATCAGTCAGAATACTTGGCAAGCATTAGGTGAGTATCGGCAACAATTTAGGTTTGTAAACCTTGGTCAACAGCATTTTAAAGGTAAAACAGAGACAGTAACAGTCTATCGATTATTGCCCAAATCAGAATGAAGCGAATCAGTCTATTTTTAAGAAACTATCAGGTCTGGATTTGGTGGTTGGCGATGGCTTGTAGCCTTGCTACTTTCTTTCTTGCGCCTTCTCTTGAGCCGAAGTTGTCCGATAAATTCATTCCATTTCCATTGAACTCTTTATTGCAAGCGGATTACAGTGCAGACCCTTTCTCAACTAGAATTCCACCTATCCACCTAAATATCTTGACAGAAATACAGCAAGACAATGAAAGAACGCCCTCTCTTGGTGTTCCTTTGCTGAGTATGGAATCGGTCTTAAAGATAGGGACACCCTCACCCACCGCCTCATTGGTCCAATCTGGGACAACAACATCAGAATCGACTGGTTTGGCTACGGCTACATTGAATGCGACATCGACATTCATTCCAGGAATGCCTACAAGTACAATCACTTCTGATTCTAGTACACCGATACAATCTACACCAACTAAGCAACCCCCCATCGTGCCGTCAAATACGCTTGTACCTCCTACTTCCTCTGCACAATTGTCAACAAGCACGCCTACAGCAATTCCATCTCGTTTGCCTACTTTACCTGTGCCAACAGTAATGATGCCCACAATGCCACCCGCTACTCTGGCTGTGCCAACGGTAACGATGCCCCCATTACCGACGACTACTCTGGCTATACCAACAGTGACGATGCCCCCATTGCCAACAGTTACGCTGCCATTACCTACAGCCTCTTTTCCTTTACCTACTGGATCACCATAATGACATGATTCCGTTGTAGGCCTTCCTTGACCCTCCGCAATGGAACCTATCACCTTAGGCGCTTTGGGGGTGACTTAACTCATTCACGCCAATTCTAAGACTTAAGCAAGCCAATTTCGGGTGATTCAGCCAATAGACCCAGGTGGGGAAGTTTCGGTTCGGTAGAAGTTTAGAGAAATGTCACTCTGACGAATAGGGTCAAGTCGTTGGAAAGGTGTTTTACTCGTAAAGATTGGGCACCGTTGTAAAAACCAAAAAGAATTTTGAATGAGAATGAGCGCGAAATTGGTTTTCAGTTGAGCAAATCACAGAGAAATCGACTTTCGTTTTTCAAAGAACTTTCTGTGATTTGCTGTTAACCAAACATGTGAAGCATGATAGAAAAAGATTGAGTCAGGAATGCAAGCATCTTGATTAAATGTGAAGTGAATTACTTGGCTAAACCATGTTTTTGGGCTAGCAATGCAGCCTCTACCCGGCTGCGTACATGAAGTTTTTGCAGCACATTGGTCATATAATGTTTAATCGTTTTCTCTGCTAAATGGAGTTGTTCCCCAATTTCCCGGTTGGTAAGCCCTTCTGCCACCAGGCTCAAAATGTCTCGTTCCCTATCGGTAAGCGTCGTGAGCGGATCATTTTCTTGTTTATTGGCAGTTAACTCAAACAATATCCCGCCAGCTAATGCAGGGGAAATGTATAAATCTCCTCCAGCTACGACTCGAACAGCGTTAGCCAATTCTCTGGCAGTTACCCCTTTCAATACATACCCTCTTGCACCTGCTTTTAAGGTTGCCATCAGCGTATCTTGGTCTTCTGATACGGTGAGCATCATGATGTTCACGACAGGCCAGGAAGCAGCAATTTTGCCGGCGGTAATAACGCCACCGTCGCCTGGCATGGTGACATCCAGCAGCAGCACGTCGGGCAGCAGTTCGCCTACAAGGGAGAACGCTTCTTCGCCAGAACCTGCTTGGCCAACAACCGTGAAGCCAGGCTCGCCAGCAAGTGATTGGGCTACGCCTTCGCGAAATAGTGGATGATCATCAGCAATCAAAATTCTTATGGGATCAGACATTTTCAACCTCTGGTACAGATAATGGAAGGTGGGCGCGAATCGTGGTGCCGTGCCCAATGATGGTGCGGAGCTCAAATTGGCCGCCGAGCAGTTCGACACGCTCGCGCATGCCTACCAACCCTAACCGATCGTATACAGCTGGGCTATCAACATCGAACCCTGGACCACTATCAGATATTTCTACGATTAACTCCGCAGAATCATTTACATAGACATGCACGGCTAAGCCTTCTCCCCCAGCGTGGCGAACACTATTGGCTAGGGACTCCTTTAAAACACGGTAAGTGGTAATTTTTACGGGCAGGGGGGCTTGCTCTGGTAGCGTTCCTAATGTAAGGGTAATGTTACTATGCGTTTTCTTCTCAAAGTCATGTACAGCGCGTTGAATTGTTTCGGTGAGGCTAATAGGGGCAATTTCTGGCAGGCGTAATCCGGCAGAAATGGTGCGTAATTCTTCCATGGCTGATTCGGTTGCTAACTGAATTGTTCGGAAATCTTTACTTACTTCTGGCTGTACATCTTCAAATGCTTCTGAAAGGGACTCAATTCGCAGAAGCGCTAAGGCTAAATCTTGGGCAGGGCCATCATGCAGGTCAGCCGAGATGCGGCGGAGATTTTTCTCGTTGAGGGCAGTGGTGCGGGCAGCTGCGCGGCGCACTCTGCTGTTTAGCTCTTCGTTTTGCTCTAAAAGTTCGTTTAATTGATGCACGTTCGCTTTGAGCTCATTTTGCTGGAAAATAATAGTATTGCTGGCACGCCCCACAAGACCCGCTAATAATAAATAAACCACAATGATGACGGTCGCCACCACCAACCAGCTACGATATTGTGCTGAACGAATTTCTGCTTCTAACCCATCAGATGTTTGGTAGAACTCAGATACAGCAATGATTGTGTCGCTACTAGCATCCCGCGAGGGAGCATATGTTTCGATAAGCGTTCCCCATTGTTGCCGCTCTAAGGCTTGTTCTGGCTTATCTAGATCGCTTACCTCAGTGACTACTTCTCCGTTAAAGGCTGCTGCTAGACCTTCTTCAAGGGGATATTGTTGGCCAATAAGTTCCGAATTTGTTGCGTACAGCACGACCCCATCAGGAGACCACACTTTGAAGGAGACAATTTGGGAGCCCAATGATGTATCTGAGAGCAATCGCTCTAGGGCATCGACATTGACAGCATATTTGTTTTCATTTTCTGCTAGACCTTGCAGGTGAGGCGAGATGTAGCTATCTACATACAATGCGGTTACGGCGGCCGTTCGGTTGGTAACGGCCGTTTCTATCTGCTGACTAATCCATATACCTATTCCCACCATGCCGCCCAGCATGACAAAAAGACTCACAAACATATATTGTTGGGCCAATGTAAACTGTTTTCTTTCACCCATTCTAAACTCCATCATTCCGATTCAGGGAATAAGCGCCACGCTTGGCGACTCTGATTATATCGGCTTTAGTTCGTTATCCCTATGGACGAAGGTCTGATCAATCGTGAGCTATGGTCTGAAGAAAGTCGCGACGTTCTCCCCTACTGCAGCACCAACCACAAATCTACAATTCACACATTCACAAATTACAGCTCTGGAAATTATTTTATGCAAGAAGAAATGAAACTTTTAAGTCGCGTTCGTGCGCTTGATCAGGATGCCCTGACAGAAGTACACAACAAATATTACGTAGCAATCTATCGCTATATTGCTTTTCGTGTCAATGATCCCCAAACGGCTGAAGACCTCACCAGTGAGGTTTTCTTGCGGCTGCTGACTGCTCTCCGGGATAAATCTGCACCGCAAAAAACCTTGCGCGGCTGGCTGTATGGGGTTGCTTCGCACGTACTCAAAGAGCATTATCGCAAAAAGAAGCGTGACGGATTCACGATGCTTCATGAAGATATTCCCTCTGCAGAACGCAGCCTGGATCATCAGATAGATGACATTTTGCAGAATGAAAATTTACAAGCCGTCATGAAGAGCCTTACAGAAGATCAGCAGAATGTGCTGGCTTTGCGGTTTGGGTTTGGGATGCCAATTCAAGAGGTTGCCAACACAATGGGCAAGAGCGAAGGATCTGTCAAGATGTTGCAAGCACGTGCCGTTGCCGCTATCTCAAAGCGCATCATGCTGCAAGGGGTGTTGGCATGAAAGTTGTGCACGAGCAAATTCTGTTTGATTGTCTGGCGCAGTTTGAAGCTGGCGTTTCGGTTGACGATCTGATGGATCAATATCCACATGCGGCAGATGAAATAGAGAAGTTTCTGACGGTAGCTGCACAGCTAGAACAGATTCCTGTTCAGCCTACTTTGGCAGCCAAACAAAAATCGCAAAAGCTGTTTTTACAGCAAGCCGCCCAGTTACGAGGCGTGCAGCAGAGTTGGCTCTCGTGGCACAAAATACAGAAAGCATTGTTGCCTCTTGCTTCCATGGCGATGGTTACTATTTTAGTGGGCATTACCTTTTTATTTGCTTCATCCTCTGCCATTCCGGGAGACCTACTGTACGGCACTAAACGTTGGGTAGAATCCATACAGCTTGAGCAGGCGACGGACCCGACGGCCATTTTCAACCTAAACACACAACAAAACACAGAGCGCGTACGAGAAGTGCAATCGCTGCTCCGTACAAATGAAACGGCTGATGTCTCCTTTGAAGGCATCATCAATACCAAGCAG
>CBDUOF010000235.1:0-8531 GCA_965368765.1 uncultured Anaerolineae bacterium | reverse complement strand
TGCCACACCAACGCCAGGTAGATTGCAACTGTCCAGGCCAATAGAATGAGAAGACTGCTGCCGGCTGCGGCCCAGGAACGGCCGTTTAAAGATTGATTCAGCGCTTCAACCATATGCTGCGTGGGAATTGCCCGCAAGACAAACCGGGTTGTGGGCGTCAAGCTTTCCAGCGATGTGGCGCTAAACCAGCTGGGTAGCGCCGCAATCATCACGACCATACTTGTGACTGCCTTGGCCGGATTTTTATGCATCAATAGCCCCAACAGCAACCCCAGCCCAATCATAAACAGGGTGGTTAGCATGATGGCCAAGACCGTAATGCCCCAACTGCCAACAAAGCCTTCATTTAGCAGCGCGACAATCAAAACAACTATCATTGTCAGACTAAAGGCGGAAACACCTTTGCCTATTAACAAATCGGCCTGCGAGGCGGGTGAATTTAGCAACGCTTGCCAGGTGCCATTTTCCCGTTCTTCATGCAGCAGATGGGGCAACGTGCTGCAGGTGACAATGCCGGTAGACAACAGTGCCAGGGTGATAAACAGAAAGCTTTCAATGGAAAACGGTGTCAGTTCGTTGCCCCCGGGCTGACGCTCTTCCCAATCAATGGCTGCGGCGGGAACGGGGTCGCGCATAGCGGCCGTTTCTTCCACAAAAAGCCTCTGAAATTCAGCAACGCTGGACGATCGCGCTTCGCTGTTCAGGTAGATAGTAAGCGGTGGCGAGGCCCCGTTGGCAACGGCCGTATCAAAGTCACTCGGCAGAATAATGCCCGCCACCACGTCTCCGGTTAGCTCATTGAGAACGGCCGTTTCTGAACCGACTCGCTCAATCGATACATCTTCCAGAGTTGCCAACCGGGCTGGCAGCTCAGAATTGCCCTGATCATACAGCACGACCCGAATCGTATCGATGCCGTTTAACGAAGGCATCAGAACCAGAAAAACAAGCGAGACAAACAGCGGTATCACCAATGAAATCACATGATACGGATGGTTAAGAATCGTGATAACGTCTTTGCGGGCTATAGATAGTATCAGGCGCCAATGCGCCGGTGACCGGGAAGCAAGCGTACTCATATAGTTTTCCTGCCATGCTGACGGTTGTTCTTCATAAAACGATCTCACTTAAATAGAATAATTCGATTGATTGCGAATTCACAGCTGGTCGCAATTGCATTACGAAGATACCAAATTTGAAGGGTGGCCGCATTATATTTTGGCTGAAAGGCAGGGAAAATGGCTGAATGGCCGCAAATATGGGCTGAATGGCGGGCGGTTTGCTAAAAATCGAGCAGCTCGCGCAGGTCGCGGGCGGCACTTTTGCTGAGAGGGATTTCAACAGGGTCTGCGTCGTCTGCCTCCATCCCGTCCAAAATGAGGGTGTAGCTATCCCGGGTGTAGGCGATCATCTCTTTGATATGCTGCAAGTTGACGAGATAGCTGCGATGGGTGCGAAAGAAGCCACTGCGCGCCAGTCGGCTCTCTACCTCGCTCAGGGTAAGGTGGGTGGGGATACGGCCGTTTTCCGTGTGCAGGTAGGTACGCCCGTCGTCACTGGCAGCGTACAATATATCGGCCGGGTTCACCAACGCGACTTTGCCTTCCAGACGCGCCGGAATCTTAAATGGTAGGTTGGGTGGCGTGGCTGAGTCGCTCGGGGCATAGCTATGACTGATTCGGCCCTGCGCCATAACAAAAATTGTTTGGCAAACGGCCGTTACCGCGGCACTCTCCTCGGCAACGAGCAAGATGGCAGACCCGCTGTCGGCCTGCTGACGAAGCAAGACAGTGATCAATTCCACAGACGCCGGTGAGCTGGAGACAAACGGATCAACCAAAATGAGCAGCTTTGGCTGGTGCAGCAAGGCGCGGCCCAACGCCAGCCGTCTGGCCATTTCTGCCGTGAGCTGCTGGGCACGGGTCTTGGCCTGATCTTGCAGGCCAGCGAGCGTTAGCAGTTCCATCGCCCGGCTAAGCGGCTGTCCGTACAGACGGCAATAAAATTCCAGGTTCTGTCGGGCGGTTAACCGCTCGTACAGGCCATTTTCCGCAGGCAAGACGCCCACTTTTTCGGCAAACAATGTCCGCTCCCGGTAGGGATCGATCCCGTCGAGGCGAATCTGCCCGGCGGTGGGGGAGGTTTGCCCGATGAGCAGCTGAATGAACGTTTCTTTGGCCAGCTGGGTTAAGCCTGTAACGGCCGTAATCTCACCGCCGGCCACGGTAAGATCAGGGATGTCGATGAGCGTATTTTGCTGGATCACTTTTTGCAGCTGAGTCAGTTCAATCATTGCGAAGCTAGTGTACCGGGAAACGCCGGATTTGCGTAAAAAAGTCCCTAGAAACGGCCGTTCCCAGAGACTCTTCTATCATAATTTGTGGACCACACCAACAAATTCTTTACGAATCCGCAGGCGTTCTTACCAAGCTACTGGCAATGATCCATCGTGGTTGTATTGTTGTAGAACCAGTTGTAAGCATAAAAAGGATGAGCGTGAGCGGTCTGAGCCCGGATTGAGATACGGGCAGCCCCTTTCATTCCATCTGGAATATTAAAGGTGTACCGTGCACTCGAATCTTCCTTGGACTCCAACGGAGTAACCTGGATACCACCAATGCCCTGGGTGTACATCGGCCCCATCGTCACGGCAAACGTTTGGTTGGTCGGGAAGTTTTTGGTCAAAATAGTGACGTCCCCATCCCGGGTAACGGTACAGACGGTAAACGTGGGAATGCCATAATAGATAGAAACCGCCCCCCCGGTTAATCCGACTGAGCTGGAACCATTGCTTGTAGATGTGCTCGATGTGCTGCCCGTACTATTGTTATGGAACCAGTTAAAGGCATAGAACGGATTGGCATGAGCCGTTTGAGCACGGATGGCAATGCGGTCATCACCCTTCAACGCTTCGGGAATAGTAAATGTTTGGGTAAGTGTGCCACCAGCGCCAGACTCTAGCGAACCCACGTTGGTGCCACCAATCCCCCGCGAGTACATCTTGCCCATTGTGACGGCAAACGTCATGTTGGCTGGGAAGTTATTGGTTTCGATGGTAACGGTATTGCCTGCGTCTACGGCCGTAATCTTAAACGTTGGAATCCCCGTATAAACAGGACCCGACACCACTGGCGGAGGTGTCCCGACATCTGCCGTATTATTGTAGAACCAATTATAGCTGTAGTAGCCACCCCAGGTGCTGTCTAGCCGAATGGCAATGCGCCCTCGCCCTTTTAGATGATCCGGAATCTTGTAGGTAGCCGAAAACGAGCCACCAGGCGACTCGGTGGTATCGACGATGGTTCCGCCAATACCTGCCGTGTACATCTCTCCCATGCGGACCGTAAATTTGAGTCCAGCAGGGAAGTTATGGGTCTGAATGGTTACGGTATCATCTGCCTGCACACTAGTAATACTAATGGTAGGAATGACGAGCGACTGCGAGCTTACAGTTCCGGCGCCAAATAGCAGGACCAGTGCAAGCAGCAACAAAGCCCCGGCCTTATTCCGCCAAAAACGGCCGAATCCCATCCAGGTCATCGAGTTACGAATCATTTGAGCCTCCTTGAAATATGAATGCTGCAGGGGTAGAACTCTATATACCAGCAGGCAAAAATGGTAGCTGTAAAGAGAGTGGTATAAATACGCATATGGACACTACGGGTCGAATTCGCCAATCCCTCCTGCAGCGGGTTGTTTGCCAGATGCTGGCAAACTGGACGATACGGTGAATGCATTATACATAAAAACAGGGAGGTATATCTATAGAACGGCCGTTCCTCTCCTGGCACAAACAAAAAGCGCCCTAATTTAGGGCGCTAAAATTAACAACATTGCTAAAAATGGGAGGGGTGAAGCAGAGAATAAATGGTGCTCAAAATAGGGATGCTAAGGCAGTTTTGTTCTCCTCAGCGTAAAACTTGATTCACGCATCAGCTTCTAAAGAACCTTCCCTGATTTCGCTAAAACGGTTCTTTATCAATGACGACAATCCCTTGCTCATCCCCCTGACCAATACAGTGAGTGGGCGAAACGTTGAAACGCTTGTCCGCTGCGGCAAAATTTTCCAGCGCACCTTGCAACACGCCAACCGCCAAATGACAAACGGGCGCATCTGCACTGCGTCCCGTACACATGGGGCACACCAAAATGTTCCAATACCACGATTTTTCGTCGTCCGTCAACGATACTTCCTGGTCGCTTACCTGATTAAAGAATTTGGCAAAGAACTGCAAGCCCAAACCAATACGCCGTTCCAACGACCCAATCTTCATGGCCGCGCGCGCCGCGGTCGCCACAGAGCCAAAACTGTCTAGCCCGTCATTAAACGTCTTCTTGCCAGCACGGACAGCAAAAGCGCGTGCGCCTCGGGCCCCATACATATCCCAAAATGCCTGCTGAAGCTGCCCAACATGGGCAAAGGGCACTTCTTTCTTCATATTGTCTGGTGGGTAGTTTTCAACATAATGAGACAGGCCACCCATATTTAGTAGGGCTTTGACACCATTTTTGCCAACAATTTCTTCTGTCGCAATTAAAATGATGCGCACCCAGCGATTTGGGTAGAACTTATCTTCATTTGCGGGACCTGAACTCATAGTGACCTCCAACGACTTGAACAACAGTGTGTGAGCAAACAGATGCTTGACGTAAGGCTATTATAATACAACCTTTTCTTCTTCACACGTTATTGTCTACTTGTTTATGCCAAATTCTGCACATTTGTGGCAATGTGTCAATCTTTTTGGCCTAACAGCGCCAATGCTTCATGGGCACAGACTTTTACATTAGTGGGCATTCTGGTGTTTTCCAAATCTGATTGATTGAACCATTTAATGCAGCTACTTTCGCCGTTGGCGGGATTGAGCGTGTTGGAAACGGCCGTTGCATAATAGATAAAATCGATGTGCTGATGGTGTGGATTAATGTTTTCCAACAGTAAATGAACCGGCCGGTGCAGGTGGCACGCTTCCTGATCGGCTACGAAAAGCGCAGCATCGGGGTTGTACAGCGTCACGTCTAGCCCGGTTTCTTCCTTTACCTCGCGAACGGCCGCTTCTTCTGGCAGTTCATCTCGCTCTATGTGCCCCCCCGCAGGCAGCCAGGTGCCGAACTTTTTGTGTTGATGCAGCAATACTTTATCATGAAATACCACAAACGTGGTGGCTGTAAAATGGCGCGTAATTTCCATAAGAGAAGAGACCGATTGGAGCGACCAGATTGGAGATTAGTTCATCTCCAATCTGGTCGCTCTTTTTATTTAGCGTACTTTACCTGTGACAAAGCGATGGGCTGTTTCGGCCAAAATAGCCGCGCCAAGGGGCAACACGCTTTCATCAATGTCAAAAATGTCGGTATGGTGGTTGCGCACCACGCCATCGTCGATGGCGGCGCCCAGCATAAACATGGCGCCCTTGGCTTCACGGGTCATGTAGGCAAAATCTTCGGCTCCCATGCCAAATTCGGTATCGACAACGGCCGTATCCCCCGCCATCTCCCGCGCCACATCCCGCATCCAGTCATTTACCTTGGCATCGTTATACATGGACGGGTAGCCCTTGACGAGCTGGAATTCATAGCTGCCGCCCATCTGCTCGCTGAGCTTAAACACATTTTCCACCTCAGCCCGCAGCTGCTCACGCACATCGTCGTGGTAAGAGCGGATGGTACCTTGAACATAAACTTCATTAGGGATGACGTTGGGTGCTGCCCCACCGCTCACCTGGCCCAGGCTAACCACGCAGCCCCGCAGCGGATTAATGCGGCGGGAAGGAATGGCGTAAATGGCAGGCAAAATCAGGCTCATCATGTGCAGTGGGTCGCTGCCGCCATGCGGATAAGCTCCGTGGCCCCCGTCGCCGCGCACCCACGCCTGGAACGAATCCACATTGGCCAGGGAATGCCCATCCTGAAAGCGCAACTGCCCCGACGGTTGCTCCGAGGCCGCGTGCAGGGCAATCACGGCATCGATGTCTTCCAGCGCGCCATCGGCAATCATCGCCGTGGCCCCGCTGACGCCATCTTTATCAAACGCTTCTTCAGAGGGTTGGAAGAGGAAGCGCACGTTGCCATGCCAGTTGCTGTCCGCCAGGCTTTGCTTTAGCAAATGGGCCGCGCCCAGCAGCATAGCGGTGTGCGAATCGTGGCCGCAGGCGTGCATCACGCCCTCGTTTTGCGATTTGTACGGTGCATCAGATTTTTGCAAAATGGGCAGCGCGTCCATATCAGCGCGAATGGCGATGGTGGGACCGTCGCCTGTGCCAATTTGCCCCACGACGCCCGTGCGCCCCACGCCTGTTTTTACGTCGATCCCTAATTCAGTCAGGGTATCGGCAACGAGAGCGGCCGTTCTGAATTCCTGAAACCCCAGTTCAGGATGGGCGTGAATGTCGCGCCGCAGGCGAATCAGTTCATCGTGTAATGCTTTGGCTTTATTTAACATGATTGGTTCCTTTTGATCGATTTTTAGGGGCGACCCGACGGGTCGCCCCTACTTAAGTGTTAAGAAGCAGGATTCTCTAAAATAATATCCAAACCATCTAGCAACGAGAGTGCTTCTGGTAAGGAGAACAGTGTCTTTTTAAGCGTGTTTTCCAATGCCGGGATAAAGTAGTTACGCGCCCCGCGAAAATCAGCCCTGGTGAGATTGGTGTGGATAAAGCGGCTGTCGATGAAGTCGGTGTGGGTACAGTTGGCCTCGGTGAGATTGGTTTCGGCAAAGGTGGCTTCTTTGGCCAAGCAGCCCGTGATAAGCGCTTTTTGCAGATCAAGTTCCATAAAGGTAGCGTAGCTGAGATTGCAATTGTGGAAGGCAATCCATTGCAGCTGGCCAACTTTGGCCCAGTTGATCCCGATGAGCTTGCAATCCTTAAATTGGCTGCGCTGAAAGCGGCAATATTCAACTTCACAAAGACTCAGATCACAATTTTTAAAGTGGCAATTGCGGAAGCTGCATCGCTTGAACTGAGTTTCGCTGAAATTGCAATCCTGAAAGGTGCAGTCATCGAAAGTAACGGCCGTTACCACCTCTTGCCTGAAATCCAGCCCATTGAACGACTGTTCAATATAATCTTCACCTTCCTCAAATGGGGGAATCATGCAGTCTCCAGATTAGCGGCGGCAACGGCCGTTACCACATCATTGCGCAAGCCCATACAGTTCACCCCCTGCACCACGCCCGTCTTCGGCGGCACTTCATTGGCCTGAAAGCGAATCATCTTGCCGCTTTGGGCCAGGATGAAGATATCATCAGCCGCTTGCACCGTCACCGCCCCGATGAGCTGCTCCGTTTTGAGGATGGTTTTGCCGCCTGCGCCGGGCGCTTTGTTCAGGCGGAAGCCGCTCATTTGGCGAATCGTGCCATCGTGCCCCACCACAAAGACACCGCTGCTCTCGATGACGCTGCTGACGGCCACCACCGCATCGCCGGGATTGACCCGCAACCCCAGGCAGCCACCCCGCGACGGCACCTGCGTTTCGCGGAAGCGAATGCCCTGCGCCTGTCGGGTCGCCAGGAAAATTTCGTCCGTGCCGCGTGTCGAGCAAACGGCCGTAATTTGTCCCCCCTGCTTCACATCATGAAACGCCATGCCGGGCAGCAGATTCTTGCCAAAATAGCCCGCCGCCACCCGCTGCACCCAGCCGCGCTCGCTGGCCAACACCACATATTGCCCACCCTCCGCCGGGAGTGCCCCGATGATTTTTTCATTGCCGTGAAAGGGAAATGGGTCGAGCAAGCTTTCGCCGGGGGCGCGTAGCTCCTCGGTTTGGGTGATGCTCGCCACGGCCAACGGAAAGACCCGCCCCAGGTTGCTAAACAGCAGCAGGCGGTCGCTCTCGTCGGCCAGCACCACATGAGCCGGGAAATCAGGTTCAGCCACGTCCAGATCAAAGACGCCAATGCCGCTGCGCCGCTGACGGCCGTACAAATGCCGCGCCGTTCGTTTGGCCACACCCGCCTGGCTGATAGTGATCACCTGCTGCGTGGTCGGTGGCTCCACGGGTTCAGATTCGGCCGAGCGGCGGCGGTTGGGTTGGCTCGCCTGGGCCTGTAGCAGCCTGGCTTCCAACGCTTCAACATAGGCCCGCACTTCCGGGCTAACTTGGCTTAAATCAGGACGTTCCATAGGGTCTCCAGTTCCTGAGGTGCGGCGCACTTGAAAAGAGCGTCGCACCTGGGACACAGGTTGATTTTCATTTGCCCGATCATAGAGAGGGAAAGCAGAATAAGCAATACGAACTTGTTCAGCAGGAGATGGTGCTTCTTTTGGCTAGACGGTGGGGGAAACGGCCGTTACAATCACCTTCCTTATGCTTGCAAGATTACAAAGTCTTTGAGGCTCTATAATCTTTGATTTGGAGAACGGCCGTGTCTGAAGCATTATTCGATTTTCTGAACGAACTAGGCAAACGCACCACGGGGGCACTGCGCACGGACGAATACAGCCGCATCCTCTACAGCACCGACGCCTCCATTTACCAGGTAAAGCCGCACGGTGTCCTGCTGCCGCAAACGGTAGATGACGTGCAGG
>CBDUOF010000234.1:0-8550 GCA_965368765.1 uncultured Anaerolineae bacterium | reverse complement strand
TAAACCCGGCAAAAGCAAGTGGCATCAGGCACGCCTCTGACCCGCCCGCAATCATGACGTCGGCTGCACCATGCTGCACTACGCGGGCTGCCTGACCAATGGCATCATTGCCCGTGGCGCAAGCCGTCGCTACCGACATATTGGGTCCACCTATGCCATGCTGAATGGAAATCGTTGCCGCTGGCGTATCGGCCAACATCATTGGCACAAAGAATGGGCTAACGCGGTACGGACCTCGCTCGTTTAGAACATTAATGTTATCAACGATGGGGTCGAGGCTGCCCATGCCGCTGCCAACAACTACACCAATGCGGTTTTTGTTCGTCGCCGTAATGGAGAGCTTGGCATCTTCAATCGCCTGTTGGGCGGCGACCATAGCAAACTGTGTCATGCGAGACAAACGCCGCACTTCTTTACGATCAAAATGATCTTTTGGATCAAACCCTTTGACCTCACCAGCAAAGGTAGTTTTGTATTCGCTGGCGTCAAAATTCGTAATGGTATCAATGCCGGATTGTCCCTGGCTGATTTTTTGCCAGGTGGTTGATACATCATTCCCCAGCGGGTTAATGGTACCTAAACCAGTAACCACCACCCGTCGTTTTTGTTGATTCATAGTGCCTCCAAATTTGTCATTTATACAACCAGCTATAACCCATACGGTCTGGCAAAGATACGGCCGTCTCCCACCTGGCTAACAAAAAAGAGGCTGGCTATTATTAGCCAACCCCTTTATTCAATTATCGGTTATTGGGAATCTGTTACCGGAGGTCGGTAATCAGTCCTGTTTATCGGTCACCAATTCCGGATGATCGATTACCAATTACTGAGCATCAACCGACATAACAAAGTCGCCTTCGCCGCCAAAGAAGTCACGCACCCGAATAATAACCAATTCGTCACTTTCAAAGGTGTAGACCAACTCTTCAACCTCACCAGAAAAGCCATCATCAATGGAAGCCAGGACATTCTCATCCAGGTCTAGCACCTCAATAATCATATCAACAGAATCATCATCGGAGACAACATTAATGACCATGGAATCACCGACAGAGCCGCTAATGACGTAATCCACCAGGCCATCTGGGTTGGTACGCGCATCAACCACATCCCCGTAAGCCAGCTCAAAGACAACTTCGGACGAGCCAAATAACACAACTTCATAGTCGCCTGTGTTGCCACCAAACTCTTCATCAACAGAATTAAGCACCCGGAACGAGTAAGTGCCCGTCTCGGGGAGGAGCATGACAAACTCTTCAAAATCGATAGAGTAGTCAAAACCTCTTTCAACCTCAAACCCCAAGCCGGAGAGCAACTCATCACCCTGGCGAACTTGAATAGCAATATCTAAACCCTCAGCCGGTTCAGCATAAATACCAACCATATCGCCAGCACGCAGCGCCGTGAAGGGGAAGGAGTGTCCTTCACCTTCATCTTCAGGGTCTAGCGTGTCTGGTGCGGCAATAACCATATTGGTCAAAGGGAAGCCTAATAGCATATCAAAGCTACCAGTGGACCCGTCAAAGCCGTATATATTAATGGTGTAAACACCGTCAGCAGGCAGGGCAATCATCACATTTTCGTTGCCAAAAGAAGCGTCCCGCTCACGAGAAAGCAGAGAGTTGCCGGTGGCATCGATGACGTCAATAACGGCATCAAACTCACCAAACGGCGTAATCACCATTCCGACAATTTCATCTTCGGCACCTGCAAATGAGTAAGAAGCGACAGGACTCGCGCCATCAACGATTCCAGAAACAGAATCGCCGTAGGCAATCGCTTCACCTGAACCGCCCGTCACTGGTGGCGTAACGGCCGTTCCGGCTTCAGCAATCGTTAATTGATAACTACCTGTTGCATCGGCAAAGCCACGTACCACAATTGTGTAGCTGCCAGCGGCTGGAATAGCCACGTCCAACACTTCTTCGGTGCCAAAAGATGAGTCCACTTCCCCATTCGGCAAAATAGAGCTGCCGCTTTCGTCAAACACATCGACAACGACATCAAACTCGCCATCTGGCACAACAATAATGTCTACGACTTCGCCTTCCAGGCCAACAAAGTCCCAGACGGACGGGCCCGTGGCATCCACTGCACCAGCCACCGAATCACCATAAAGCAGGAAGCCTGTGCTGTCAGGGACATCAATGGTTTCGGTGGTGCCCCCGACAGGAGTAGAGAGGGTAATGGTGCTTTCAATGGCGTCCAGAATCGGGCGATTTTGGGCTTCTTCAGACGCTTCAGAACCGGCAAGCACAACGGCTGCACGGGTGTCTGTCATGATAAGGAGCAGCTTCATGACGGCCGTATCCCCTTCAGAATCAGAAGCATCAGCCAGCACCTGCGCGCCAGTCTGACCGTTTACCGTGACGGCCGTTGGTTCTTGGGTAACCGTTAACTGAATATCTTCACTGTCCGCACCTTCTTCAGTAAACAAGGTAACAAAAATTTCTAGGACAGCCACCGGATCATCCGTATCCAGCTCTTCACCACCAATCAGGCTCAGGAGCTCCCGATCGAGCAACAGAACATTGAGGATTGCGCCCTTAATATCATTCTGCTGATCTTCCAGAATTTCCTGGGTGCTGGCTAACTTTAGCTCATCACCCGCTTCATCAAACTCAATGGCCCACTCACCAGGATAAGACAGGGAGACGCCCAGAACTTCATTGGAAAAATCAATAAAGCCGGCGGTCGGGTCTGGTACGGCCGTAGGTTCTGGTTCTTCGGTAGGTTCCGGTACATCAGTGGGCTCTTCGTTGTCTTCATCATCGGATGTGCGAGTTGGCCGCGGCGTTGGGGTTGGGTCTTCACCGCCACAAGCCGTTAAAACTGCACCAAACAGCAGGGCAGCCAACAGCATAAAGATAAGGTGCTTGTTCAAATTTTTCATATAATCTCTCCTAAAAATAAGATGGGTTTTCTGCTAACTTAGAAAGGCGTCTTTTGTGCCAAAGTGTTGGTTATACAATGGTAATAGAGGAGACCGACTTAACCATAGGTTAATAGGTCTAATTCGCTGCAATCACTCTAAATTATGACTGAAATTCTTTCCGTTTATCTGAACGGCCGTTATTCCCAATATTTATCAAGCTATGGCGCACAGAATACAGATAAACGGCCGATCCAACTGTTAAGCAGTATATAAACGTTCCGATCCGAAATCGATCCAGTACTATTGGCAACAAAAAATGCGATTTCTGATAGAAATCGCATCATTTATCGTGCTGCATGCAGACAGTCCGGCAAGTTCCCTGGCTCTCAGCGATCCCGGCTCAGCCAGCGCAGCGTTAGCTCCCCGATTCTATCTGCGCGTTGGCGTAGCACCGTGCATTCCGGCAGTGCATCTACAAACATCTGGCCATATCGCTTGGTAATCACACGCTTATCCAGAATGATCACCACCCCTTCGTCCGTTTGGCGACGGTTGAGCCGTCCAAACCCCTGCCGAAAGCGCAGCACCGCTTCTGGAACCGAATATTCAAAGAAAGCACTGTCAAACGTTTCAGAACGTGCCGCAAAAATGGGGTCAGAGGGCACGTCAAAGGGCAACTTGGCAATGAGGACCGCCTGCAAGGCCTCACCCGGCACATCGACCCCTTCCCAAAAGGAGCGGGTTCCCAACAAAACAGCGTGGCTATCTGGCTGCTTAAACTGGTCTAAAAGCTGCTGGCGCGAGCTGCCAGATGATTGTGCCAGTGTGGTGATGCCCGCATCGGCCAATGATGCTTCAATCGCTTTGGCAGTTTGGTTTAGCTGCCCATAAGACGTAAACAGAACCATCGTGCGACCACCCAGCGCAGTCGCCACATCCACAATGGCGTCTTCCAGCATGCGCTGGTAGCCTGGCTGGTTCGGTTCAGGAATGTCAGTCACTAAATAAAGCAACGTTGCATTTTTATAGTCGAAGGGGGAGCCCACGGCTAATTCATCAACGTCATGAGCGTGGAGCCGTTCACGGATGTAGGCAAAGTTGGCCTCTTCACGGGCATCTGGCCCAGCGGTACGCAGCGTAGCAGATGTCAGAACAACGGTTTCCAGTGCCTCAAAGATGTTGCTTTGGACGAGTGGGCCGACGTGCAGAGGCGCGGCGTGAAGGGAAATGCGCTCCTTGAAAAGCTCTACCCAATAAATCATATCCGGGTCAGGATCAATGATGATAGCATCGAGATTAAGGCGTGTTTCTTCAAGGGAACGGCCGTTACTGGCCAATGTCAATTTTAAATCTTCCCCATCCTCCACATCCAGCTGCTCGGCTACTTCACCTAAACCAGCAGCCAATTTAACGAACCCTTCCGAAATAGCATGTAAATGGCGGCTTAGATTGTCCCAGCTAATTTCAACTTCATCGTAGCCCGGCTGGGTACGAACAGCCGGTGTCAAGCGAATCTGCTGGGCAAACTGGCTGCGACTGTTTCGGGCCTCCGACAAAAAGAAGGTCAGCGTCGTGAAAAACTCGTCCAACCGAATGATTGCCGACTGCCCTTCCCGCCGCATCCGGTTAATCATCTCATTAAAGGTAGCCACAAAGTCAGCAGGCAACGATGATTCCACCCGGCTCTGTAAATCAGACAGCAATCCGGCACGCGGCTTGTTGACCTCGTCAAGAATCGCCTCCAAAAAGCGTTTGTCGGCGCGGAAGCTTAGTCCATCCGTTACGGCCGATTCCAGATGATGCGCTTCATCCACAATCAAATCCACAAAGTGGGGCAAGATGCGGTTTTCATTGGCTACGTCAGACAGCAGCAGCGAATGGTTCACAATCACCAGATGCGCCAGCTCTGCCCGACGACGCGCTACGTGCAGTGGACAATTTTCCGCAGCGCAATGTTCAGTCGTACAAGACGCATTTTCGCCGTTCAGCCTTGACCAGGCCAGTCGTTCCCCAGGCGTGCGCAAATTTAGTTCCGCCAGATCGCCTGTGGCGGTCGTAGGCAGCCATAGCAAAATACGGGCATAAAGCGCCATCTCATCTGCATTACTGGGGCCACTATGCCGCATCTGCTGGAACAGACGGGTACAAACGTAGTTGCGCTTTCCCTTGCGCACCGCCGCGCGCAGCTCAAACGGCAGCACTTTTTGCAGTTCGGGAATATCTTTGTGGATGAGCTGATCCTGCAAGTTGATTGTGTTGGTAGAAATGACGACGCGACGGCCGTTTTCCACCGCCCAAAACGCCGCAGGAATCAGGTAGGCGATACTTTTTCCCGTGCCTGTGCCTGCTTCTACCATCACGTGTGCCCCGTCATTAAACGCCCCCACTACCGCATCGAGCATCTCTACCTGCTGCGGTCGATATTCAAACGAGTCAAAAAGTTGGCTAAAGTTACCCCCGGGCGAGATCATGCTGGCGACCAGTTCAGGGTCGAGCATTTGGGGCGTTTCGGCTGGCACTGCGGGACGGCCGTCTACTTTGCCAGGGTTAAACAAACGCGGCAGCCGACCCCGATGGCGCAAATCATTGCCTTCAAACGCAGTACGGACGCGTTCCGCCAAAATGTCTTCAAAAAAGATGGTTTCGGGCCAGCCCAAGCGGCGCCCCGCCTCCACCAACTCATCAATTTGGCTGAGCTGTAGCTGCATGGCTCGCTCGCGTAACGCCAGAAAAAGCTCCACCGTCTGTTCAGCATCATCCAGCGCACGATGGGTTTGGCCATTGTTGGGATTCGGTAGCCCCAAATAATGTACCAGCGATTCCAAATTGAAACGTCCCGCATCTGGGAACAAAATGGAGGCCAACGTCACCGTGTCTAGTCGATGGTTGCCTACGCCTAGCCGTTCCGCCTCTAAAAATCCCAGATCAAAACCAACGTTGTGCCCCACCAGCACATGATCGCCAATTTTAGGGCGCAGTTGGGAGCGCAGCGTAAACATGGTTGGGGCATCGTCGACCATTTCCTGGGTAATGCCCGTTAGCTGGGTAATAAAGGCTGGAATAGCCCGGTGTGGGTTCACCAGCGATGAAAATTCATCTAAAATGTCGTTGCCTCGCAGGGTAAGTGCGGCAACTTCAATAATGCTATCGTTTTGGGCATCTAGCCCTGTTGTTTCTACGTCTACAATGACATAGGTAGTGGCAGTCATAGGAACAGTTCCATTAATTGATTTCTCGAAAGGCAAAAATTATAGCACAAATTTTCTAGCAGGAATGCCCACCACGGCTTGGTTAACAATTTCTGATCTTTTCGCTGCCTTTGTTGACATGCCCAATTATGTATGCCATAATGCGCCCATCATTTCCACTTATTGATTTGCCTAGCAAGAGTTCACTTTTGCCGGCACAGCTATCTTTATGAAAAGGAGGTGGTGCTGATGGATAGTTATTTATCTAAATGCACCGTAGCGCTACCTCCTCTGATGAGTCAGTAGCGCTACGGTGCACGCAAGGGCCCTGTCTTCGGACAGGGCTCTTGTTCGTTATGGAGAAGAAGTGAATGAAAGAGGTACCCGTCATCTTGTTTGGTGCAGGCGGCGTCGGATCCGCCTTGTTGCGGCAAATTGTGAACGGCCGTTCCCTTACAGCTACCCGCAACAATTGTCAATTCAACATCATCGGCATCACTGATAGCAAAACGATGCTGTGGGACCATCGCGGCCTGAGCGATGCCGACCTATTGGCAGCCGTTGCGGCAAAAACAGGTGGTCTATGTGTCGATCCGTCTTACCAAACGGAGCCGCCCGCGACCCGGATGCGTCCCAGCGAAGCAGATATTGTGCAAACTGTCACAGATTCCGGACTTGGCCCGGCTATTTTTGTAGACGTGACGGCAGCCGACGGGCTGGAACCTGCCTTGTTGCAAGCCCTCGATCAGGATCATCGTGTCGTTTTAGCGAACAAAAAGCCTTTAGCGGGTCCGTGGAAAACGGCCGTATCCTTCTACAACCATCCCCGCCTGCGCCACGAATCGACTGTGGGCGGTGGCCAACCCGTCATTGCCACCCTGCGCTACTTACTGGATGTCAATGACCCTATTCACCAAATTGAAGGACAACTCAGCGGCACGTTAGGCTTTATCTGCAGCCAGCTCGATGTGGGCGTCCCCCTCTCCCAAGCCATTGCTGAAGCCAAACACAAAGGATTCACCGAACCGGATCCCCGTGAAGATTTGGGCGGCAAAGATGTGATGCGCAAAGTGATGATTCTGGGCCGCATGGCAGGCTGGCCGCTGGAAGCCAGTGACATCGAAGTAGAATCACTCTACACGCCTGACTTAGCGGATCTGACCGTGCCCCAGTTTCTAGCAGCGGCTAACCAGCTAGATGCAGCCATGCAGCAGCGAGTAGACGAGGCCCGCGCCAACGGCCAAGTGCTGCGCTACGTCGCCGAACTTTCGAAAGGACGCGGCTCCGTCGGCCTAAAACCAATTCCAGCCAACAGCCCGCTGGCCAACATGAAATATATCAGTTTCCGCACGGGGTTTTACAACGACGAGCCGCTACTGATTGGCGGCAAGGGTGCCGGCGTCGAGATGACGGCCGCCGGCGTGCTGGGAGATATGATTGGGATGGTCCGTGAACAGCAATCTGCATTGGGTACTCGGTAACTAGATCTGGTTCGCTGATTACGGCTCTTCTTCGAAGAGAAGGAACGGTACCGAAATCGGGCTACGGTTGCGCTGTAGCGGCACATCGGCTCCGTCGGGGTCAAATTCGTCAGGTTCGCCCGCATTCAGATAAAGCGTCACGTAAAGCGTCTCTGTTGCCAGGGCCGGGTCGATGGAGATGGCGATATCGTGATTGACGCCGGGGGCAACGGCCGTAAAGCCCAACACTTCACCCCGCTCACCATCCTCATCAGCTTCAATCGCGACCCAGGTTGGCACATCAACCACCACAAGCTCAACGGTAACCACCGCTGAAGCGGCCCCCGTACTTGGCAACGACTGATCGTCAACCACGAGATAATTCCCAGGCGTTAGGCTAAACGTCACCGTACTGGGCAAGCGATCTTCATATAAGATAGGCTGATCGACGCGAGGAAAATCAAAATTGCCCCCAGGTTCAGTATCTTCGTGAAGGCGCAGATGTATGATGGGGGTAACGGCCGTTTCCAAGACCTTCACTTGCACCCGCTCATTGAGTCCATCTTCCAATGGGGCAGACCCAATGATCAATCCCGGCGCACCCTCCTCATCAAAATAGGCCACAATCCAGCCGGGTCCGTTACTAATAACCCGCTCCACTTCAAACACGCCATCGACCAAGGGCTGATCCAACACAAAAATATCGGGCGGATAGCTGGCAGCAAATTCAGTCACAGCCGGCTCACCCCCCGCTTTCAACGGCGTGTCGTCCGCCAGGTAATCAAAATGGAGGGCACGTCCGTTATCAGCGTAAAGTGCCGCATATAAGGTAGGCGTCCCCTCGCGCCAGGGAATCGTAATGATGACATTTTCATGCAATCCAGCGGTAAGCGGCACCGCCCCCAGCAGCTCTGCCAGACGCCCTTCTGCCTGGGCGTGAATGGCTAACCAACCAGCTTGGGGTAGCAGCACGCTGTCTACCCGCACAGCGCCCTCTTGCGTAATGGCTTGCGTTGCTACCTCAACC
>CBDUOF010000233.1:0-8592 GCA_965368765.1 uncultured Anaerolineae bacterium | reverse complement strand
ACCAGCAGCTCACCAGCGCTGGTGCTGGCCCATCCAGATTATTCCCTCAATTCCAGCATGTTCCGCATGAACGGCACCAGCATGTCCACCGCGGTGGCCTCCGGCGTCGTGGCGCTTATTTTGGAAGCCCACCCCAGCATGACCCCCGACCAGGTCAAGTACCGGCTAATGGCCTCGACGCAAACGGCCGTTGCTGAGAACGAGCTTGTCTATAGCCCACTCCAGCAGGGTATCGGCCGCATTTGGGTGCCAGACGCCGTCTTCGGCGACATTCCCCTGCTTGACGCCAACAGCGGCATGGACATCAACGCTGATTTGGCACATGGCTGGCTTAAGCTGGATGAAAATGGCGAACCGGTTCGTGATGAAGCTGGGGACTATGTGCTGGACGAAGCCGAGCTGGCTTATCATTATCAGGGGCAAATACAAAAAGTCGCCAGCGACGATGGTCAGACCTACCTTTACTACACGGAGAATCCAGAGGATAGCTCATTGGTGGTGATGGGCGCAGCAGATGTCCAGACACTCATGTGGATCGAGTATGAAGATTTGATGGCGATGGGCGTAACTTTTGATAACGTAAACAATGGTGCTGAATATTGGCCCCATGCCGAAGCGTGGGCTGGCGGCTTTTATAATTGGGCTGGCGGCTTCTATAATTGGGCTGGTGGTTTTTATAACTGGGCGGGCGGCTTCTACAATTGGGCGGGCGGCTTTTACAACTGGGCCGGCGGTTTCTACAATTGGGCTGGTGGCTTCTACAACTGGGCCGGTGGCACGTACAGTTGGTCGGGTGGCTTTTACAACTGGGCGGGCGGTTTCTATAACTGGGCGGGTGGCTTCTACAATTGGGCGGGCAGTACAGACGTTTCCTCAACGACCTGGGTGGGTGAAGGCTGGGTGACGAGAACGCCCACGATGACGCCGATCTCAGACGACGCGTCGCCGCCTGCCGCCACAAACACGCCAATTGCTACTGCAACTGCCACAAGCGAAGCGACGGCGACGAATACGGCCGTGCCAACCGTAACTGCCAGCAGTGAACCCGCCGCAACAAGTAGTCCGGTTCCATCTGCCACACCAATTTCAACCCCTGCCCCCACAGCAACGCCACAGAGCGACACGCAGAGCGGAGATGACGCTACAGGCAGCTACGTAATATTTGTTCCCTTTGCCTTGAAGTAAAGAACAGTTCACCAAAGTCAGTCGTAAAATATCCCTCATCGATTAACGATGAGGTTTTTTTTCAAGATAATTCTCTAGCAAGAAAATAAAGGCAAATTACAAAATCGCCTGTTTTCTGTTTCGAGTTCCTTTTTGCCATTTGCCGGGCTGCTAGTTTAATTGATAGAAATGTGACTTTAAATAATGCAGTGTGTCATATTTTACTGACCTAATTACGAGTTTGACGCTGTGAGCGACTAATATTTTAATGTCACAGCCAAAGCGTCTCGGTTGTGGAATGGTGACCATTCTGGACTTGCTTGAGAGAGCCAACCTTCTTAGCTCCCAGTTACTAATTGTTTAGAAGACACAAGAAAGCATTTATGTCAACAAATATTGAGAAGCCTGGTGGAATAAAGCGCCATCTCGTCTATTTCTACTTGATCAGTGCCATTGGCCTGGCCATTATTGGTTACGGGCTGCTACAGATTCCTAATATTGAAGACGTGTTTGTATTTTTGCTTTTTTTAGGGCTGGGTGTATTCACGCAAATTGCTGCGACCACAGCAACCATTAAATCCAAGACAAGTATTACCTATGCCATTAGTCCAGCAATAAGCCTGGCAACTGTTCCCGTTTTTGGGCCGGAAGCGGCCGTTCTAATTGAAATAACGACTTCGGTGGCGCTCTGGTTGATTAAGCCTGCTGATAGGGTGAACTGGAAAAAAAGTTGGAGACAGCTCGTCTTTAATTCGTCGATGAGCGTTATTTCAATTTTCCTGGCTGCCACTGTATTTCTTTGGTTGTTCAATGCGTTTGGCGCCGAAAACGCCTTTATCGTGGTGTTGATATGGCTTTTTGCGGCGGCAGTGAATGACCAGGTTAATTTGTGGTTGCTGGCAATCATGCTGCGTCTGCAATATGGGTCTGAGTTTAACGTGTTTTCAATGGTGCGAGAAAATGCCTGGGCAATTCCCATGGATATTGTAACGGTTGGCTTAGGTGGCGGATTTTTAGCCTATTCCTACTCGCAATTTGGCTGGATTGGCATTGTGATCTTCTTTTTGCCGCTTTTCCTGTCTGCTTACGCCATTCGGCTTTATGTCAGCCAGATGCAGGCGCATATGAACAATCTGGAAAACATCATTGCCGAGAGAACCGACGAGCTGAAAAACGTCATGCGGGAGAAAGATGCATTTTTAGCTGTGCTTACCCATGATATGAAATCGCCGCTTACGACCATCGGCATTTATGCCGGATTGTTGCGCGAGAAACCAACCCTGCTAATTGAACGGCCGCATATCACGGATAGATTAAGCAGCAGTCAGGAAACATTGCTCAATATCGTCAACAATATTCTGGATTTAGAAAAAATGCAGTCTGGTGAGTCTATTTCGCTCGACAAAGAAGGCTTTGATCTTGTGCTGCTGGTTGAGGAAGTAACCGAAATCATCAGGGCACAGGCCAATGAGAAGAATATTTCACTCGCCTTTCAGGCTGAAACAGACCCCTTGCCAATTATGGCTGATCGAAGTCAGATTGAGCGTGTTTTGCAAAACCTACTATCGAACGCCATCAAATATACGCCGAGGGACAAAAGTATTTTTGTCAAAGTGCGCAACGAGGATGATGCTGCAATTGTAGACGTCATCGACACTGGCTACGGTATTCCTGCTGACGAGCTGGCCTATATTTTTGAACGATTCCGACGAGTGTCCAAGCATAAGAAGAACGCGCCTGGTACCGGTTTGGGATTGGCTATAACAAAGGCACTGGTCGAGGCCCATGGTGGGGAAATCACGGTTCAGAGTGAAGAAGACAAGGGCAGCCAATTTACATTTAGCCTCCCGCGACAGCAGTAACACCTCTCCTTATGTAAAGCTAAATAGCCAGTGAAAAATTAAGCAGATCTGGTCTCTGTGGTACAATTGCCCCATGAGGATACAGCAACTATCGGATCAGCTGGCTTCGCAAATTGCTGCCGGGGAAGTGGTGGAACGGCCGTCTTCCGTGGTGAAAGAACTGGTCGAAAACAGTATCGACGCAGGGGCCACCACCATCAACATCGACGTGCGCCAGGGCGGGCGTGAGAGCATTCAGATTGCCGACAACGGCCAGGGCATTGGCGACAGCGAAATCGAAACTGCCTTTTTGCGCCATGCGACCTCCAAACTGCAAACCATAGAAGATTTAAACGCCATCCGCACCCTGGGCTTTCGTGGCGAGGCATTGGCTGCCATTGCCGCCGTCAGCCAGGTCACCATTGTGTCGCGCGCAGCGGGAGCAGAAGCCGGTATTCGGCTGGTGTTAGAAGGTGGCCTGCTGCAAAATCGGGAAAGTGTTGGGGCACCGCAAGGCACCGTTATTGCCGTTGAGCAGCTCTTTTTTAATGTCCCCGCCCGCCTAAAATTCCTCAAAAGTGCCGCCACAGAAAAACGGCTAATCGATGAGTTTGTCACCCGGTACGCCCTGGCTTACCCACATATTCGCTTCCGCTTGACGCACAACGGCCGTATCACCTTCCAAAGCAGCGGCAGTGGCCAGGTGCGTGATGTGCTGGTGGCCATTTATGGGCCGGAGATTGCCCGGCAGCTGTTGGAGATTGGAGAAGAGCGTGCCGATGATGAAAATCTCCAAGCTCCAAGCTCCAATCTCCATTCCTCCGTCTCTGTGACCGGTTTCGTCGGCCCGCCCGGGGTGCATTTTGCCAATCGAGGGCAGATTACGTTGTTTGTCAACGGCCGTTGGGTCAAAGATACCCAGCTCACCTACGCTGTCATTCAGGCATACCATACGCTGCTGCCCTCCGGGCGATATCCGCTGGGGCTGATTTTCATGAGCCTGCCGCCCGAGGATGTGGACGTCAATGTGCATCCCACCAAAACCGAAGTGCGCTTTAAGCAGGGCAAAGCGCCGTTTGGCACGGTGCAGCGCGCCGTGCGCCAAACGCTGGTAGCCGATGCCCCCATCCGGCAAATGTCGGCCTGGGCACTGGGCAGCCTTGAGCCGGGCAATACGCCCGGCTGGATGGGTTCGCTAAACCAGGAGGCGTTTGGCGCTGGCGGGGCGGCGCAGGCGGATTTGGCGCTGGGCTGGTTGGATGGCGAAGCGGGCGGTGGGGATCAGACGGTCGTTGCTGCGTCAGACCCGGATGCTACCGTGGGCGGCTCCCAGCTGCCCATCATGCGCGTTGTGGGTCAGGTGGGCGCAGCGTACATCATCACCGAAGGGCCAGAAGGGCTCTTCTTGATCGACCAACAGGCGGCCCATCAGCGGGTGCTGCACGAGCAGCTCCAGGCGGAATGGGCTGGGGATGGGGTGCGCGTGCAGCAGCTCTCGACGGGAACGGCCGTGACGGTTTCCCCCATCCAGGCGGAGAAGCTTAGCCAATTTCAGGCGGCGGTGGCCAATGTTGGCCTGCAGGTGGAAGCGTTTGGTCCCAACACGTTCATGGTGCGGGCTGTACCTAAGCTGGCTGCCAGCTGCGATCCGGCACGCCTGCTGGTTGCACTGGTTGAGGTGCTGGAGCAAAGTAAAGGGGTGGTTGAAGAAGTGGGCCTGGTAACGGCCGTTTGCCAAACCATCGCCCTTCGCGCTGGACAATCTCTCACCCAGGAACAAATGCAGCAGCTGATTCATAATCTGGAAAAATGTGCCGATCCCTTTACCGATCCGCAGGGGAAACCGACCTTTATTTATCTCTCTGTGGCGCAGTTGGCGCGGGAATTCGGCCGTATTTAAGCTCACCCACTCGGAAATTCGTATGGTTCACACACTTTTTTATCGCTTTGGCGTTGCCCTATTCATTGGCATACTTGTGGGGTTACAGCGGGAGGTTGCCTCAGATGGCATTCCAGATCGGCCCCGGGAAATGTTTGCTGGCGTGCGCACCTTTGCCTTGATGAGCCTGGCTGGCTGTACGGCCGCTTTTGTGGCCGATTTGCTGACGCTGCCCTGGGCGTTTATTGGCATCATCTTGCCGCTGGGTGCGCTGGTGACGGCCGCCTATATTATTACGGCCTCTCGTGGCAACGTGGGCATGACGACCGAGGTCGCCGCTATCGTAACGATATTGGCCGGGGCACTTTGCTTTTGGGATCAAATTGCCCTGGCCGTGGCCCTGGGCGTTGTCACCACAGCGCTGCTTTCCCTAAAGCTGGAGCTACACGGCTTTGCGGCCCGCATCAAGCGGGAAGATATCGTGGCCACGCTTAAATTTGCCATCATCACGGCCATTATTTTGCCGGTTTTGCCCAACCAAACGTTTGGTCCACCCCCCTTTGATGTCCTGAATCCCTACAAAATCTGGCTGATGGTGGTGCTTATTTCAGGCATCAGTTTTTTAGGGTATGTGCTTATTAAGCTCGTGGGGTCGCGCCACGGCATTGGGCTGACGGGCTTGTTGGGCGGGTTGGTATCCAGTACGGCCGTAACCCTTAGCTTCTCTCAGCGAAGCCAAAAAGAAGATCATCTGGCCAAACCATTTGCCCTGGCCATTATTATTGCCTGGACGATTATGTTTGTTCGAGTTTTGGTAGAAGTAACGATTACCAATCTGGCGTTGCTGTGGGTTGTCTGGCTGCCAATTGCCGTGGCTGGTGGGGCTGGGCTTGCCTATGGCGCCTACCTTTATTTTGCCCCCAGGCAAGGGGAAACGGGCGATGTCTCTGTTTCTAACCCGTTTGAACTGGGTCCGGCCATTACGTTTGGTTTACTCTATGGCGTCATTTTATTGGTGGCACGGGCGGCTCAGTTTTACTTTGGGGATACGGGCGTCTACCTTTCCAGCATTTTGTCTGGCCTGGCAGATGTGGATGCCATCACGCTTTCCATGGCGGAGCTGAGCAACAGCGGCAACCTGGAATTGTCTACAGCGGCACGGGCGATTGTTTTGGCGACGATGTCTAACACGGTGGTAAAGGGGGGGATTGTGCTCAGCAGTGGGTCGGCTGCTCTGCGACGCGCCCTGCTGCCTGGTTTTGTTTTGATTTTGGTGACGGGTTTGACCTTAACGCTATTCATTTAGGCTGAGGTATTGTGCGGAAAACGGCCGTATCCTTTTCACCCACCTACTGCCCTCCTTAACGGTTACAACTGAGCCAACCCCTGTAATGCGCCGCCAGAAATGCCTCCTGGGCCGGATTGCTGGCGTACCAGCTTCGTAGAAGTCTGGCTGCATAAACCTCGTTCAATATCCCGCTTACCCTTTTGTTTCCTTAATGATTTGCATAGGCAAAAACTGTTCCCGGATTACCATGAATGGTGGATAGTTTATGGTTTATATGAAGATACTCAGGCTCTTTAGCTGACGTACGATACTAGGGTATAGACGATTAATGGGTAATATTCAACTGTTTCTTGCAAGCTCAATTGCAATGAGACGTGACACAATAGCAACGGAAGAATAGGGTAGGAAGCGTGACTGGCCTAGCCAGGAAAAAAGGCTCTACTAAAGTTATTCGAAGGAGTTTCTTAAATTATGGACATCGTGGATTTAGCGCGATTACAATTTGCGGTAACGACACTGTACCACTACATCTTTGTGCCGCTGACCATTGGCTTATCATTGGTTGTGGCCATTATGCAAACCTTTTATGTACGCACAGGTGATGATAACTACAAGCGGATGACCAAATTTTGGGGCAAGCTGTTTCTCATCAACTTTGCCATGGGGGTTGTCACGGGCATTGTGCAGGAGTTTCAATTTGGCATGGCCTGGTCAGAGTATTCCCGCTTTGTTGGCGATATTTTTGGCGCGCCGCTGGCAATTGAAGCGTTGATGGCCTTTTTTGTGGAGAGTACCTTTATTGGTTTGTGGATTTTTGGCTGGGATAAGCTGCCCAAAAAGATACATCTTGGCACCATCTGGATGGTGGCCCTGGGCACGACGCTGTCCAGCCTTTGGATTTTGATTGCCAACAGCTGGATGCAGCATCCGGTGGGGTATGAACTTGTAAACGGCCGTGCCCAAATGGTTGATTTTGGCGCGATTGTGACCAACCCAAACGTGCCGTTGCAGTTCCCGCACGTTGTGTTTGCTGCCTTCACCACGGCTGGCTTTTTTATTGCCGCCATCAGCGCCTACCGGCTGCTGCGTAAGCCAAATGCCGATGAGACACTCATGTTTACCCGCTCCTTGCGCATTGGGCTTGTTTTTGGACTAACGGCCGTAATGATCACCATGGTCGTTGGGCACCTCTCCGGCCAATTCATGCTAGATAAACAGCCCATGAAGCTGGCCGCTTCCGAAGGCTTGTGGGAAACTGAATCCCCCGCAGCCCTTTCATTCTTCCAAATCGGGGATGAAGAAAGTCGCGAACCCGTCGTCAATATTCGTATTCCCTCGCTGCTTAGCTTCTTAACCTATGACTCATTTGAAGGCATGGTTCCCGGCATCAACGACCTCAATGCGTTTTACAAGCAAGAATACGCAGCTGCCTACGGCCCTGACGCAGATTACGTCCCGCCGATGCTCTGGCTGATCTACTGGAGCTTCCGCGCCATGGTGGGGTTTGGCATGCTCATGAGCCTCATTGCCATTGTTGGGCTTTTCCTCTGGTGGCGCGGCAAGTTGGGCAAAACCAGATGGTTTTTAGCCCTGCTGCCCTTTACCATCATTTTGCCCTACGTGGCCAACGCCACGGGCTGGATGATGACCGAAATGGGGCGGCAACCGTGGATTGTACAGGGGCTGATGCGCACGGAAGAGGGCATTTCACCTAACCTAACCGTTACGGATCTCTGGATTTCGCTCATCGGGTTTACCTTGGTATACGGCATTCTGGCCGTTGCCGACTTTTACCTGCTTTGGAAATATGCCACAACGAGCCACGGCGACGACGAACTGCTGCCACTACCTAAAGCACCGAAGCAAGAGGACGTGCAGCTTGAGACGGCCTACTAGTACAGAAGCAAACTTCTTGACAGACAAAATATTTTAAAGTTTGCTTCCGTTTAAATTTTTCGCACCGATTCGTTTATCCATCAATAGTTGTTGGACGAAACAGTAAGTGCACACAAGAAGAATCGAGGAGTGAGCATTCTCAAATGCGAACGGGGTTCGTCAGGACGCATCTGAGGATGCTTTCTCCTCATCCTATTACAACGGTTCAGCGTTACGTTGAGCACGTTTACCAGGAGATGATGATGTCACTCGATTTAAATATAGTGTGGTTTGTATTGATAACCATTTTGTTTACAGGCTTTTTCTTTTTGGAAGGCTTTGATTATGGCGTGGGTATTTTGCTGCCGTTTGTGGCCAAGAATGACAAAGAACGTCGCATGGTCATTAACACCATTGGCCCCCACTGGGATGGCAACGAAGTCTGGTTGATTACAGCAGGTGGGGCGATTTTTGCCGCCTTTCCTCACTGGTATGCCACCTTGTTTAGCGGTTTTTACCTGGCGCTGTTTCTCATTTTACTGGCG
>CBDUOF010000232.1:0-8626 GCA_965368765.1 uncultured Anaerolineae bacterium | reverse complement strand
GGCATGAATGCTGGATTGCAGGGGGCCCCAAAATCGGGGGTTTATTTCCATAAGCATCGGTGTGCCGTCGCGTGGGTCAATCATAATGTCTGAGTTGGCAACGCCGTACCAGTTGTTGGCTTGCAGTAGCTGCACGGTGAGGTCTACCAAATCAGGGCGATCGACGCTGATCTGAACGGTGCTGGCCCCCATGCCTTCAAAGTGCGGATGGTGGCGCAGCTCGTATTGGGTGCAAACGGCCGTTAATCGCGCATTCTCATCCATCAAACAGCATACGTGATACTGTTCTCCAGGTGGAATCTTCTCTTGAATCAGCGGGAAGGGGAATTCCGCATGAACCTCGGCAAAAACCTTCTCCAGCTCCGCCAGATCCTGAGCCACCTGCACCCCACGGCTGGCCCAGTTACCCCGTGGCTTAATGACCACCGGGAATTTGAGGTGCTTCACCTCTTCTACCAAATTATTGGCATCTTGGGGCATGACGGTGCGCGGGTGTGGAATGCCAAGCTTCTCTGCCAGCTTTATCGTTTTGGCCTTGTCTCGGAAAACACGGTAGGTGGCGTTGTCGACAAAAGGCAGCCGCGTCACGGCCTCAAATTCGGCGCGGTTGTTCAAAATGATGTCTAAGGTGTCTTGCTCCATTGGCAGCAAACATTCGTGCGGATTTTGCGCTAGATAGGCCACCAGGTCGGCCACAAACGCCTCGGTTTTTTTGCGCGGCGATGGGTATTTGAAACGCGTATGGCAGTAGCGGGACAAAAAGGTAAGGTTGGCTGATGTCTCTTCACCGCAGGTCACCTTGACCCCTTCTTTACCTAAAGCGCGTGCAGCCGCCAGGGTACGCCGAATGACGCCATCGGTTAGAAACACACGGCCGTTATTTTTTATCTCCAAACAGATCCTCCTTCATGACTCATCTCCTCATGGTAACAAGCTGCGCGCTGCTCACACTGGTAATCACCTACAAAGCAGCTTTCTTGGGACGGTTGGTTACGACCTGTAAGGCCGCATTTAACGGCCGTATCCCCACCTTTAGCGCCGCAAAGCGATCTTCAAACGTACCGCCCAGCTGTCGCTTCAGCACATACGAGGTCGGCCCAATATCTAGCCGCCTGGCGCCTAACTCAATGGCTTTTTTCACCACATGAATCACTACCGAATGGTAGGTGTACGTTTTACGGGTCAATTCATAATCTAAACCCGTCCACTTGGCCGCCACCTCTTCCCCACTGCGGAACAATGTGGCGCAGCCAACCAGCTTATCCTGAATGCAGGCGACCAAAACGGTATAGTCATCGCTGTGCAGATGACCGTGGGTCAGGTGCAAAAAATCTGGTCGATACAAAAACACGTTGTCATGGTTCTCTGCCACGCCACGAATTAGCTGACTGATTTTGGGAGTTAGTGGGGAGCTAAAATCGGTTTCCTGCACACGCACCCCGGCCTTCTCGGCACGTTCCAGAGAAACCTTGACAATTTTGCGTCGCTTGGCGTTGAGATGGGTCAGGTAAGCGTCAAAAGATTGCCACTCTACATTGATGTAGCTATCCTGCAAAATTGGCACGATGGTATAGCTGCCCTGCCCAATGAGGCTGCTTTGCTGGGGGCGCAAGTTGCCCAAATAGGTAAAGGGTGCCCAGCGCTGGCGTGCTTCTTTCTCGATCTCGCGCAGCAGCAGCGGCAGCCAAACGGCCGTGTCAGCCTCAGGATGCACCAGCAAGCCATCGCGTAAAAAAAGCGGCAGCGTGCTGGCAAAGGGGGGCAGCACGGCCAACGTTTTGCTGGCTACCTTGTGCAATAATGGATTTTTAAGGTAGGCCGATAAATGAAAGTGGCGCTGTGGCTGACAAACTGCCCCGGCCACAAGCCGATCTCCGTTCCACAGCTGTAGGTAGCTGGGTTTGTAATCGGCCATCGTCTTTTCCAACAGCAGAAGCCATTTAGCGGTGGCAAACGGCCGATTAGCGCACATGCTGTCCCAGGCCATCTGATCAACCTGTTCCATGGCTGAATCCGTTTTGACGTGATAAGAAACGGCCGTCATCGTGACCCTCGGAGCAAGAAAGGGAACATAGAGCCAAACAAAGGACAATACTGCGCGATCTGCGGACTTCTAATCATCATCAATGGTTAAAGCCTTACCGTTTGACGGGTGAGTAAGCCCCGCAGCTCTGTACGGATGAGGCTGTTGGCACACAAAAGGAGTGCATAAAACGTCACCGCCAATGCGGTAAGCAAGAGCCAGGGCAATGCGTGCCCCAGCGCAAAGACCAGCGCCATGCCCAGGGCCGCAGCCAGAGGCAGGCCAAAGCCATTTTGCCAATCCAGGCCGCCCACCTCTTGCCAGATGACCCACAAAAAGGTAGCCGCCAGCAGGACGGCCGTTGCCGAATATGCCCACGCTCCCCACAAAACACCGCCCCGGTTGATTGCCCAAACCACGGCGGGCAGCAGCAGTAGAAACCAGCCCCAAACCACCCGTGCCGCCGTGGCCTGCTTGTCGTTGGTTTGCAGCGCGCCGTGCAAGAAGACGGTGATGAACAGCGCCGGAATACTTAGCGCCAAAACGCGCATAATGTCAGCGGCTGGCAGGTATGCTTCGCCGTAAAATAACTGGATGATTTCGGGTGCCAGCGCAAAAAAGCAGACCGCCACCGGAAAGCTAATCATGTTGAGGTAGCGCAGCGCTGTGCGAATAGCGTGGCGGAGCTGTCGTGGATTGGGCTGCACTCCTTCGCGGGATAGGTGGGGGAACAGGGCGTTTAGGACGATGAGCGGTACGTTGGAAGTGGCTAAAATGAGGAAGTAAACGGCGTTGTACCAGGCAACGGCCGTTTCTGAATCAAAAACATAAACCAGCAGCGACACTTGCCTGTCGAACAGCAGCAGGCCGGTGAGGCCCAAACTAAACGGCAGCGCGAGGCTCAGCAACTTTCGCAGCCGGATAGCGTCCCAGCCCAGGTTTAGCCGGCCCACCTGCCGCCAAAGCCAAAATTGCCCCACGATGGCCGCCCCGGCCGCCCCAAGAAAGTAGGCACCAGCCACCCACAGGGGATCATCAAAAAGCCAAATTGCCAGCAGGGCAGCAATTGCAATCAAGGTGGCTTCCAGCGAAACAAGCCAGGTCTGCCGCTCCATCCGCTCCAGGCCACGAAACACAGCACATTGAAACATGAGGTGCGCGTGGCTTAAGGCATAACCTGCCAGCCAGAATGCCAGCCAGAAAGAGGTCAATGACCAGCCTGCCAGAATGGCCACGATGAGTAGCCCAAGGGGAACGGCCGTTAATTTAACCAGCGCTGCATCGCCCAAAAAAACCGTCAGCCCGTCACGCTGGCGAGCCACGCGCCGCACCACCAGATTCTCCAGCCCCCAGTTTGCTAGCAGACTAAACAGCACAAAGGTTGTGAAGGCAAAAGAAAATGTTCCGAAGCGATCTGGCCCCAATGACCGCGCGACAAACAGAGTTGTCAGTAGCCCAATAAGCCGCATAACGGCCGTACCTACCAGCAACGCCAATAAATTTTTAGCTAACTGCCACATAAAGCTCCCAGACAGAATCCAAATAGAAACGGCCGTGAATCAAGCCCGCCATTCTTGGCGCACTCGCTATGGCACGCCTGGCTGTGATTTGAATAAGTAAACTACAAACGACCAAATGGAATCATCTTTTTGCGATTTTCAACCAGCGGCCAGACGAGGGTGTGTTGAGGAATGTGGGGTTTCCTAAAATGGTACACACATTGTACAAAAGAATGTGGTAATGCCTATCGAACACAACGGCAAGGTCCTGGTATACCACACACAAAATTAGATAAAGGCAAAAGGCTGAAAATATCTGATTGTGTTGTTATGCAAAATAGACCAGCTGCATTTTCCGCAGAACGGTGGCAATCTTATAGGATCTGTTTGATATGTCAAGAAAACACGCCCTCGGTTGGATACTTTTCACAAATAAAAGACGGCCGTTTTTTTGCAACATTGCGGTTGACGAACAGCCGTCACATAGCTAAAATTATTGGGTTGTAGACAAAAGAATATCCTTGAGGCCAAGACGCCATGCCAGAACCCCACTTTGGGCTTCTGTGTGTAGGCGTCTTTTTTGTTTTATTGATAAGTAGTTGAGTGTATCTTTTCGCAGGATTATGTTAATACGTTAAGCGTTTCAGCCAGCGAGAGATGTTTATTTATTATGAGGAGAATAAAATAATGAGTGGAAACAAAGCCCGTTTAGACGCCATTTCGGCCGTGATTAATTACAAGCCAATTTCACAGCCATTGAACTTTGCCGAGACACCGACCCAGGAGCTTTTTGCTTCGAATGTATTCAGTACGGCCGTTATGAAGCAGCGACTTCCTAAACCGATTTATAAGTCCATCCTGGCTACGATTAACGATGGTGCTACCCTAGACACCTCAACCGCCGATGTCGTCGCCTCTGCCATGAAAGATTGGGCCATCGAAAAAGGTGCCACGCACTACGCCCACGTCTTCTATCCGCTGACTGGTCTTACGGCCGAAAAACATGACAGCTTCCTGGCGCCGAACGGAAACGGTACCGCCATTGCCGAATTTACCGGCGAACAGCTAATCCAGGGTGAGCCAGACGGCTCCAGCTTCCCCACCGGTGGCATTCGCCCAACCTTTGAAGCCCGCGGCTATACCGCCTGGGACGTCACCAGCCCGGCTTATATTTTGGAAAACCCCAACGGCACGACCATGTGCATCCCGACCGCCTTTGTCTCCTGGACAGGTGAAGCGCTCGACAAAAAGACGCCGCTGCTGCGCTCCATGAAAGCGCTCAACGCGCAGGCACAACGCATTCTCAAGCTGTTTGGCAGCTATGATGGCAGCCTGATTTCTGCCACCGCAGGGCCAGAACAGGAATATTTCCTTATCGACCGCAACTTCTTCCTGGCTCGCCCGGACCTGATGACCGCTGGCCGGACTTTATTTGGGGCTGCACCGGCAAAGGGGCAGCAGTTTGACGATCACTATTTTGGTGCCATTCCAGAGCGCGTGCTGGCCTGTATGTTGGAAACCGAGCGTGAACTTTATAAACTGGGCGTGCCTATCAAGACCCGGCATAACGAAGTTGCTCCAGGCCAATATGAAGTCGCCCCTGTTTTTGAAAATGCAAACGTTGCCACCGATCACCAGCAATTGCTGATGTCTACCCTGAAGCGGGTTGCTGAAAAGTACGGCATGACGTGCCTTACCCACGAAAAACCCTTTGCCGGCGTCAATGGCTCTGGCAAACATGTCAACTTTTCTTTTGGCAGCGCAACGGTGGGGAATCTGCTGGAACCAGGTGACACGCCGCACGAAAATGCCCGCTTTTTGATTTTTTGCGCCGCCGTTATTCGCGCGGTGGATAAATATGCCACCCTGCTGCGCTCCGTGATTGCTCACGCGGGCAACGACCACCGTTTGGGAGCCAACGAAGCCCCGCCAGCAATTATTTCTATCTTTCTCGGTGACCAGTTAACCGATGTGTTTGAGCAGATTAAGGGTGGCGGTGCCAAAAGTTCCAAGGCCAAAACGACGCTTAACATTGGCGTAGATACGCTGCCCCAGCTGCCGCAGCACTCAGGCGACCGCAACCGAACCAGCCCGCTTGCTTTTACCGGCAATAAGTTTGAGTTTCGTGCTGTTGGTTCTAACCAATCTATCGCGACGCCGCTGATGGTTTTGAACACAATTGTGGCTGAGTCGATTGATTTTATTGCGACCAAGTTGGAAGCCGCGATAGAGGGTGACGACAGCAAACTGGTCGGCGCAATTCAAACGGTGCTGCAAGAGGTGATGGTGGAACACGGCCGTATCATCTTCAACGGTGACGGCTACTCTGAAGCGTGGCACCAGGAAGCCGAAGCCCGCGGCCTGGCCAACTTGCGAAGTTCGGTTGATGCCATTCCAGAGTTTGGCAGCGAAACGGCCGTCGCCCTGTTCAAAAAATATGGCGTACTCTCCGCACGTGAGGTGGAAAGTCGCGTCGAGGTGAAATTGGAACAGTACGCCATGGCTGTGACTGTAGAGGCCAAACTCACCGCAAAAATAGCCAAAACGATGATCTTTCCGGCCGCTGTTCGTTACCAAAGTGAACTTGCCAGAACCTGCGCCAATCTAAAGGCGGTGGGCTACACGTTTGATACCAACACCTTGGATCGGGTTACAGAGTTGGTGCGCTGTTTGCAAGATAGCACGGCCGAACTGGACGTAGCCCTGGCACATGATGGCGAGAGTGTATTTGAAGAAGCGCAACACGCTTTGATTAAATTGATTCCGGCTATGAATATTGTGCGGGAGTATGCTGATTCGCTGGAAACGATTGTGGCAGATGATCTGTGGCCGCTGCCATCATATCAGGAGATGTTGTTTATCAAGTAAAGTTTGGCGATGTGAGCGTCGCAGAAAGTGAAAAGTGAATGCCTTACCCACTTTTCACAAGTTTTTAGAGTTTTCTGGGCAGGGTGACGGTAAACGTTGCCCCGCCCATTTCGTTATTTTCAGCCCAAATACGGCCGTTGTGTTGTTCCACAATCCGTTTGGAAATAAACAGCCCTAGCCCCGTACCCTTGCCAGCATTTTTTGTCGTGAAAAATGGCTCAAAAATGCGCTCTAAAAGTGCGGGATCAATGCCGCTGCCGGTATCGCTGACAGAAAAAACGTAATGCTCTTGCCTGACGCCCTTGCCATTGCCATTGCTAGAAACGGCCGTAGGCTCACCTTCTGTGCGCCAGGAGCGAATCTCCACCGTACCGCCGTTGGACGCCATCGCATCACGAGCGTTCATCAGCAGGTTGAGCAGTACCTGTGTCATCCGGTTGTGATCCAAAACAATCGTCTTAAGCCCTTCATCCAGCTGTTTCACAATTTGAATATTAAACTCACCCCGAAACTGATGCTCTACCAAAACCAGGCCATCGTCGATGATCATATTGAGGTCGGTAACGGCCGTTTGCATTTCTTCGGCGTAAGAGTAATTGCGCAACACCTCCACAATTCGGGCCGAGCGCCAGGCGCTTTGCTCAATCATTTCCACGTAGCGCAATAGCTGATCCATACCCAGGCTGTTTTCCTCTACTTCATGAAGTAAATTGCTGCATGTGGCGGCAATAATGCTGAGGGGGGTGTTTAGCTCATGGGCCACGCTGGCGGTGAGAATACCGATGCCGGCCAGCCGCTGGGTATGCAGCAACGCTTCGTTGAGTTTCTCGATTTCTTGCCAGTGGGTAAATGAAACCATCGTGGTGCTGGTGATGTGGTCAGAAACGGGGGTGATGGCCAGATTGACGCTAACGGAACGGCCGTCTGGTTGACGCAGGGCGGTGCGATGCGGTGGGCTCTCGGTTAAGCGCTCATCATTGGTACCCAAATCGGCCCAGGTGCGCCCAATGAGTTGGTCCGCTTCCCAGCCTAATATCCGCCCAGCAGCCACGTTAGCAGAAGTAACAATGCCGTCGTTGTCCAAAACCAGAACACCTGCGGACACCGTTTGCAGCAAGTGATCATAAAAATCTCCGGTCGTTTTTGGTTGGGATATTACCATTGACTGATTCCTGTCCTCATTCCAGAGATTTTTTGCGGGGCAATGGACAAAGCGAAAATCTTATAAGAAGTGCTGCTGGCTCAAGTCGCTATTGCCTGAATAAGCAGAAGCTCGTTCAACTTTCGTGTATATTGTCATCTGCTTTTTACTGACGACTCCCAAAAAACAGCGTCATTTTTGTTGCCGAGTTGCTGCAAAATTATTACGTTTATAGGATACGCTAGTGGGCAGATCGCGTCCGTATGTGTGCCGTAAAATCAACGTGAACTCAGCGTGAACGGCAAAAAGACTCCTGGTCAATTGGCTTCACCTGCTTGGGAAATAATGGTTGACGTGGGGCTGAGTGGTACTTGTCTCCTAGCCCATTAGCCCTAGAGATTTTACGCTGGGAATAGGGTACTATGCTCGTGAAGCAGAAGAAGCCTATGCCCTGAGCAAGCATATGCCCCAAAGGATAAATAATGAATAAGCGTGTTGCCCTGATTATTCTCGCACTTTTGAGTTTAAGCTGGATAGTCTATGTTGTTTTGGCCGAAACGGCCGTTCCTACTTCAGCCATTGTCCCCGGATCCATCCGCACTGATGCCACCTTTCACCACATCGGTGTGGTCTGGGATCTGAGCGGCGATACCGACCTGGACAGCAGTTTGCTGCTGGAATTTCGCGAACAGGGTGCCACTGCCTGGCAGCCCGGCGCCATGGCCATGCGCGCCTACCCTACGCTACCGGTAAGCGGCAGCCCGTTGGGGCTGGATTATTGGGCCGCCAGCGCCCTCTTTTTAGAGACGGGAAAAACGTATGAACTGCGGCTAACGCTCACCGATCCTGACGGCGGGGGGCAGACCCAAACCGTTACTGCCACCACCCGCAGTTGGCCCCAACCCGCAGCGGCTGGGCGTCAGCTTTACGTGAGTCCGGGCAGCGGTGGCGGCGATGGCAGTCAGGGCAACCCATTTTTAGGGCTGCAAGCGGCGGCAGATGCGGCTCAGCCCGGCGATACATTTCAGGTTGCTGCCGGAATCTATACCGACTTTCAGCTTTTGGTGAGCGGCACAGCCAGCCAGCCAATCACGT
>CBDUOF010000231.1:0-8630 GCA_965368765.1 uncultured Anaerolineae bacterium | reverse complement strand
ATTACCAACACGGGTGGAATCAGCAACACCATCATGTTGGAGTGGAGCAGTGCAGGGAGCAAGATAGTGACGGTAACGGCCGTAAACAGCACCGGCTCCTCCGTTAGCCAAAGCCAAGCCATCGACATCGCCCTGCCTGAGCAAAAGCTCTATGTGCCGTTGGTTGTGAAGAATTAGGGGAAATCACCAAGGGCGTTCGTTTTCATAGGACTACGGGCAGAAAGTGCGTATTGCGCAAGTGTTCTTTGGCTTCGCACTGTGCAATACGCACGACTTTAAACAGCCTGCGTTCCAAAAGAGCCGTTCAAAAAAGAGTGACGGAAAAAATCAGGCCAGGTGCGCCTTGACCGCTTCCGCCACTTCTACCGGGATGCCCGGCACGGAAGCAATCTCTTCCATTGTCGCCTTGCGCAAATCGTCCAGCGAGCCGAAATGCGTCAGCAGCAGCTTGCGTCGTTTAGGGCCAACCCCTGGCACGCTGTCCAAAATAGAGGCCACGCCCGCCTTGGCTCGCCGCTTGCGATGCCCCGTGTTGGCAAAGCGGTGCGCTTCATCCCGCACGCGCTGCACCAAATAGAGCCCCTCCGAACGGCGCGGCAGCATGATTGAGACCGATTGCCCCGGCACAAACAATTCTTCTTCCTGCTTGGCCAATCCGGTCAGCGGCACCTCGTTTTCCAGGCCAAATTCTTTCAGCACGTCCATCGCCATCGCCAACTGCCCCTTTCCCCCATCCACAATAAGCAGGTCAGGCAGCAAAGACCATGCCGTCTCCTTCTTTTGCTTACCGATCTGATTTGGATCGTGCAGCTCCCCAGCCAACGACTCCTTGTACCGCTCAAAGCGACGTGTCAGCACCTCTTTCATCGCGCCGTAATCATCGTTGCCCACGGTTACCACATTGAAGCGACGATAGTCACTTTTGCGCGGTGCGCCTTGAACAAACACCACCATCGAGGCCACCGTTTGCGCCCCCTGCGTGTGGCTGATGTCGTAACATTCAATGCGGGCAGGCGGTGCTGGCAAGCTAAGCGCCTCATGCAATTCTGCCATCGCCGTAACGTGTTTAGACCGATCGGCCGCCCACTGCTGCCGAATGGTTTCCAACGTATCCTGCGCATTGGTCTTAACCATCTCCACCCACTCTTTCTTCTTGCCTCGGCTGGGCACCTGGATCGTCACTTTGGTACTGCGCTTACGGCGCAACCACTCTTCAATCACCAGCGCCTCAGACACCTGGTTGGGCAGCAGCACCTCACGAGGAATGTGGGCGGCATCGTCGTAAAATTGGGTGACAAATTCACTTAGAACCTCTTCGTCACTTTCCCCTTCGGTGCCTTCTAACATGAAATATTCCCGCCCAATCAACTTGCCGTAGCGGATAAAAAATACCTGGACGCAGGCATCCCCCTGTTCACGAGCAAAGGCAATCACGTCCTGATCAGCATTGGCAGCGGAGATCACCTTTTGCTTGGACACCACCATGTTGATTGCTTTGAGTTGGTCACGGTATTCGGCTGCTTTCTCAAAGTTAAGGTCTTCAGATGCCTGCTGCATGCTGACCTGCACATCTTTAATGATGTGGTCTGACTTGCCACCCAGAAAATCCATGAGTGACTGAATCATGGCGCGATACTGCTGCTGGTTCACGGCGCCAATGCACGGCCCGTTGCACAGCTTGATGTCATAATAAAGGCAAGCGCGGTCGTCCTTGCCATTAATCACCCGGTCACAGGTAAGGTAGGGGAAGATTTTGCGCAGCATGTCCAGGGTCTGGTGCACAGCCCAAACAGACGTGTAAGGACCAAAATAGCGCGAACCGTCCCGCTGCATACGTCGGGTAACGGTTACTTTAGGGTAGGGCTCTTTCCAATGAACCTTGATGTAGGGGTATCGTTTGTCATCCTTGAGGCGAACATTGTACTTGGGGCGATGCTTTTTGATGAGCGTGTTTTCCAGCAGCAGCGCTTCCAGCTCCGATTCAGTGGTTATGATTTCCAGGTCGGTGATTTCGCGACGCAGGCGCTGAGTTTTGATGGAATCGACGTTTTTGTGGAAGTAGGAGCGCACGCGGCTGCGCAAATTGATCGCCTTGCCCACGTAGATGATGGTGCCATGTTTATCTTTATGCAGGTAAACGCCCGGTTTTGTGGGCAGCTTTTTGAGAATTTTTTGTACATTTTCAGGTGGTGTATACGCCATGGCTCAATTATAGCTCATTTGAGCGGATCGCAACTTTTCTGAGCGGGAACTGTACTATTAGATAACCGTGTAAAAGAATCTTTGGAGATTGATGATGAATGACAATTCAGGGCAGCAGCCGAATATTTTGGGCAATGCAAGTTTGGCGCTGGGCGTGGCCTCGGCGGCGTTGGTGTTTGGCGTTGGCTTTTGTGGGTTAATTGGGGCCAACCAGGGCTGGGTGGCGCTGGCTGGTGTGCCCCTGCTGGTGTGTGGATTTAGCAGTGCTTTCCTCGGTTTGCTGGGAGCAGGCCTGGGCGTGGCTGGTTTATTTGGCGGTGGGGGAAGGAATACGGCCGTTGCTGGCCTCGTCCTCAGTTTGCTAGGCATGTGTCTCTTTCTTGTTTTCCTCGCTGCCATCAATGGTGGGTAGCGTCATTGGCCACCAACAGCCCGCCTCGAGGCACGTGCTGAACGAGACGTAGGCACTTTTAATTTCGCCTCCAGCCCAATTCATGGCACAATAGGCAGACATGCAAGGAAGCGGTATGTCTGATTTTGTTCAGCTGCGCAATGAAATGGTGACCGATTTACGCCAAAAGGGAATTCGGGACACGGCCGTTCTCCGGGCCATGCAGTCTGTGCCCCGGGAACGTTTTGTCCCTGAAGCCCATTTGGAAGACGCCTATTACAATGGCCCCATCCCCCTGCCTGCCAACCAGACCATCTCACAGCCATTTGTCGTGGCCCTCATGCTCTCCCTGCTAAAACTGCAACCCCATTTCAACGTCTTGGAGATTGGCACTGGCTCCGGCTACGCCGCGGCGGTGCTTAGCCTGCTGGTGCGACAGGTGCATACCGTGGAGCGGCAAGATAAGCTGGTCGCGTACGCCAAAGCGCGGCTCAATCAGCTTGGCTATGCGAATATCTCTGTGCATCTAGGCGACGGAACGCTGGGCTGGCCGCCTGCCGCCCCTTACGACGCCATCGTGGTGGCTGCCGGTGGGCCGACGGTTCCGGCTTCATTACAAGAACAGCTGGGAGAAAACGGCCGTCTCATTATGCCCGTCGGATCATTCAAAAAACAAAAGCTGCAGCTCACCTGGCGCAAGCCCAAGGGGAACTTTGGCCACAAAACCTTGACCCCGGTTCGGTTTGTCCCCCTCATTGGCAGCGAAGGATGGCAGGAAGCAGCCTAAGGTCTCAAACGTCCGCAGCGGGAGTGGCGGCAGGAGTGGCTGGCTAAAAGACGGCCGTCTTATTTTGCCCTTGCCCCAAACTCCTATAAAATCCCTGCCCAACAACAATTCATCATTTCCCAACTATGTACGGAGGTACCCAACCTATGCCAACCCAAGCCCGCGGCGCCATCGCCCGCATTCCAGATGCACCTGTTGTCTTTGAACCGATTGTCCTCGACGATCCCGGCCCCAACGATGTTGTCGTCAAAATATTAGCCTCTGGCGTCTGCCACACCGATCTGGGCATCAAAACGGGCACTTACGGCACCGATGGTTTTCCCTTTTTGCTGGGGCATGAAGGGGCTGGCGTGGTGGAAGCGGTGGGAACGGCCGTTTCCCGCGTCAAAGTAGGTGATCATGTGATGCTCAACTGGCGCGCTCCCTGTGGCGAGTGCCGCTTCTGTCTTAAAGGGCAGCACAACTACTGCGCCAACAGCCACAACGCCTCCGGCAAAATCCGCGACGCCAATGGCAACGCCCTCAACGCCGCCCTGGGCATCGGCACCTTTTGCAGCCACACCCTTGTTCACGAAGTGCAGTGCGTCACCTACAATCCCAGCCTGCCCGCCGAACCGATGTCACTCATCGGCTGTGGCGTTATGACTGGCGTAGGCGCGGCCCTGTATTCCGCCAAGGTGCAGCACGGGGACAGCGTCGCCGTCTTTGGCTGCGGTGGCGTAGGCGACAGCGTCATTCAAGGTGCCAAAATTGCGGGTGCCACCAAAATCATTGCCGTAGACATCGACCCCAAAAAGCTGGAATGGGCCAAAGCGTTTGGCGCCACCCACACCGTCAATGCCAGTGAGGTTGATGCAGTAGCCGAGATAAAGCGGCTTACCGACGGCAACGGGGTTAATCACTCCTTTGAAGCGGTGGGCATTGCCAAAACGCTGGAGCAAGCGTTGCTTTGCCGCGATTTAGCCGGAACCTGTGTGCTGATTGGCGTGCCTGGCCCCGGTCCCCGGCTCGATATCGACATTCAGCAATTTTTCGATCTTGGCGGCAGCTTAACCGTCTCCTGGTATGGCAACTGCATTCCGGCGCGCGACTTCCCCATTTTGGCCGACTGGTATCAGCAAGGCACGCTCGATCTGGATGGCCTGGTCAGTCGCAAGATTGCGCTGGAAGACACCAACGAAGCGTTCGACGCCATGAAGCGCGGCGAAACGCTGCGCTCGGTTATTGTTTTTGAGTAATCATCACGTCACTCCTGCGCAGGCAGGAGTCCAGGTGTTGGATTCCCGCCTGCGCGGGAATAACCTAAAAGTGTGCGCTTATGTTTGAACTCATCAAAACCCTCACTGAAATGAGCGGCCCCATCGGCCAGGAACATGCCGTTGTAGATTATGTGGAAGCCCTCTGGCAACAAGGTGTTGCCACCACCGAACGCACCAAGCTCAATAATTTACTCGCGCACGTCGGTGGCCAAGGGCCAAAGGTGCTGCTGGTGGCCCACGCCGATGAGCTGTGCTATTTGGTTCGGGCGATTGATGAGGATGGCTTTTTGTGGCTGGCCAACGGACAGGGTTGGCAGCGCACCACCAGCTTTCGCAACGCCTTTACCATTGGACAGCGGGTGCGGGTATTGGCCCGGTCGGGGGAACTGCCTGGGGTGATTACGGCCGTTACCGGCCATCTCGCCACCATCGCCAGCCACGAACCGCGCGAACTCACCTGGAATGACTTTTGGGTCGATACCGGTCTGAGCAAAGCCGAACTGTTGGAACGGGGCGTCACCCCTGGCACGCGCCTCATTTGGGACGCCACGACAGAACGGTTTGGCCCGCACGTCGTCGGCAAAGCGCTGGACGACCGCGTATTGTTAGCCGTGCTCACTGAGCTGCTCAACCGCGTCAAACCTGAACAGCTAGGCTGCCAGCTCACCCTGGGCTGCTCCGTGCAGGAGGAAATTGGCCTCATTGGCGCCTTTGGCATCACCGCCCACAGCAGCTTCGATTATGCCGTTGCCCTGGAAATTGGCATGGCCGATGATATTCCCGGCGTGCCCAGCCACGCCGTCTCGCTGCGGCTGGGGCAAGGCCCGGTGCTCATTCACAAAGATGCGCTGGTGCATTACCATCACGGGCTAACGGCCCATTTGGAACAGGTCGCCCGCGATGCCCAAATTCCCGTCCAGCACGCCGTGTTTGGCTCCTTTGGCAGCGACGGCGCCGCCCTGATGAAGGCCGACATCCCCGCTGCCCTGGTCGCCTTCCCGGCGCGATACACCCACACCCCTTTTGAAACGGGCCACCTGGGCGATATTGAGGCGCTGGTCGATTGGCTGGAAGCGTTTGTGAAAAGTGATTTTACCTAATGGACTATATTCCCCCGCCAAATCCGCAGGCATATAACGAACAAGTATGGCATCTGGCTCGGCAGATTCCGCACGGGACAGTTGCCACCTACGGCCAAATCGCCAAATTGATTCCGCCCCCCGAAGAGATTGACCCGGAAGCGTACACAGCATTCAGTCCGCGCTGGGTAGGTGGGGCCATGGCGGCTTGCCCGGGCGACGTGCCCTGGCAGCGGGTCATCAATTCGCAGGGCAAGATCAGCAAGCGGCCAGGAGCAGATAAACAACGCCTCCTGCTGGAGGCAGAAGGCATTTTGTTTGTAAAAGATAAGATTGACTTGAAGATGTATCAATGGCGAGGGCCGGGTGAAGATGCCCAACCGCGACAGGCTCGATTGTTCTAACGGCCGTTCTCACCCATCCCTCACCACACCTAACTCCAGGCCGTCGTCTCGTCCAATGCCGCCTTCTCCTCGGCGGTGAGTGAAACGGCCGCTCCCTGCATCGTATCTTCCAACTGCGCAATTGAGTTCGCCCCGATGATGGCTGAACTGACGGCGGGATTGGCCAAAACCCAGGCGATGGCGGTTTGGGCGACGGTGGCCTCATGCGCCTGGCCGATTTCTTCTAATTTATCAACGGCCGTAAAGCCCTGCTCATTCATGTACCGATTGCGCACCCCATCGGCCCGGTCGGAGTCCGGCAGCGGCGTGTCGCGGCGATACTTGCCCGTGAGGAAGCCACCGGCCAGCGGGCTGTACGGAATCACCCCCACGCCCTGATCCAGGCAAAGCGGCTGGAGTTCTCGCTCAAACTCGGCGCGATGCACCAGGCTGTAGTGCGGCTGAAGGCTGTCGAAGCGGGACAAATTTTGCACGTCACTGACCCAAAGCGATTTGGTCAGCAGCCACGCCGGGTAGTTGGAACAGCCGATATAGCGCACCTTGCCCGACTGGACCAAATCGGTGAGTGCCGCCAGCGTCTCGTCCAGCGGCGTCTCCGCATCGGGCCAATGCACCTGGTACAGATCGATGTAATCCGTTTTCAGGCGGTCCAGGCTATTTTCTACTGAATTCATGATGTGCAGGCGCGACAAGCCCTGGTCATTGGGCCCATCCCCCATTTTGCCGCGCACCTTGGTGGCGACAACCACATCGTCGCGGCGCACGCTGCCCGCCGCCAGCCAGTCGCCAATGATTTGCTCACTCACGCCGCCGTCATTGCCCTCGACCCAGCGCGAGTAAATATCGGCGGTGTCGATGAAGTTGCAGCCCAGCTCAACGGCGCGGCTCATGATGGCGTGCCCGGTGGCGGCATCGGCCGACCAGCCAAACTGCATCGTGCCCAGGCAAATGGTGGATACTTTCAGGCCAGTCCGGCCCAGTCGTCGAAATTCCATGTTGTTCTCCTTCAATTTTATCCGCAAATTGGTTGTTGTAGGTCAAGTTTAAAAACTTGACCCACTTTAGATAGATTCTTCACTTCGTTCAGAATAACAATTTTGGACTGCGGGAAATCACCAGGTTGTCATGTTGCGCGCAGCGAAACATCCCTCTAAACAATGTCTGCCTGATGTGTTTGCCGACTTAAACCTTTCCGGCCAAGACGAGTAGGCGATTGCTGTCTTCGTCGTAAGGGGATTGGTCATAATCGCCCCAAAGATTCAGCAGCTTGTAGCCCGCCTCTTGCAGCAGCAGTTCCAGCTGGTGGGGATAGCGATAGTGGTAGGCACCGGTCGCGACGGTGCGCTGTACCGGGCCCCCGTTTGGCGCAGACACGTCGTAAATCCAGGTGATGTGCAGGGTTTGAACGGCCGTATCCAACCGATTACTCGCCAGATGAACAATCAACTCCCCCGTCTCCGGGTCGGTCAGCACATTTTCCAGGCTAAGCAGGGCATCTTCTGGCGTACTGGCGATATCTACCGGATTGGCCAGGTCGATGAAGAGACGGCCGTTTTCCCCTAAATAGTTTCGCGCCTGCCGCAAAGCCGCCAGCGCTTGCGCCGCGTCTAGATGCAGCAAGGTATTGTACGGAATCAGAATCAGGCCAAACAGGGGCGCATCGGGCAAGGCAAAGTGCGTCATGTCTGCCTGATGCAGCGTCACCCGCGCCTGTACGTTGGCTGGCGCCTGGGCCAGCTGCGCCCGCGCCCGCGCCAGCATCGCGGCAGACAGATCCAGCCCGGTGACGCTATAGCCCGCTTTGGCCAGGGGGAGCAAGAGCCGCCCGCTGCCGCAGCCCAATTCCAGCACGGGTTCTTTAGTCTCGGCGGCTAGTTTTAAGATGAAGGGCAAATCGGCCGTGAGGCTAGCGTGGGTTAGGTCGTAAAAGCGAGCAATTTGGTCATACATGCAGCTATTTTACCTTCCAATGTTGATGTCAGCCCGTTTGGTTCCTTATGCCGGTTCAGGCCGTGGGTTTTGCTGCTCCACAAACTGCTTTAGGCCAGCCAGCAATGATTTCATGCCCTTATGATAATTGTTCCGCACATAAATACGATCCAACAGTCTGCCCAGCACGCCAAACTTCAGCTGATACAGCGGCGATACGGTCACAACCGTTTGCCCATCTTCCGCCCGAAGCATGAAGCGAATATCGGCCGTGGCAAAAGGTAAATTGGTGCCAGTAATACGCATGGTGAGCTTTTCATTTGGCTGCCACAGCACCACGGCTTCATCCAGGTAATTCTTCCCGCCGAGGTCACAAAAGCGGGTGGTGCCCACGCCTTCTGTTTGTTCTGAGGTGGTGTGCGAAGCTCGCACCCCTGGATTCCATTGGTAAATTTCCCCAATGGCGCTCAATGCTTGCCAAACGGCCGTTACTGGCGCATCAATCGTTGTTTCAGTTGCAAAACTACCCATCTGTCTTACTCCTTTGGTTGAATTGCTCCTTTTATACAACAGGCAAGT
>CBDUOF010000230.1:0-8647 GCA_965368765.1 uncultured Anaerolineae bacterium | reverse complement strand
TTCTCATCGCCATCAACATTATTCACAAGGTAAAGAGCGCAGGCATCCGGATCACGGGTATCTCTTAAATCATATGACTCAATTGATTTTGACGGCCGTTCCGCACATTCCGCATATTCAGCCTGGTGATGACTTGATCGGGCTCATTCTGGACGCCTTACAGGTGGCAGAGATGAGCCTCGACAACGGTGACATTTTGGCCGTAGCACAAAAGATCATCTCCAAAGCCGAGGGGCGACTGGTACGGCTGGCCGACGTGCAGCCCGGTGAACGGGCCGTTGTCGTCGCAGCCGAAACAGACAAAGACCCGCGCATCGTGGAACTGATCTTGCAGGAAAGTGAAGAAATCTCCCGAATGCGCCGTGGGGTGCTCATCGTGCGCCATCGGCTGGGGTTCACCAGCGCCAACGCTGGCATCGACCGCTCCAATGTGGCGCAAAGCGATGGTGATGAAACGGTGCTGCTCCTGCCAAGCGATCCAGACCGCTCGGCGGCGCAGCTGCGGGACGCCATCCAGGCGCGGCTGGGAATGCACGTTGGCGTGGTAATTACAGATAGTCATGGACGGCCGTTTCGTCAGGGAACCGTTGGGGTGGCCATTGGGGTGGCCGGGCTTCCGGCCGTGTGGGATAGGCGCGGCGAGCCAGATTTATTTGGCTACGAGCTGCAGCATACCGACATCGGCGTGGCGGACGAGATTGCAGCTGCTGCAGGCTTGCTGATGGGTCAGGCGGCTGAAGGCACGCCCGTGGTGTTGGTTCGCGGCCTCAAGTTGCCCGTCATGAATGGCAAAGCAACCGATTTGGTGCGGCCAAAAGAGATGGATCTGTATCGCTAAACGGCCATCATACTTCATAAAAGCATCCGGGAATGTAAGAGAATGATAACGCCATAGTCCTATTGCCTTCATTGTTAACCCCTTCCCCACTATAATCAGCCAAATAAATACACTATTTTCGTTGGTCAAGGTTACAAACTTGACCAACTTTTTTAAGGAGACCTTTATGCATTATTGGAAACGCTGGTTCGTGCTGACGCTGCTTTTGTTACTAGTGACAGCCTGTACCGAGGACATTGGACCAACCGACACGATTGTTGCAGACGTGCCAGAAGAACCCACGGCCGTTCCTACCGACACCACCGAACCACCTACCCCTGAACCAGCCCTGACTGATGCACCATTGGCGGAAACGGCCGTTCCCACCAAAATCCCGGCCGCGACCGAAGAACCTGCCTCTACCGACTTTATCTGGCCTGCTCCTGCCGCCGCTTACGACATCTTGAGCCGGTCTCCCGTTACCGATGCCGAGCGAACAACCTTTACCGAACTGGAAAACAACTACCCCCCCGAGCGGGATGATCTGGGCCTGGCCATTGCCTACCGAGGCTTAACGGATCTGCCCTCAACGACACCACCAGAATCCACAGCCTACGTCGTTGGGGCACGGGAACCCATTACCATCAGCAATACAGATCTCAATACGCTCTCCTCACCCGATTTTGTCTTGCTGCACATCAGCGACCACGCATACTTTTGGTTCGACACCACACCGGGGTTCTCTGAACCAAACAAAGATGGCCTGGCGGCGACCGGAGCCGCCTTCGACCAAATTTACGAGCAAAACACAGCTATCTTTGGTTCAGAAGATATCCCGGGCATTGACGGTGACCCTCGCATCCATATTGTCAACGCCTCTCCCGTTTCTGTGTGTGATGTCACCGAAAGCAATTCGCATCAGTGTGGGTTAGGCGGTTACTTTGGCTCTGCGGACATCCTCCCCAGAAGCGTTGATCCCAGCTCCAACGAGCGAGAAATGTTTGTCATGAATGGTAGTTTCTTTGGCTCCAGCACCTATCTGGACATTCTGGCACATGAATTCCGACACATGATTGAATCCAATTATGATGCCAATGATTGGGATTGGGAGGTGGAAGGCTCCGCCATGCTGGCTGAAGATCTACTCGGCTTCCCCAATGACGCTATTGCCCGGGGCAACATGTTCTTGAGTAATCCGGATCAGCAGCTCAATCGCTGGGGAGATGGCAACACGTTGCCGTATTACGGTCAAGGGTATGTGATGAATCGATATATTTACAACCGACTCGGCCCTGAGCTGTATTTTGAGTTTGCCACCCACCCTGAGCCGGGCTTCACTGCCATCGACATGATTGCGGCCGAAAACGGGCTGGCGTTTGATAGTATGACAATCTTCCTGGACTGGTTGGCAGCACTGGCCATTCACAGCGACGAAAATGCCCCTGAGATTTATACGCTGAGAGATGGCCTGGATACGGCCGCAGCAGCCAGCATCAACAACTTCCCAACGGCCGTTGATACCACGGTTAAACAGTACGCCGCTGACTACTATCGACTGTTTGGCGATGGCGCTGTGACGCTCAGTTTTACCGGCAGCAACCACACGCCACTCCTTCAAACAGTGCCTTTGTCCGGTGAGCACATGTGGTTGGCCAATCGCGCCAACTACAGCAATATGCGCCTAACGCGTGAATTTGACCTCACGGGTGTCACCAAGGCAACGTTAGCGTATGCCGTCTACCACGACATTGAAATTGGCTACGACTTTGCCTATGTCTCGGTTTCCACTGACGGTGGCCAAACCTGGCGCGGGCTGGTTGGCGAGCAGATGCAGGGCGAAGGCCCCGCTGATGACCCGTCTGATGCCGCCTACACGGATCGTTTCTATACAGGCAGCAGCCGTGACTGGGTCAAAGAAACGGCCGATCTCACACCGTACGTTGGGCAGGTGGTGCAAATCCGCTTTGAATACGTGACCGATCCCATCCTGACGTTCGGTGGCATCGCCTTTGACAACATTGCCATCCCGGAAATCGAATTCTACGATGATGCTGAAAGCGATAGCGGCTGGCTGGCCGAAGGCTTTGTTCGCGCGACTGGCTATGTGCCGCAGCGATGGCACCTCTTACTGATTACCTATGAAAACGGAGCGCCACTGGTCACCCCTGTTGCGCTTACAGAAGACAACACAGCCACGGCACAATTTTCGCTGGACAGTGATGGCGGGGGACGGCCGTATCTCATTGTTGCCGCCTCATCACCCATGACGTTAGAATCGGCCACCTATCATCTTGAACTAACGCAGTAACCAGGAGATCCTATGAAAAAGTTGCAACCCCTCTTGCTCTTGCTCATTAGCTTTATATTGCTCGCCGCCGCCTGCACCGAGACAGAGCCGACGCCATTCGCCCGCACGGGCAACGACAATGAGAGCGAGCCGACACCGGACGTGCTAGAAATTGAAGTGACGGTTGTAGTCACGGCCACGCCCACCCGCGAAGTTCCCATCGAAGCGACCCCAACGGCCACCCCAGATGGCAGCGCAGCAACGGACCTTGGCGAGTTGCCTGGCCCGCCTGCTCCCATCATCAACGATGAAGGTGGCGCCGTGGGTATCACGGGCGAAGTTGCCTACACCAATCCATTTTTTAACGCAGGCGTGGCAGCCCCCGTCGTCATTTTGGAAGATCAGGCAGGCTTTGTGGATCGGAATGAAAATTATTTATTCCCGGTCGAATCGCAAACATTGGGCCAAATCACCAGCGACTTCTACACTTCTCCCTTTAACTACTCTGTCGCCCTGCCCATCGAGCCAAAAGGGGGCTTCCGCGACGTAGACAATGATGGCGAAAGCGATACCGGCATACAGGTGTTTGCCATCGCTTACTGGAACAACACCTTTGGCGACCCCTTCCTGGAAGAGCGCGATTTGGGCGGCGGAGGCTGGTCAACGGCCTATGCGTCTACCATTGTCAGCGATGACCCCGATTTGGAACGAGAAATCGTTGGTGGCAAATTCCTGGTTTATGCCCAGGATGGGCAGCAAGGATTCCCCAGCAGCTTTGGCGACGATGGGCTCCTTTTCACAGATGATGATCCCATCGTCACGCTGCCACAAGGCTATACCATTGTCGATATGGACAGCGATCCATTCACCTTCGATCGATCGCGCAATCCCGTTATCGACCTCATTGAGCCGGAAGGGGCCGCGCTGGTCGATTATTCTGATCTTAGCTACTCTGAGGCGTTTAACGCGCTCGTGGATCAACTCAGCAATGAATACGCTTTTACAGAGTACAAGGGGATCGATTGGGAAGCATTGCGCGACGCGTTCCAACCACGCTTCGAAGATGCGGATGCCAACAACGATGAACTGGCGTATTTACGCGCCCTGCGTGACTTTTCCTGGCAAATTCCTGACGGACACATCTCTGGCCCGTTTATAAGCGAGGATTTCCGCAGTGCAGCCATTGGCGGCATTGGCATTGCCATCCGTGAACTGGAAGACGGCCGTGTGTTGGTCAACTTTTTACTGGCAGATGGCCCAGCGGCTGAGGCAGGTGTGGCCCTACGTGCAGAGATTTTAGAGATGAACGGCCAACCCATTGGGGAGTACATCAGCAACACCGTGAGCTACTTTGCGCCGTACAGCACGCCGCACAGCCAGCGGCTGGATCAGCTACTTTTTGCCACCCGCTTCCCCATCGGCACTACCGTAGACGTGACGTATCAGAATCCTGGCGGCACGCCAGAAACCATCAGCCTGGAAGCCGTGGGCGAGGTAGACAGCTTCAACTTCTGGCTGGAGGATGAAACCCGCGACGGTTTTGAACTGCCGCTGGAATATGAGTTTCTGGCCGATGAGGGAGTGGGCTATGTCCAGATCTTCAGCTTTTTGGATAATGATTTGCTCACTGTCCAGCTGTGGGAACGTATGATTCAAAGTATGAATGAGAATGACGTGCCAGCCATTATTATCGACATGCGCAAGAACGGCGGCGGGCGTGGCTTTCTGGCTGACCAAATGGCGGCATACTTTTTTGAAGAGCCATTGGTGACGGGCAACACAGGCTTCTATGATGAGGAGCGCGGCGAATTCTACACAGATCCAGACGGCGCAGACAGCTTTTTCTTGCCAGCTGAGGAGTTTAGATATAACGGCCGTATCGTCGTCCTGGTCGGTCCCGATTGCGCTTCGGCGTGTGAATTCTTCTCCTACGACATGACCCTGCAAGATCGCGCGACCATCATTGGCATCTATCCCACCGCCGGACTGGGCGGCAGCGTCGATGACGTGGCCATGCCAGGCGACGAGACGTTCCGCTTCACTCAGGGACGCGCCGTAGACCCGGACGGCAACATCCACATCGAAGGCATTGGCGTCGTTCCAGACATTCGTGTGCCGCTGACGGAGGAAGCGCTGTTTGGCGAGGGGGACTTGGTCCTGGAAGCTGCCCTTAGCTATCTGAATGGCGATGCCGCCGAGGTGACAGAGGGCGGCACGCTGGCGCTAGGCGAGTCCGCCACGGCCTCTCTGGTTGCCGGCGAACGCGCCCGCTACATCGTCACCCTGGACGCTGGCGTTGTGGCCGGGCTCGTTCTGGAAAGTGCCGATGATCAGCCGTTCATCCTGTCTGTCTATGATGAAGATGGCACGCTCCTGGCAGCAACCGACCCGGACACGGTGGTCGGCTTTGAAGACATTGAGGTCGATACGGCCGTTTCCTTCATTTTAGAAATCTCCACGGAAAACGATGCGAATGGCGGGACGTATACGCTGACGATTGAGGATCAAGGATAGAGCGTAGGAAAAAGTGAAAGTAGCGCGTGAAAAGCTGGGCACCTGCCTTACCTTTTCACGCTTTTACTTTTGATGGGCTCAAAGCCAACGGCGGCGGCGCAGATAGTAAAGCACGCCTATGGTGAGCACCACACCAATCATGTTGACGATGTAGAACAGGGTGGGTCCGGCACCATACGGCAAATCAACATTCATGCCAAATATGGTGGACAGCACCGTGAGTGGCACGGTTAAAATCGTGATGATTGTTAACAGCCGAATGACGCCATCGATGCGGTGGGAGGCCAGCGTGTCGATGGTGTCGGACAGGCCGCCAATCACTTCCACATGCTCATCCAGCATCGAAAGCAGCCGCGTCAAGTGATCCCCAATATCATCCCAATACATATCTAAATGCCCCTGAATGAAGGGCCAATCACCCCGCTCCAGCTCACGCACCACGTCCAGCTGCGGCCGTAAAATATGGCGAATGGCAATCACGCCACGACGGGCCACGGCAACTTCATACAAAATGTGCTCCATATCCTCTTCAAACAGGCTCAGTTCTATATGGCGGATGGTTTGGTTTACTTTCTCCAGAATCGGATCGCAATACGTCACCAGGGCATCCATGATCTGGTACAGCAGCGGACTGGCCCCCTGCCCCAACATCGCTTCCAGCGCGGCCCCGTCGCTTTGCGCTTGGGTAAACAGCTCTTTCAGCGGTTTAATTTCACCAGCGTGAATAGTGACCAAAACCCCGCTGGCGACAAAAATATCGACTTCACTGGGGAAGCAAACGCGGGTCTCGCTGTTAAAGCGAGGCAGGTGGGCTACGATGAACAGATAATCTTCCCCGACATCCAGCTTGGGGAACTCCAGATCGCTCATAGTGTCGCCCATATGCAGGGGATGGAAGTTAGGGTACCGTTCTAAAAGAACGTCCATATCTTCTTTTATTGGATTGGTGATGTTGGTCCAGGTGACACGGCCGTATTGCAACTGTTCTGTGGTCATAAGAGAATATCTTAGGGGAAATTACGGCCGTTGTCCATCACTTTCGCCCCGCCCCTCCACCATCCAAGGTGCGACGCGCTTACTCCCGTCAAAACCTGCGCTGGAACAAGTGCGTCGCACCTGCCCTGCCACGTTTAAGGCAGCTCACTAACCGGAACAGACGGATGCAGCGGCAAATTGGGGCAGGTTTGGCAGTAAGGTTCCTCCGACAAATAGCGCTGTCATGCCTCCCAACTTAAATTGCGCCGCGGGGGTGATGTGATGGATGGGCCAGTTTGTCTGGCGGCGCAGTTGGGGATTCATCTCCGCGCGCCCCACGGAGGATTTGCCGCTGCTGGATGCACCGACGCTGGCCAGAAAGTTGGTCGGCAGTGCTAAAACCTCCCGGATGTTCGAGCCTCCGGGAGGCTGGACTACGCGAGCCACAAGTTTATCCGTGAGGTATTCACGGCCGAAAAATATCTCTTCGTCCGCTTCTTCAAAAGCGAGCAACCCTTTGAAAGGCACGTCGTCGTTGGCAATATCGCGCAGGAATTAGTTGGAGGGTAAATTGGGGCGAAATTCCAAAACGGCTTCGGCCAATGGTACTAAGCGCCGCTGCTTCTGGCACATCTCCACCAGCCCCCGCGCCTTGGCCGATTTACCGCCGGGCGGCAGCTCGTCAAAGTCCAGTGCCAGGCCCAAGCAAAGCGTACGTATCTCGTCGAGGCTGAAAGAAGCCACGATGGTTTTGTGCAGTTTGGGTGGGTCGATTTGTACGGCCGTAATCTTCATAATCGCAAGCACGGGTGCGGTGTTGAAAAACAATCGTGCCACCATTGTAAAGTTATCGCCAAAGATCGCAAGGGTTGTAGGGGCGAGGCAGGTGGATAAAACCCATGCCGTTCACCAACATCCCCTCTCCACGTGCCTCGCCCAATGGTGATGGCCGGGATTCGCGCTCGCAAAGCAAAGGGTGAGACGACCGGATCCAAATCTTGGCCAACGTATGGTCTTATCTCCGGTCGCCTCTCCCCTACAAATGTTGTTGGCTTAGCGGCGGCGGTTCCAAAGCAAGAGGGCGAGGCCGCCGATGCCAGCGGCAATGGCGGCGATGACGCCATTGCTGTTATTGCGGCGGGACTTCACCCCTTTGGCCTGGATGGGAATCTTGACCAGCTGGGCGCTAGTTTCTGCCTGGAGTTGGGCAAAGCGCGTTGGATCTGCTTTTAATTCAGCGGCCAACTGGCGTTTTTGGGCAAACTGTTCGGCAGTGACGACCTCATCAAAAGAGCGCAAATCGGCAATTTGGAACTGGTGCTTTTTGAACAGGCGGTAGATTTCCTTGACGCGCTCCACGGAGATGTTACGGCCGAGTGTGTAATCCTCGAAACGGCCGTCCATGGCCAACAGCGCCGTCTCTGCCAAACACGCATACGCCGTCTTGGGCGGCAGGCCGATGTTGTAGCCAAAATCAATGTCGCCGGGGATGAGCACCTCGCCGCTTTCGATGACCAACACGTCGGGGCGCAGGGCGGCTTCGGCGGGGTTAATGTCTGGCGGGCGGGCCACGTCGCAGATGACCGCGCCGGGCTTGCATTTGGTGATGTCCACAATCCGCTGGCCAAAGGCGGAAGTGGCGGTGACGATAAGATCGCACTCTCCTATCAGCTCGTCAGGGCGAGTGGCAATAGCGACCTTTGCCCCAGGCGTCTCTTCCTGAATGACGCGCTTGAGGTCGATGAGTCGCTCTGGCTCGATGGAGACCAGCACCACATCATAAATCGCCTGCGCCAGCAAGCGAGAACAAACCGAGCCAATCGAGCCGGTGGCCCCAATAATCATTACCTTGCCCTTGGTCAAATCTTCGGCGCCCATGTTGATGACCGCTTGTTTGGCCGCTTCCAGCGTGGCGGCGACCGTCAGGCTGTTGCCGCTGGTGATGGCGATGTCAGCCTCGTGCGCCACGGTGATGCCCGCATCCCCCACCACGCTGGTAAACGCGCCCAAGCCCATAATCCGCGCCCCTTTGCGCTCCGACATTTGGGCCGCTT
>CBDUOF010000229.1:0-8667 GCA_965368765.1 uncultured Anaerolineae bacterium | reverse complement strand
TGCCACAGAAGTCAGCATTGGGCACAAAGCGAATTCGGAACTCATCGTCAGCGGCCAACAAGAGTGGCATACTTTCAGCTGGGTTTTCAATGTCATTCCAACCTGACTCATCACTGGGGTCAAAATATTGCCAGATGCCATTCGTACTTGTCACACCGATGACGGCCATGCCTTCCTCCGCCAGAGCATTGGCATCGGTAATCATGTCCAGGGGCAAAACGCTGGCAATGATGTCAGCAACCAATGTTCCCTCGGTTTCACCCGCATTCCTCTTGAGTGGAGCCAGCGCCGGGTCGCCTGACGGGTCCAGAACCGGCGCAGAATTGAGCCCACTTTCGAACGCGCCAACATCACAAATACCGTCAATGGGACGCAGATTACCGCGCTGGTCGATGCTGGGGCAGCTGGAATTTTCACCGTAATCAATGGGCAATTCGTTGCCCAGAGCATGAGTGCGGGTTGGCCCGCCATTGTCTGCGAGCGCGTCCAGCAACCCAATCGCGGGTTCATTCTGCCTATCGCTGGAATCGGTAAAGCCACATCCTGCATAACTTTCATAATTGTTTCCCTGTGTGGTGATGGGATCGCTGCATTCGTCCGGCTCGTTATTGGTCACGATACTGTACCTTGCTGTCTGGAAAAACGTGGCGCCGCCGTGGTTTAGGCCACCGCCAAAACCTGAGCCGTTGAACTGCGGTAACGGAAAGCCGCCGTCCGTTGCGCTGCCGCCTAGAGCGCGGTTATCACTGACAATGGTATTGGCCAATGATGCCAAAAGGTTAGAGGTTATCCCGCCGCCAAAACCGTTCCCCCCTGCCGGATTGCGATCAGGGCCATCGGCATCGATTCCATCGCCGCCGGTTGCGCTGTTATTGGCAACTGTTGTATAGCTCAAGGAGATGCTGGACAGCGGATCAAGGCCTGATAATCCGCCCAGATTATAAATGCCGCCGCCCGCAGCAGAGCCGCCTGTTCCACCTACACTCATATCGGCCTCCGCCGTACCGCTCACCCCGGTGCCACCTTTGGCCTCGTTGCTGCTGACGGTGCTGTTAGTCAGGTACACCGCAGCATTGGGGGGGCGGCAGCCGCCACCGCCCCAGGCCCAAGTGTAGATTCCGCCCCCTTCGCCACGGCCACCCTGTCCGCTTCCCCCGGTACCTGCTACTGCATTGCCACCAGTGGCCACATTGCCGCTGATTGTGCTTCTGATCACTGTCAGTGAGCCATTGATATTATAAATGCCGCCGCCTTGAGCGAGGCCCCCTAACGCGCTTCCACCACCAGCTAAATTATCGATATTGCTGCCGGTAACGCTGTTGTTGCTTATGCTGCTTTCTATTATTGTCATGACACCACAATTGAAAATTCCGCCGCCATAAGCATCGGGATCGGAATTGCTTCCCACGGCGACGTTGCCGGTAACAGCACTCAATGTCAGCGTCAGATTCCCCGCGTTATAAATACCGCCACCACCGCCATCGAGCAGACTGCCCGTGTTCTCTTTGCGACCGCCTGAAATTGTGACTCCCTGAATCACGGCCGTAACGCCACTGTCTACGCTCAACACGGAAGAGACCCCAGAACCTGTGGAAATCGTAGTGCTCCCTGTGCCTTCGCCTTGGAGGGTAAGGTCCTTGTCAATAACCACGGTTTCTGAATAAGTGCCGGCACCGATGCTCACAATGTCATCCGGATTCGCTGCGGCAATGGCGGTCTGGATTGAGGTAAAGTCACAAGCAGCTGAGCAAACTGTGATTGTCGCAGCCTGAACCCCGGGACTTGAGAGCAGAAGCGTAATCAATAATATGAAAAATAAACCTGCGGCAAGCCGATACTCTTTCATTATCTACCCTTTTTATACCTTTCTGAGTAGGAAGATGGCTAAACCATCGTCATACCAGAGCCATTGCGTTCAAAAACAGACGGTAAACGGGCGTGTTGTCACTTTGATGATTATGGGCCCCGGCGCAGAAGTTGGGGGATAGTCAAGGGAGAAAGTTAGATGTCGTTGGACCTGTTCGTATTTTGCCGGGGAACTGCTCAGAGCAGCATAGCATAAAAGGCATCCCCAGTCTAGAAATAAACGAGTGCCTATTTCAGGGTTTAACGGCCGTTTCATTCATCCGAATAACGATAGAAGTCAGGCTTGTCCGGACAATCTCAAAAAGACGGTTACGCTTCGACTGCCCCCAAGACTTTTAACGCTGCTTTTTCCGCTTCGGTTATGCCGGTTATTCCGGCGATATTCATCCCCTCGTACGGTCCGTCCACCTGTAACGTATTGACGCACCGCCCTGTCTTGGCAGACCAGAACTTTATCGTGCCGTCTAAGCTGCAGCTTATGATATAGGCGCCGTCGGGCGTGAAGGCGACTTTGTAGACCGTATCGCCGTGGCCAACCAACTGATGGCACAAGGTGCCGCACGCAACATGCCACAGACAAACGGTCCAATCCTCCCCACTGCTGGCTAAAAGCGCGCCATCTGGGCTAAACGATAATGACATAACGGGTAAAGTATGCTGGCACAGCATCTTTTCCTCCTGACTGCCGCACACATTCCACAAATGGACGATGCCGTTACTGCCACAAGCAACATTTGATCCATCGGGACTAAAGGCAACGGACGTTATATTGCGCTCACCTGGTTCTCCGATTGTTTTCCGCAGATGCTCCAACTCAGGGTAGTCACTTTGTGTCAAATCCCACAAGCGCAAGTTGCGGTCAGTTCCTGCGGTGGCAAGCAGACGGCCGTCTGCACTGATCGCCATATCATATAAAATCATCGGATGGGCCCGAATGATGGCCACAGGCTGGTGTTCCAAGGTTTCCCGGGTGGCTTGATGCCCTTGCGCCAAGTCGATAGGCCAAAGGCGTACAGTACCATCGGTGCTGCCACTGGCGAGCAGATTGCCGTCAGGATGAAAGTCGACTTTGTAAATGCTGTTGGTGTGGCCACGAAACGTTCGGCGCAGCTGCCCGTTGGCAATATCCCATAAATAGACCAGCTTGTCATGGCCGGCCGTAGCGAGAAAACGGCCGTCTCGACTAATCGCAGCGCCGTAGAGTGCCCCCTCTGAACCAAGCAAGGTACGCCATTCTGGCCCCGCCTCATGCCCGTGCCCCCGCCACAAATGCGCTTGATGATCATACCCAACAGCCGCCAAAAGCCATTCGTTTTTGCCAGGTGGTTCAGAAAGCGGGTGAATGGCAAGCGTGCTCAGGGCACGTGGCTGTCCATGGTGCGTATACAGAGATTGCCCCGTTTCTACGTCCCAGACGCGAACCGTTTGGTCGCTGCTGCCCGTCACCAAAAGTGGTCGCCCTACGCCCAAAACCTCACTATCTGTCAACGGCTGTGAGCTAAATGCCGCTGACCAAATAATATGCGTATGCCCCGACATCGTTTGCTCCAACTGCAAACCGGCTTCTGGGTCAATTGACCACAGTCGCACCGTTTGGTCGCCAACGCCGTGGGTTGTGGCACATTTTTTGCCATCCGGGCTAATAGCAACTGCATCAATCGATGCCTTGGTTATTCTTAGAAACGTCTGGCCCACTGGCTGCACCTCATCGTGCGAGATACGCCACAAGCCAAGCTGCCCATACTTCCCGCCAACGACCAACAACCGACCATCCTCACTTAAGGCCAGGGAGGATGGTATTTCCAGACCGACCCTGAATTGATGCAGTTGCTCGCCGGTTTGGGCATGGTGGATCTGCACCATACCATTCCGATTACCCACAGCAACAAGTTGCCCATTATCACTGTAGCCCATCAGCCCGAATCGCGTTGCGGCGGTTGCATAGGTGTTAATAAGGAACGGCCGTTCCAAATCAGCAATGTCCCAAACAAAAACCTGCCCTTCGGCATTGATGCCTGTGATGAAACGGCCGTTTGCCGCCACAAAACTCATTGTTCCCTGTTCCGGCGCTGTCAAATAGAGGTGCCAGCGGTCTGGTTTTCGCTCTGCAAGCCCCCACACGCCAAGACGGCCGTCGTTGCTGGCGCTGGCCAGCAGAAGCTGCTGCTCGCCACTGGCCGTCTTCCGCTGGGCAAAGGCCAGAACATCAATTGCTTTGGAATGGGCTTGAATGACGCGTTCCAGCTGCTGATCTGCCATTCGCCAGATGTAGATGGTGCCCTCGTTGGTGCCTGCCGCCACAAAACGGTTGTCCGGACTAAATACGGTTGTGTTCACAATACCAAATGGTTCCGTAAAAACGCTTTCTACAATCTCGGCACCGGCAAAATTTATCTGAGGAAGATTGACGCCGCGCAGATAAAGCTGCCGTAGATAGAGGCCAGAAAAGTCATAACCGCGAAGTTCCACGCCAGCATGCAGCATTAAATGGAGCAAATTGGCGGCAGCATACCCAGGGGCTGGCAGTTCGGCATGCAGCTGTGCCAACACCATTTTCAGCTGCCTTTCAGCCCCCAGAACACCCAATTGCGCCTTGAGCTGAGCAATGACGGGCTTCAGGAGCAGGCGCGTCTGGGTTGCCCGCACATACGCTTTCGTTTGGACCAAAACAAGGGCGAAGCGATTCAGGTGTGTCACGCCGTCCGACGGTGTAGTCCCGGCCGAATTATCAATTAACTCACCAACAACGCGGTCAATCAGCAATTCTGTGCTGTACTCCATGACCACATTTTGCAGCCCAAAACGACCGTCAAACTGTTCCAGCAGTGAACGGCGCTGCAGTGAACGCATTGCCTCTAGCACTTGCCGGGTTGTGGGTGGTTTCGCAAACAGCAGCCGCAGCTCTGCAAACGTGACAGGTTCACGCACAACCGCCAGCCAGAGCATCAGCTCATACTCTAGCGTAGAGAGGCGAGCAAATTGCTGGTCGAGCACGTCACGAATATTGTCAAAAATACGGGCATCGGCATGCAAAAAGGCCTTGATGCTGCCGGCAAACAGGCCGTCTACGGTCTCGGCCGCCAGTTTAAGCGCCAGCGGATTGCCAGAATAATGCTGTACCAAATCGCCAAGCAAGGCGGCACCGCCAGCGACGCCCCGCTCAGCTAACATCTGCTGCCCTGCGTCCGCAGGCAGCCCTGGTAAAGACAAAAATCGGACAGCCGCCGTGTCTTCCTCCAGACCCGTTAAGATTTGCGGCAGTTCACGACTGGTAAACAGCAAGCAGCTATCATGCTGACCGACTGCCAAATGGCGCAGCAGCTGCTCATACGCTTCATATCCGGGCCGAAACGTGCCGCTACGGCCGTCTCCCAGCAAGATGCTCTCCAGATTGTCCAGAACCAACAACGTTCGCTGCTCACGCAAATAGGTGAGCAATTGGCTAAACTGCTGATCCAGGCTGTCTGGCAGCGTGATCACAGTTTGCCCGGACAGGAGATAAAACCATTCTTGCATCACTTCAGCCAACGGAGGGGCATTCAACAGCGACTTCCAAATAATCTTTTGGAACCTGCCCCCAGCCGCTTCATTTCCCAATGCGGCGCTTTTGTCCGGTTTTGCAAGTGAGCGAACAAACGCAGCAGCAAGGGTGCTTTTTCCCTGGCCACCCATACCCAGGATTCCGGCTAGCCGACAGGCGTCCTGGCAGACCCACTTTTGCAGACTGCTCAGCGCTTTCTCTCGCCCAAAAAGCTTGACTCGCTGGGGCAGCTCGCGCTCATTTACCAAAACAATAGGGGCTTCAACAGGCCCTGAAGGCAATTTTGTTGCCTCCGACGTTCGCGGGCGGTCCCGGTCGGGCAGAGGCGTTTGCTCCTTGTCGGCTTCCCGCTGCCCCTGTGCCACCCCCGCTCGAATCTGCTCATAAAGGGCTATCGTTTCTGGCAGAGGCGCCACGCCAAATTCCTGGGCCAATATTTGCTGGCATGCTTCAAACTGAGCCAGCGCCGCGCTTCGCTCGCCCTGGTGAGCCAACAGCAGCATTTGCTGCCGGTGGACGGGTTCTGACCACGGCTCCAGCGCCAGCAGCTGATGGTTCGCGACAAGCCCTGCGGCAAAGTCTTCGCGCTCGATATGGTCACTGACCAGGGTAAATAAGGCCTGCACCATCAGGATGTGCAGCTTTTGTCGCTGGTCTAACATCCAACTTTCAAATTCGGGGGCATTGGAAACGTTAAAACCGCTCAAGAATTCACCACGGTAAAGGGAAACGGCCGTTTGCCGCACGCTCAGATTCTCAGAAGAAGGCGTTAAGGAGAGATCGCGGCGCAGCGCCGCCACGTCGAGCCAATACGGACTCGTGTGGTCAAAAGCAATCAACTGCCGATCAATGAGCAAATGCTCACCAACCGTTCGGCGCAAGTCAGACAGCACCGTTCGCAGATTCTGTTTGGCCTTTTTGTCGGTCATCTCCCCCCACAGCAGCGTAGCCACTGCATCCCGGCTGTGGTGCACAGGCTGGGCCGCCTCTGCTTTTGCCGAAGCCGCCAGGTAAAAGAGCAAGGCCTGCGCCTTAGTCGTGGCAAAACCTGTCACCAGCTGATCGCCTATCAAAATTTGCGGTGTCCCTAACAAATTTAGCCGTAAAAACTGTGTCATATACTCCTCATTTGCGTTTGATTCACGTTTTATTTGCGCAAGGCAACTATGCTACATCTATGATCACAAATTCCGTGTTCAACTGCACCTTCATCATCCGCAGCCAGGCAGAATACAGCCAACTCTCCCAAACCATGAGCGTACGCCATATTTTGGAGATACCAACATTGGACAGACACCTGGGCTTTGTGGATATAGAAGCCTTGTTAACGGTTCTGAGAACGGAATTAATGGAACTTCAAGGACATAAACAGATTATAGCAAAGGAAAAGGAGGATTAATCTTAAGATAATAGACCAATTCAAAACACACCTAGCCCAGATTTGAAAAGCTTAAGCAAATTCTAGAAATGAAACTGAAACAGGATATTGGACTTCTTGTGATTTGTTGAAGTTAGAGCCAAGTTTGACGATATTTATTGGCTCATATACCTAATAGGAGAAACAATGTTTGCTAAATCAAAAGCCTTACTCAAAAAAGTAATGCTTACCCTCGTTACAATGCTGCTCATGGGAGGCATCTTCCTGGCTGCCTCTGGTTCTTCCTCAGTTGCTTACGCCCAAACTAAACCCCTGGAATTGCGGGCAAGCGGGCCAACTTACGTGGTTGCTGGCGAAAACCTCACTTATCAGTTGACCGTCAAGAACACGTCGAATAGTGCGGTGACAGATTTTTGGTTCTGGAACGACCTGCCCACAAATACCAGCTATGTCAGCGGCGGGTCGCTCGTTGATGCTGATCCAGATTACGTTGAATTTCACATCGATAGCCTGGCTGCCAACTCTTCCCAGACAGTTACCTGGACGGCGCAAGCGAACAGCGGCCTTGCTGTTGGCACCGTCATTGAAAACGGCAGCTTCAACTTTTTTGACACAAACAACGGTTCTGCCATTGGCACTGTAAATACCAAAGTTGAAGCGAAAGGCACTGTGGTTGCCTCCTACAAGAATAGTAACGGCACGCCATTTGATGTTACGGTAAATGGCTACCAGTTTGAAAACTACGGCAGCACTTCGCCCTTAAACGATGACGACCTGAGCGCCAGCGATGTATTTGAACTGTTCGGCCCCGTTGCTTGTGACACAGGTACCACAGCCGCAGATTGCAAACTGACCGCGCCTGCCAAGCAATGGTTAACAAACTATGCCCTTAAATCACCAACTGGTGGACACTGTGACGGCATGGCGGTGACCAGCCTGCGCCTTTTTAATTCATTAGCGTATAACCAATACAGCACGCCGTCTACGTTCCAGTCTGGTGCAACTGTTACCAACGACCTGACTTTCCCTGGTCAGTCTGTTGAACATTACATCCATCGTTACTTTATGACGCAGGATTTCCTTTGGACTCAACATATAACGGGTACACCCAAGGTACTGTTGGATACCATAAAGACAGACTTCAACAGTGCTTCACCCGTCGGCTATACGGCAGCTATTTTTATCACAAAAAATCTCGATAAGTTTGATTCGTCCGATTGGAAGGATGGGCATTCCATCGCTGTTATTGGCGTTGAAGAGGTAAGCACAACTGAATCCCGCATTCTTGTCTATGACAATAACTACCCCAATCAGCGCCAATATATCACCGTTAACACCCAAAATGACACCTGGACCTACTCCACTGCGGCAACCCCCGGCGAGGATGAAGGTCTTTATGAAGGATCGGCCGTTTCCGGGAATCTGCGTCTTATTCCGCTAAACCTGCGCGATAAGCCTGCTGGCGAATATTTCGCTTGCCCCTTCTGCAACGGTGAAACGTTCCCGGCAACCGCCAATTTAACGACCGGTGCGGCTTCTGCCACAGGCACCATAGCCGGTACCTTTGAAATTGAATACACTGGTGAAGGTGCCTTTATGGTTGTCAATGCTGATGGCCAGCGAACCGGTGCCGCCCCACACACTAATGAGTTTTTCCAAGAAATACCCAGCGCTGAACTTGAGCATTATCTGGGTGGATTGGGTAAAGATGTCCCACCAGGCATTACCATTCCGTTTGAAGAACCAGATGACACCTTCTATACAGTCTTGGTTCATGGCACAACCGTTGAAAATCCAACCAACGGCTCGTTGTCCATTCACGGCCCGGGCTTTGCCATTGGTGTCTACGATATCCAACTCCACCCTGAAGCCGTCTTTGAAT
>CBDUOF010000228.1:0-8670 GCA_965368765.1 uncultured Anaerolineae bacterium | reverse complement strand
CTGCTGAATACTTGGGAAGTGATGTGGCGCAATACGGCAGGTGACCAGGTCGAACTGTTCCGCTTCGTAGGGCAGGTTCTCCGCATCTGCCTGCTCAAACGTCAGGTTGCTAAGCTTCTTTTTCTCGGCCAAATCGGCGGCAATGGCAAGCATTTCTGGGGTGAGATCCGTAGCAGTTACGTGCTTTACGAAAGGCGCAAAGGCGAAGGCGGTATGCCCGGCTGCTGTAGCCACATCCAAATGTTGCCAATCGGGCTGTGGCTGGGTTATTGCAACCAAACGAGCCAGGCTATCTCCCTTGGCATGAACCGAACTGATGGCATAGGCTGCGGCATTGGCGCCAAACTGCTGCCGTACTTTTTGCTTACTCATTGCAGGATTATACCCCGAATTAATCTGACCGCAGTGGATTGATCCAGGCAAGTGAGGTGCAGTTGCCCACATCATGAATAATCATTTGCTGATAGTTATTGCCAGGGGCAACGAGACTGATGACATTGCTGTCACGAACAAACGCCAGCCAGTTGCCATCCTGGGACCAATCGAAGGTGAACGCGGGGAAGAGGTTGTTGTTGTTGTTGATAATAGTTTGCTGTTCGCCCGTTTCAAAGTCATACAGGAGTAGCGCACCAAAAGGAGACGGTCCGTTGCGAATGTCCGTTTCGTGCCACCAGGCACCAGTTGCCACCAGGAAACGGCCGTCTGGCGAAAAGCCCAGAGAATGTTCCCCACGGAAAAAATCGACAGCAAAGAGCAGGTCGGCTTCCTGGCTTTGGCGATCGATTTGGAAAAGGTAGCCATCCTGAGCCTCGGTTGCTGTGGAAACCATGAGCAGTATGCGATTGGTATCGGTGGGATGGGCCATCGCATAGCGCATAATCAGGGGCGAGCGAAGATTTTTTTCTGGCAATAATGTTTGCAAAACAGACGTTTTCATGAGGACTTCTGATTCCAGCGTGTCGGTCGATAAAACCACCAGTTCCTGAAACGTTAAGAAGCCATCAGCAGACGCCGGTCGAATATAACCAAAAAGCTCATTGGTAATCCAAAATGGAGATAGCCCCTTTCCCACTTCGGTTGCATCTTCCTTATCAGCTGGCCGACTGCTTAGCCAAATCGCGGCTGCCTGATCCAATCCGCCAGGATTGAGAGATATCAAACGGCCGTCGACCGGATATTGGGCGCTCTCAAAGAGACTGGTCTCGGAAAGCAACATTTTCTGCCCATTTGGTGACCAGTACGGTGTGCCCTCTAAGGCAGTGCTGCCGCAGGCATCGTCCAAACAGCTGGCTACGTCGATCAGCCGCATCTGACCTGGCAAACCCTCATCTGCATCAATATCATCACCAGCAAACGTAAGCAGAAAACGGCCGTTTGGATCCATCTGCCCCAAAGAAATTGAAAAACTGTCTTCTCCACCCATCATGTCCACCCCAATGCCGTCACGCCACAACAGCGTCTGCCACAGCTGCTGTTCTGACACCTCCATTAGCTGCAAAATGACGCCGTCATCCTGCGGCAGCGGGTTAAAGAACGCCAGGCCAGGATAGGCAATCTCTTCCAGCCAGCTTTCACTGTTTAACACATAGCGATACAACGAGGTTTGGGTCTGCCCAGAACTACCTGATTCACGATTGCTTACGCAGCTAACCTGTAAATCCTGAGCGGGCAAGGGATAGGGCTGCTCGGAAACGACCGTTGTTTCAGCCTGCGTCATCGCATAAAACCACCAATCGCGGGAAATCGAACCACGACCATCTCCAAAAGGATTGTCTATTGAGACGGTTGACAAGTTTTCTAACCACGATTGATAAGCGTTTGATTGACCCAATTGCATCAACATCGCGTACGGCGTTTGCTCGGTAGCGTACTGCTTTAGTAAAAAATCTACAAAGCCAAACAGCTCCCAACTATCTTCACCATTCAAAATGTGGAAATCTTGGCTGCTCCAGTAAGGGAACATCATGTCGGTATGGACACCACCATCGGCCAGCGCTTTCTGCACTTCCTGGGTTACAGGCCATGTTGCCAACCCCAATTCACTCAATTGATAGGTCATAATGGCCTGAAAGATAGGCGCATGTTGGCAGCACTCATAAGCGACGCCTTGCCCGATGATCGCAGACAATAAATTTGCACCATAGCCCAAAAGCAGGGCCTCGTAACCGTCCTGGTCAATAGGCAGACCAACGAGCGTTGGCGTCGGTAAATTGAGGCGAAGATTGTTATCGTATAAATTCGCGGGCTCGGCCACTTCCAATAAGCTTTCTGGATGGGTATCAAAGCGGAGCTGCACGGCCGTTTGCGCGCTGCAAGTCAACTCAGGCAAGGCACTACAGGCTTCTGTCAGCAACGATTGCAGATCGGGGGCAAGTTCCTGCATCAATTCATCATCCCGTTCAGGATAAATAATTGTGAGATTGTCCATTTCAACTGTTTGCCACTCACCCCAAAACGGTTCTTCAGGCGGGGAAAGCAGCCAACGCGTTTCACCTCGGCGGTAGACGGCCGTTTGCTGCAAAGTTATCTGACGGTAGCCCTCTTCTGTCATCGCCACATAGTCGCGGACATACAGCAGCTCAGCTCCGCTTAAATCCGGGTCTAATTCAAGCGCCAACAGCCGCTCATCCTCCCCGGAAAGTGGGGCAAACGCTGCCTCGCCCTCAGGCAACAGTAATCCTAAACCAGGATGCTCATAGAGCAAGCCCGACAACATCATTTCACTCTGGGCATGGCTCCAGCCTACATCTCTTCCTGAAAGCACGGCCCTCCCCAAAGCGGCATCCCGGCTGGCTGCAGCACGACTAATAAGATTGTGCGCCGCAAAAATATCTGATTCTGCTGAAGAGGTAGCCACCTCGAGGCGCCTGTTGACCTGCCGAAAAACAATAGCGCCAGCTACCGATATCATGATCGCCACGAGTACAATTGTAAGCCAGGGGGGTTTTCGCGAAACGGCCGTCACTGGCGTTTCTTGCCACGCCTGTTCATTCCAATCATTATCTTCTTCTGTTTGCCAATCAAAAGACATGGGGCAGATTCCTCGGATAAAACTTTCGATGCAAAACCACAGGCAAATACAGCCAAGCAAACCATACCACGCAACGCGTGCCCAGACTCGACGGAACCGCCACGATTGCACCATTTTCTGATGGAACTCACAGGAACTTTTGGGATGACTTTACAATTCGTCTACTTAAATCAGGCTGGCCTGTCCAACTGCCAAATTGCTACGCCGCCGAGCAAAACGGCCGTCACAAAAATCAGGTACCCCTCCAAAATGGTAGCTTCCGTAATAAACACCCCCACCATGCCTCCCGCACCCGTCAGCAAATAAAGCAGTAGTACCGCCTCACGCTGGCTAAAGCCATGCCGCACCAGCCGATGGCTTAAATGATCTTTGCCAGCCGTGTTAGGGCTAACGCCACGCCGCAGTCGCGATACCACCACCAGCGTCGTGTCGAAAATGGGCACGGCTAGAATAAACAGCGGCACCATCCAGGTCACAAAGCTGCTGTTAGCCGGGAAGCGCAGCTGCAAGCCCAGGAGTGCCAGCAAGAAGCCTAAAAAGAGCGACCCCGCGTCACCCATAAATATCTGGGCTGGCTTAAAGTTGAAGCGCAAAAAACCAACCGTTGCCCCAAAAACGGCCGCTGCCAGGCCAGACACCAAAAATTGATCGTTTTGCAGTCCCAGCAGCATGATAAATGCTGCCGCCACGCCACTCACCCCGGCGCTCAAGCCATCCATATTGTCCAAAAAATTAATTGCATTGCTAATGCCCGCCAGCCACAAAAAGGTGATCCCGTAATTAATCAGTTCGGGCAAAGGCAGCTTCACACGAATGTCAAAAAGTGCCAAGATCAGGAAGCCCACAAATTGTCCAGTTAGCTTGGCCCAGGCAGGCAGCCCGTAACGATCGTCCAGCAGGCCGACCAGTGCCACGACCGTTAGCGACAGCAGAACGCCCGCGACCGTATCGGGAAACTGAGGCACAAATGCAATGACGGCTAATATGGCGCCGCCAAAAATAGCCACCCCTCCCATCATTGGCATGGGCGTGCTGTGCAGCTTGCGCTGTGCGGGGCTATCGACGAAGCCAGTGCGAATTGCCAGCCGACGCACCCAGGGAATGCTCAACGCCGTAATGGAGAGAGCCATAAGGAAGATGGCAATAACCGTACGCATAGCTAGTTGACGATTAACCGTTGACTGAAGCGGCACGGTGGCTGAGCAATATTCACGGTTGTCATTCGCTTTCCAGCTCAATAATGTCAATACGGATGATTCGATCTCCTTCAAAGTCTGGGGCCTGCTCCGGGTCGCGCAAGGTGAGGCTTTGCAGTACGGTCTCTCCAGAAATGAGTTCTCCAAAGATCGTGTGACGGCCGTTTAGGGCGGGCTGAGGTGCAAATGTAATAAAGAATTGCCCACCGTTTGTGTTGGCCCCTGCGTTTGCCATAGCGAGCAGGCCAGGACGATCAAAGGTCAATCCAGTGTCTACTTCGTCGGTAAAGCGATAGCCCGGTTCACCACCACCCGTACCGGTTGGGTCGCCCCCCTGGGCCACAAAATCAGCAATAACCCGATGGAACGTTGTGCCATCGTAGTAACCTTGCTGAGCCAAAAAGATGAAGCTGTTGACCGCAATGGGGGCTTCTTGCGGGAAAAGTCGCAGGCGCATTTCTCCCTGGCTGGTCAAGATCACGGCCTCGTAACTTTTGGACTGATCGATCCGGAAATCTGGATACTCTGAGTAATAGTTGTTGCGTTCTGCGAGAGGGACAGTGGCCAACGGCCGTTCCCCTTCCCCCAATGAGACAGGGGCAGCTGCATCTGGCTGGAGCTGCTCAATAAAGAGCTGGATCTCACCCTGAAACTCTGGTGGCCCAATTTGCAGCACCTCAGTGGCCAACGCCTCCGCTTGCACCAAATCGCCCAGGTCGCGATACGTCTGCGCTTGCAGATATTTCACATTCCAGGCGGGTATCTCCTGCTCGTTGGGATCAATCAGCAGCGCCTGATCGTAGGCATCAATGGCGGCCTCATATTGTCCAATTTGCTGGTAGATCTGCCCGGCACGCACCCAGGCACGGGGGTTTTCTGGCTGTAGCGCTAATCCCTGCGTCAGGGCATCAACCCCTTGTGCGTAAAAGAGCTCCGCTTCTGGCTCCTCGGCAGTTGTGGCACAGTTAATCGCCGCATCGGCCCAGGCAAAAAAGGTATCGGCATAAAACGGATCGACCGTGGCCGACTCCTGGTAAATTGCCAGACCTGCTTCACAGCCCTGCCCCTGAACCAGCACCAACCGGGCGTATTCATTGCGGATGACCGAGTTTTGCGGACTCAACGTGAGGGCACTTCTATAATATTGTTCGGCGGCCAGCAAATGCTCATTTCGGGCCGTCTCATCTGCATTAACGGCAGCCCAGCGGGTATTAAGCCGCGCCAGGTTTGCCGTATGATCGGTATTGAGCGGATTGATTTTTTGTGCATTGAACAGCTGCTGTTCCGCTTCAGAGAGGAGTTGATCCTGTTCTGCCAAATCAGACGTAAGATTTGAACGCTCCAGATAGGCCCGTCCCAGGAAAAGGTAGTAAAAATCTTCTTGCGGAGCGCGGTTGATAGCGTCTTGGTAGATCGCGATGGCGCTGTCCCAGTTGGTCAACTCCCCAGTTGCTGCGGCCTCGCTGTCAAAAAAGCGACCCCGTTTGTAAACAATATCAGCCTGAATCACGCGCAAATTGGTGGTGAGAATGAGCCAAACGGCCGTAACCGCCAACACCCCCAACGCCCCATATGCACCGGCTGAGCCGCCCTGGCGCAGCCGAGGCTTTTTGCTGGCGCCCAGCACAAAGGCAGCAATCAGCATGAGGCCCAAAACAAAAAGATAAAAGTAGGTCAAAAAGCCAGCCGCCTGAGCGGCCTCATCAATCAAATAGCCGAACAATTGATCCACCGTTTCCGGCTGCGGCACGTAGGCACGGTACAGCAGCGAGAAGCGCAGTAAATTGGCCTGAAACAGGGTATAAAGTAGCCCCAGTCCAAATGAGACCGCAGCCATGATAGCCACCGGCGTAAGCAGATTGCGCCAGGTGGGATCCCACAGCAAGTAGAGCATGGCACCACTGAAAACGGCCGTAATCAGACCGGCCAAAAAGCCACCACCGACAATCACCGGCAGGGCAAACAGCAGCCCGGCAGCCGCCACGCCTGCGGCAAACAAGCGGTCATTCTTTGTGAAGCGCAGCTGCAAGTTCCCACCCGACCACAAGCACAGAGCACCCCACATCCAGAGCAAGGTTTGGCCCAGCAAGGCCGAAGCGCTGGCATCGAGCGGCAGCGGAATGAGCAAACGGTACAAAATGGCCGCGACGCCCATCACCAGGAAGGAGATTGCAGCCGCATTGCGCTGCCCTTTGGCAGTTTCCTGAGCCACGGCTGGTATCTTTAACTCGCCGTCCTTTAACATCTCGCTCACCGAAATCAGCAAGCCCAGGCTCCAGGTGAGCACCAGCATCAGATAGATAAAGGGCGATTCGACAAAATCCCGCTTGACGTTGACAAACAGACTTTGCTTAAAAATATCAACGGCCGTTAAATCTGCCACGCTCTCCAACACCAGGTCCGGCGGTTGGGAGAAGGTGGTAAAGGTGTAGCCAATTATGCCTATGATTAAGGCCAGCATGAAGCTGTAGAGCAGCACTGGCCCACTCCAGCCCGCAAAAAATGCCGGGGCGGCGGACCTGGCAGCGCGACGCCGTTTACCTCTGGCTGCAACGGGTGCATCTTCGGAAACCGACGTTGAAGCCTGCTGACGGGGCAACCAGTAAGTAATGAAGAAAAGCAGCCCCACATATAGAAAAAAGTGCACTCGGCTGGCAGAAATCGCAATCCCAAAGTGAATCTCTATGTAATGGGCTAAAATACCCGCGACCAGCGCCACTACCAGCAATCGGTCAGCAGCAAAAGGCTGCGCCTCATCGGCAGAGGTATCGGCCGAAGTGTCGGCAAAGAGGGCGTAATAAATAAGGTAAAGCACCAGCCCCACAATGGAGCCAAACGGCAATGCCACGCCAATGTAGACAGCCCCACCCCATAAGGTGAAGGCAACGGCCGTTATCAGCCCCACCGCGATCCAAAGTCCAATCAGTAAGTTACGCTCAAATCGACTGCGCAACACACCCAGCCAGCGGAAACCATACAGAAAAACGCTTAGATACAAGGCCTGCCACACTAAAAAGCCCGCCAGCCCGGTAATGACAAGCGTGTCAAATGTTTCGTTATGCGACCGATCTGGCGAAGCGTTGCGCGCTTCCAGCGTGGCCAATTCGGGCGGATAGAATCCATTGTAAGCCACATACATCGACTCTGGTCCATAGCCAATGACAGGGCGCAAAAAGTTGAACGTATCGGTACGGCCGTCTGGGAACACAATTGGCTCATGGGGCAGCATGAGTTCCAGGGCGCCCTCCCAAATGAGCGTTCGCACCCGTCCCGTGCCGGTATCGGCTTCCAACACCTGCCCCAGTCGACCGATGCGGGGCAGCTCGCGCCACTCATTGAGCGTGTTGAACACGCCTCCAAAAACGGGCGTCTCTGCATACTTTTCGGTACTTTCCGCCGGGAGATTAAACAGCACCAGCCAAATTGCCAGCAGCAGCGCCATTACGATCCAGCTAAACCAAAGCCAGCGCCAACCACGCCGCGCCGCCACCAGCACAAACATAGCAACGATGATCAAGCCGACGGCCGCAACAAACGCTACAAACGAAGCAGTTGGTCCGGCCAGGCTGGCCAGCTGCCCGGCTCCAGTAAGTCCATTCAAAATCAAAAGGATGACGGTATAGGCAACGGCCGTTCCCGCCAAGACAAACAACGCCCCGATGCCCGCTTCCTTCACCTGGAAACGGCCGCTTTCCGAAGCCGCATTGCGCAGCCCTACCAGCACCACCAAAATGAAGGCAAACAGCCCAGCTCCCAATCCCAGCCACGGGCCTCGACTGCCCGACCAATAGATGGCAATCAGCTGAATCGCCACGGTAAAAATGTAGGCCGACGAGCGCATCACGTCTGCGCCAGACAGCTCGTCATCAGACAAAATGCTGCTAAACGAAGCGATGATTCGCGCCACGGTCAGCGGCACCGCCATGATGAGGTACGCCGCAATAAAGATGGCGTTGCCCATCTGCCCCGCCACACGATCGGTGACGTCACCCGCCCAAGGGAGCGGATCTAAATCGAAATGTTGCAGCAGGCCGTAAAAGGCAACAGGGATGCTCGTGATGATAACGGCCGTTACCAGCCGTCGTGCCTGCGCGCGGGTGCGCATCGTGGCAATCGTCGTGCCAAAAATAACGATGTAGGCCAGCGTGGTATACGTTCCCTGCAATCGCTGGTAAGAGCCCGCCCAGCTTACGCTGGGCGTCACCGAAAACAGCGCCGAGACGATATAAACCAGGGCCAGCAGCGTCACAATCAGCAAAAACGGCATCCGCCAAACCGCATCCTCATCGCGCCAATGCAAACGGGATACCTGCGTCCACTGGCGCAAATCGACAAATTTGACCAGCCAGGCAGCTCCCATCACCAGCGCAATCGAGCGCATTAGGGTAAGTTTATCCGGTTCAAAGACCCGGTCAGAATGAATATTGAAGAACAGCGGCACGG
>CBDUOF010000227.1:0-8698 GCA_965368765.1 uncultured Anaerolineae bacterium | reverse complement strand
ATGACGTCGCCTGGCAGAGCAACTACGGCTCCGGAGTGGATGCCGCCTTTAAGCCTGAACTGGTTGCCCCCAGCATCTGGCTCGCCGCACCGATATTGCCAGAAACGGCCGTTGCCTGGGAAGCCAAATTCCTGTTCCACTATCGAGGCTATGGGCCAATTGAAGAGCGCATTTGGCAGCTCAAGCTCATTACCCCCCACTACCAGCACGTTGATGGCACCAGCTTTGCCGCGCCGCTGGTCGCCAGCACGGTCGCCTGCATGCTGGAAGCCAACCCAGACATTACGCCCCCGCTAATTCGCCAAATCTTGCAGCAAACCGCCACACCCATTCCCAATGTCTCCCAGGAACGTCAGGGGGCTGGGGCGCTCACGCCAGGAACGGCCGTAGCCGCCGCCCTGCTCCACAAGCACAGCAGCCTGGACGACTGGATATCCATTCCCTCAATCTCAGCGGATGAAATCACCTTTCTTCTGCACGATCACAGTGCAAGTCGGGTTCGCTTGTTGGGCAGTTGGGATGGCTGGCAAAGCACGCCGGACGCGGAACAAATAGAAGAAGGGGTGTGGCGTCTTGTCATACCGCGATTGGCAAACGGCCGTTACGCTTACAAATATCTGCGTGATGAGAATGACTGGCTGGATGATCCCGTCAACCCGCGCAAGGTGTGGGATGGCTACAGTGGCTTTAACAGCCTGCTGTACGTAGAAGATTAGATATTTGGTCTTGTCGGATTAATGCAAGATGTATCAGGTTCTCTAACCGGACAGAATGCAAGATCCGCCAAATGACCTGTCCGCGAGACCTATTTTTATTTGCTAATCAAGGCAGCCTTCATTGCCTCGGCCAAATTACGGCAGCCGACCAATTCCAGTCCCTTGGGCGGTTCGGTCAGGCGACGCTGCGCTGATTTGGGAATAACGCAGCGCTTAAAGCCCAACTTCACCGCTTCCTTTAGTCGGGCTTCCAGCTGGCTTACGGCACGCAGTTCACCGCTTAGCCCCACTTCCCCAACAAAAGCCATATCGGCATGAATGGCCTCGTCGCGTACGCTGCTGCCAATGGCCACGGCAATCGCCAAATCTGCTGCGGGTTCATCTACTTGTAAACCACCAATCACGTTGACAAAGACATCTTTGTCATGCAACTTTAGGCGCACGCGCCGGGTAAGAACGGCCGTTAACAGCAGTAGTCGATTGTAGTCAACCCCATTGGCCGTGCGGCGCGGGTTAGAAAACGTGGTGGAGCTGGCCAGCGCCTGCACTTCTACCAAAAGCGGGCGCGTCCCTTCCATTGTCACTGCAATGGCAGAACCAGGCGCGTTGATCTGTCGCTCAGCCAAAAACGCTTCCGACGGATTCGACACCTCGACCATGCCCTTCTCTACCATTTCAAACACGCCCACCTCGCTGGTCGCGCCAAAACGATTCTTCACGCTGCGCAGCAGGCGGTAGCGATGGAACGGATCTCCTTCCAAATATAGAACGGTGTCCACAATATGCTCCAGTACCCGAGGTCCGGCAATGGTGCCCTCTTTGGTGACATGCCCCACCAAAAAGATGCTAATGCCAGAGGTCTTGGCCAGTTCCTGAAACCGGCTAGCACATTCGCGAACCTGGCTCACGCTGCCCGCTGCGGACGTTAAATCCTCAGCAAACGTGGTTTGGATACTGTCTACAATCACCAGCGTCGGCTGCAGTGTTTCCACGTGGTTCAATATCGCTTGTAGTTTTGTTTCTGTGACCAGAAAAAGATCGTTGGCCGTAATGCCCAGCCGATCGGCGCGCATCTTTATCTGTCGGCTGCTCTCCTCGCCAGAGATATACAGCGTTGTGCCGTGGGCATTGGCAGCCAGTGCGGCAACATCCAGCAGCAAGGTCGATTTACCAATGCCCGGGTCGCCACCCACCAGCACCAGCGAACCTGGCACAATTCCGCCTCCCAACACGCGTGAAAATTCAGGCAAGGGGAGTGGCAATCGGTCAAAGCCATCTGAAGTCACGTCGGCTAAACGCTGTGGCTTGCTGTCACTCTGCCCCACGGCGCGTCGATTTCGCTTGCTGGCAGGTACCTCCTCTACCAACACTTCTTCTACCATCGTGTCGAATTCGCCACATTTAGGGCAGCGACCTACGTAGGCGGCGGTCACGCGGTTACAATTTTTGCACACGTAGCGGGATCGTTTTTTGGCCATTCTTTCTTCCTTATTATTGCCTGAACTAATGCCCAGTCCTGGCGGCTGGCTCCTATTTTTACGTCGTAATCTTTGAAACCGAGCCGATTATCATAGGCGATTGGGTTGTGGCGATTTTAACATATGCTATACTTTTTCGCCGTGATTGATTGGCATACGATGTGGGTAAATGGGTTATGGATTTTGGGAACGGCCGTCTTGCTGGCTACGTCCAGCTACACGTATTGGCTGTCCCGCACCAAGTCCGGCACAATGGCTGAAATCAATCAACAACCACCGTATGCTCAGCTGTTTTGGCTTGGCTTTTTACTGGTTTTGCTCGGCCTAGTTTTTACAAGCAGCCGCTGGTGGGAAACGGCCGTTTGGCTGCTCTTTAGCGGCTGGGCACTTTATAATTTCATAGCTTCCATGAATACGAAAAAGTAAAATTGTGATATCAAAAACGTTTATCTGGTTTCTCTGCCTTTTCTCGCTAACTGTCATTTTTATCGCGCCGACTCGTTCGGCCGTTGCCCAAACCGAGCCTGCCGTAACGCCGCAGGAAGGATATCCGCCGCCCGCGACGCCCAGCCAGCCAGAAAGTGGCTACCCTGCGGTAACTGTGGCGCCACTCACCGCCATAGACGTAGATGAAGGTTACATCGCTCCGACCGTGGCGGCCCCATCACCAACCATTGCCGCACTTCTTGGCAGTGAGGCAGCCTCAGAAACAGAAACGGCCGATTCCACTATTCCCATTAGCCAGAGCAGCCTTGCGCGCAATAGAGCTATTTTGTGGGCAGGCTTTATCATTACCCTGCTCATCTTCTTGATTGCTGTGTATGGCGCCATGTTAATGTACACGCGTCGTCGCAATTGATGGGTCAACCCGTGTCCCCTCCCGCTGAAACTGAAAACAACCCGATCGCCGTACGCCGACGCAGGCTGTGGCCCTGGCTCAATTTACTGTTTACGGCCGTTCTACTCATCGCTGGCGTTTGGGTTTTATCACGCACCATCAGCTTTGCCGCAGTTCGGCAGGCTGTGCTGGCAGCGGACGGCCGTTTCATACTCCTTGCCCTGGCCGCCTTCACCCTTAACGGCGCCCTAAAAGCAGGGCGGTGGCGCGTTCTGCTTGTGCCTGATGGGGCAGAGCGCGTGCCATTTACGGCCGTCATCTGGGCGATTTGGCTGGGCCAGTTTGTTAACAGCATTATGCCCTTTTTGCGCGTAGGGGAATTTGGTCGCGTCTATGCCCTTCATCAACAGACCAGTTTTAGTAAAATGCAGGCTCTCAGCACTGTCGTCGTCGAAAAAAGCCTGGATTTGATCGTGCTGGGCCTGTCACTTTTACTGCTTATTCCACTGGCCATATTGCCAGAAAACGTTGCCCGTTCCAGTTTTGTATTGGCTGGTGTGGCCTTGCTGCTGCTGCTAGGGCTCGGCCTTGTTGCTTACCAAACGGCCGTTGTCTTAAACCTATTGCGCTGGATGTCCGGGAAGTTCCCCTCAGGAATTCAGAAGCGCATTTTCCCCTGGTTCATTTCCGGGCTGGAAGGGCTGGCCAGCTTGCGGAATCGCAAAGCCATTTTAAGTTTGCTGGGATATTCAGTCATGATCGTGCTCACCGCCATTGCTGTACCCTTGCTGCTTTTTTGGGCATTTTCAATTGACCTTGGGCTTGTGGCGGCAACGCTGTTAAACGGGGGCATCACCCTGGTGAGCACCCCACCCACAACCCCGGGCGAATTAGGGGTATTCGAAGGCGCAGCCATCTTCATTCTGGAACAGCTGGGGCTGGCCGACCGCGCAGTGACCGTAAGCTACGCAATTGTGTACCATCTCGTCATTTTGGTGCCAAAAGTTGCCTGGGGAGGCATTGCTGTTTCACGATCAAAGTGGTCGTGGCAGGAGCAAAAGAATTAGTCATGCTCATTTCAGTCATCATTCCCGCCTTTAATGCTGCGCAAACGATCGGACCCTGTTTGCAAGCCGTGCAGCAGCAGCGTCTACCACCAAATCTGCACTGTGAGCTGATTGTGGTGAATGATGGCTCCACAGATCAAACGGCCGCATTGGCCAAGGCTGCCGGGGCGCAGGTCATTACGCACACAAAAAAGCGGGGGGCCGCCGCAGCGCGTAACAGCGGCATAGCGGCCTCCACAGGCGAAATCATTCTGTTCACGGATGCAGATTGTGTGCCGCTGGAAAATTGGGTGGTGGAAATGATACGGCCGTTTACCGATCCCGCAATTATCGGCTGCAAAGGTATCTATGCCACCAGCCAGCCAGAACTGGTAGCCCGCTTTGTACAAATTGAATATGAAGACAAATACGATCTGCTCCGGAAGCAATCACAAATTGATTTTATCGATACCTACTCAGCCGGTTACAGGGCATCTATCCTGAAAACGTGCGGCGGCTTTAACGAGCGTATCTTCTTTGTAGAAGACCAGGAACTCTCTTTTCGCTTATCTGCGCAGGGGCACGTGATGGTTTTTCAGCCGACGGCCGTTGTACAGCACCGCCACAGCCACACCGTTTGGCGCTATCTGCGCAAAAAAGTGATGATTGGCTATTGGAAAGCCCAAATCATTCGCCGATTTCCCGAACGCGCCATAAAAGATTCCCATACTCCGCAAGTGCTAAAGCTGCAAATGGGGCTGGTTGGGCTCATGCTCGCCACCCTTTTCATTAGCCCGCTTTTCCCGCCTGCCTTACTTTTCACAACGATTCTGCTGCTCCTATTTTTGGTAAGCACCCTACCCTTTTTATTCAAGGCGTGGCACAAAGATCGGGCGGTTTGTTTTGCCTCGCCGCTGCTGCTCTTTGGGCGGGCGCTGGCCCTGGGTGTGGGGTATGCCTGGGGGATTGCCCAACCACGAAGAAGCGTCTAGCCTCATGCGGTCCTGGCTGTTGCGTCATCAAAATTTCCTTTATCCTACTGGCTCAGGCATTCTTGTCTTTCTCCTTTATCTGCCAACCGTTGTGCCGGATCTAACCTGGTTCGCCAGCAGCGGTGACGGTGGCGAACTCATTACAGCCGCCGTTACACTTGGGATTCCCCATCCGCCTGGCTATCCCACGTATATTCTCCTGGGAAAGCTGTTCAGCTTCTTACCTGTCGATCCGATTGCTTATCGCTTTCATCTTTTTTCGGCCCTATGTACCGCCATAGCCGCTGCATTTGTCACGGCCACAACCCAGTTGTTTGCACCACAGCCAATAAACAAGCGTCAACGATTCCTCAACAGCGTGCCGGCCTTCCTTTTTGCCTTTTCGCCGCTCGTTTGGCAGCAATCCGTGGTGGCCGAAGTCTATAGTTTGAATTTGGCAGTCGTGGCTGCCTTTTTATGGACCCTGCTGGGGAAACGGCCGTCTTCCCTTACCGGTTTGCTCTTTGGCCTAAGCCTCACCACCCATCTAACCTCTGTTTTGCTGCTGCCACTCGCCATCGCCTGCACTCCCTGGCGCAAGATGGGGCAATTTGCGGTCGGCACGCTGCTGGGTCTGTCACCTTACCTCTTACTGCCCGCCCTGGCCCGGCAAGGTAGCCCCGTCATTTGGGGCGATCCCTCCACGGTGCAAGGCTGGTGGTGGCTGGTAACGGCTCAAATCTACTATCCGCACCAGTTCGCCCTGCCCCTAGGTGACTTGTGGCCCAGGCTCACGGCATGGGGTGGCACATTTTCAGGACAGTTGGCCATCGCAGGTTGGCCTTTGCTTATCCTTAGCGGCTGGACCTTAAAGAACGGCCGTTTGCCGCAAAACCGCTGGTGGCTGCTGTTGGGAACGGCCGCTGCCTATGTTGCCTACGCCATCCTTTACAACACGCCAGATTCAATCGTCCTCACTTTGCCCGCCTGGCTAATAGTAAGCCTTTGCCTTATACCCGCATTAAAGCCCCTGAAAAACTGGGGCCTTTTGTTGCCAGGAATGGCGCTTTTGCTACACTTATTTAGCTACAATGGTGCAAATATTCACAATATCCGGCTTCCGGCCGAACAAGTATTAAGCCTGGCTCCACCGAATGCAGTATTGATTACTTCGGGTGACCCGGATATTTTTACCCTGTGGTATTTCCATTACGTTGAAAAGCAAAGACCAGACGTTATCTTAGTCGACAGTGATTTATTTGCTCTGGACTGGTATCGCTTCAATCTTACAAAGTTGTATCCAGAATTGCGTGCGCTGGCAGAAAATAATTTTGCTTTATTTAAGATAGAAAACGAGCCATTCCGGCCCTTTTGCCGCGTATATTTTCAGTTAGACCAGGACGTAACTGCTCAAATTGATTGCTCAGAGGATGAGGATTGAGTGACAACCCAAACGGATCAGATTCAACATAGGCAGCAGCGACTCGCCTTATGGCCAATCCGCTGGAAAACGGCACTTTTGCTTATTAGTCTCCTGTTGCTGCTATGGCTTGGCGTTAAAGCCTGGCGTATTGGCCGTGCCGCCAGCTCGTTGCTTGCGCAGCAAGAAACTGCCCAAACGCTCGCCGCCAGTGGCCTTGGCAACATAGATCCAGACATGGCTGAGGCGATGATTTTGGACATGCGGCATGATGTGGTGGTGATAAAGGATGAAACCGCCTTTTTACTGCCACTTTCCCCCTATTTAGGCTGGGTACCAAAGGCAGGACCCCTTCTTGTGGCCACGCCACAGCTCGTAGAAATGGCCGATGCCGGGAGTGAATCGGCCGTTTATGCCATCGAAAGCATCAAGCCGATGCTGGTTATTCTGCAAGCCCCCGCATCAGGCAGTTCCCAGCTGCCTCAATTGGTCAATGCTCTGGCAGAAGCACGCCAAGGGTTAAGCCAGACCAGCCGGGCGCTGGAGCGCGTAGCTATGGCCCGAGCAGCAATTACCAATCTTGACGATTTTCCAGAGCGGCTGAAGCCTTTATTTGCCTTGACGGATGAGTGGCTGCCCCTGGCTCAGGACAGCCTGACAATGGTTCAAATTTTACCTGATATCCTGGGGCAAAACGGCCGTCGCACCTATTTGTTATTGGCCCAGAATGAGGATGAAATTCGAGCGACCGGTGGATTCATTTCGGGAATTGGCACGCTGACCGTAGAAGATGGTCAGATTCTCGACTTAGCTTTTCAAGATGCCAGCAGCTATGATCTTGGCGCCCTCTTTGCCGACCGCGATGCTTATGATCTTCCACCCCTGCCCCTGCAAACGCATATGGGCTCAGATTATTTTCTGTTGCGAGACGCCAATTATTGGCCCGACTTCCCTTACTCTGCACGGAAAGCCATCGAGCTTTACCGGCTGGTAACCCCGGATGCCCAGATTGATGGACTCTTTGCCATTGATCAACAATTTATGGCCCTGCTTGTTGCAGCCACGGGCCCTGTCACCGTGGAAGCAGGTGCCGCTCAAATCAGTGCAGACAATACGATTGATAGCTTTCGGAATTCGTTCAACATAAAAGAGGGGCAAACGACAGAAGAGTGGTTCAGAAATCGCAAGGCGTTCTTATCCACTTTTTCATCGGCCATTATAAACAAAATCGAAACGGATTTTGGATCGGTTGATCCGATTGCGCTGATTAAAAATATGCATTTTGCCCTGTCGGCTCGCCATCTTCAGCTCTTTTTGACAGACCCGCAGGAAACGGCCGTGTTGCAGAATCTAGGCTGGGACGGCCGTTTAGAAAACCCAACCGGGCAAGACTTCCTTTTAGTGCTGGACACGAATGTTGGTTTTAACAAAACCAATATGCACATTCAGCGTCAGATTAATTATGATGTGAAGCTAGAACCAAATGCTCAATCTCAGGCCAGCCTAACCATTAATTACACGCATACCAATCCCGCCAATGGGCAGCCCTGCATCCAGGAGACGACTTATGAGAACGCACCCACTTACCAGGAAGTGGCCGACCAATGTTACTTTAACTTCCTGCGGGTTTATGTTCCTGCCCAAAGCACATTGACCAGCTCAACTCTCCACGTTATCCCGGAAAACATTTTGCTTAGCGGAAATCCCTGGCAAGAAACGGCCGTAACCAGCGCCGAATTTGCCGACTTTACCACCTTCAGCAACCTGCTAATGGTTCCCAGAGCTGAATCACTTATTTCGTCCATGACTTACTCCCTGCCCCCTACCGTTGTGCAAACGGACAGTGAGCAGCACACCTACCAACTATTGTTACGGAAACAGGCAGGGACAAATTCAGAAATCGTGACTTTCACCGTTACGTTACCCGAAGGAAGCCGGGTGATAAGTGCAACGCCAGCACCCACAGCCGTTACGCAAGATGGCATGTTGCACTACAGCTTTACGTTAACGACCGACAAGATTATTACGATCAGCTTCAAATGAGATAGATTTAGCAAAATAAAGACAGAAATGGCAGCACTGGAAAAACCGATCCAGACCGCCAGCACTGCGATAAATTATGACCAAAAAAAAGATTTTTCTATTATTAGTGACAGTGATAGCTGGCGTGTTATTTTTGCAACGCACCGAACTGCCAACGATTTCAGCGGTAAACGAAAATCAGACGAT
>CBDUOF010000226.1:0-8713 GCA_965368765.1 uncultured Anaerolineae bacterium | reverse complement strand
CGCAGAATCTTCACCATCGTCCTCGGTAGCGTCCTCTGCCTCTGGCAACTCAATGTCCGCATCGTCAATGTTCTTGAAAGGCGTTTCTTTATACGCCTGCAGCGAAGGGGCAATGAGGGCATCCAGGGGTTCAACCCAGTACAGCACCTCTAAATCTCGTGCCTTGAACGGGTCTAAATGAGGGCTGTTGGCCACGGAAGAGACGGAATCACCGGTCACGTAATAAATCTCTTTCTGGGACTCAGGCATTCGCTCCAGGTATGCGTCGAGCGAGGTGAGTTCTCCGTCTGAATTGGACGTATGGTAGCGGAAGAAGGGAAGCACGTCGTCTTTAGCTGTCGGGTCGATGGCAGTGCCTTCTTTGAAGTAACGGCCGTATTCCGCCCAAAACTGCGCATATTTCTCTGGATCACTTTCGGCCAGCTTTTTCAACTCGCGCAGAACCCGCCCCTTAATCATTTTGCCCAGCTGGCGCATCAGGCGATTGTTTTGTACCGTTTCCCGGCTCACGTTCAGCGGCAAGTCCTCAGAATCGACCACCCCATCAATAAACTCCAGCCATTTGGGCAGCAAATCGGTACAGTATTCTTGAATCAGCACGTTGTGCGAATAGAGCATCACGCCGGGTTCTTTGCGCGAAGCCAAAATGCTGGGTTCACGCTTGGCGGGAATAAAGAGCAGCGCCCGCACATTCACCGGTGCATCCGAGGCAAAATGAATGGTCGTCAACGGCTCTTCGAAATCCATCGTCATTTGACGGTAAAAGTTGGTGTAATCTTCTGCCTCTACCTGGGAAGGCTGCTTGCGCCACAGTGGCGTTTGCTGATTGACTTGCTCCTCACCTAAGTAAATCGGGAAGCGGACAAAGTCAGAATGTTTCTTGATGATTTGCTTGAGCTTCCATTCACTGGCCATTTCGGCGGCATCTTTTTTCAAGGTGATATGCATCTCCGTGCCCCGATCACGCTTGTCGGCTGGCTCAATTTGAAACGCTTCACTGCCGTCAGAAATCCAGGCTGCGGCCTTGGCTCGCTTCTTGTAGCTGCGAGAAATAACCCGCACTTCGTCCGCTACCATAAAGACTGAGTAGAAGCCTACGCCAAACTGCCCAATGACATCGCTGGGATCGACCCCATCATTTTCCTCCAGTTTGGCCAGGAATTCGCGTGCGCCCGATTGGGCGATCGTGCCCAAATTGGTTACCAGTTCATCCTTGGTCATGCCCACGCCACTGTCCTTAATAATGATCTTCTTCGGCTCGTCTTCGCCCACTTCTGGAATCTCGATCCGGATAGCCAGCTCGGCATCGGGATCGAGGACGTCTCGATTGGTGAGCATTTCAAACTGCATTCGCGTCAAGGCATCAGAAGCGTTGGAGATGAGTTCACGCAGAAAAATATCCTGTTCCTTGTAAAGCGAATGGACAAGGATTTGCAGGAGCTGCTTGACCTCGGTCTTGAAACGATAATCGGATGTAGGGGTTTGCTCGGCAGTTGTCATTTAGGCGTTCTCCTTTCATTTAACGCAGAAGCGCAGCGTGGAGTCGCTTCTTTACTGCGCGTCTGCTTCTTTAAATTGTGAACTTTTTGGTGTTTGGGTTCCTACAGGCTACCTAGCCGGGAACGGCCGTAATCATACCCCGATTTTGTTAGAGGTGCATAAGATCAGTTGGTTGACGGCCGTTCCAAATACAGTAATATCGTCAAGGCATTGTTTAAGGTAAATTTGCGAGCAATTGACGAAGGAGCACTCCATGAGCAAAGAATCGATCCAAGAGACCGTAAGCAGCTATTTCGCCGCCATTCGTGGCCTAGACGCTGAGGCATTTACGGCCGTTTTTGCAGCTGATGGCGTTAGCCACGATCCGGTCGGGGCGCCCCCTTTTCACGGCCATGAGGGACTGCGGAACTTTTTTGGCGGGATAGTGGCGACTTTTTCTGAACTAAACATGCGGGAAACGGCCGTTTACATCAACCAGAATGAAGCGGCCGTGCATTGGCAGGCAGAAGGGGTGGGCAAAAATGGTAACACGACCCAGTTCAGCGGAATCAACCTGTTCAGCCTCGATGACAACGCCAAGATTACCAGCCTGCGCGCATATTGGGATCCTCGTGCCATGATGTCCCAGCTGAAGGCCAACTAGGGCAAAAATTATCTTTTGGCCGCAAACAGGAAAATGGCAAAGCTCCCTAAGATGAGCAGCAGCCACAGCCCATTTTGGCCGAGGAAAATGCGCCAGGCAGGCTGGGGCTGCTGGGCGCGCAGCCAATCGGTATTCAATTCGACAAGGGTGACGCTCAAGGCGTCGGTCAGGCCTGCTTCACAACTCGCGCCCGCAGCATAGGCCGACCCAAGCTGGCGCAGCCCCTGGTCACCGAACTGGTCCTGAATGTAGCGCAGCAAAGAAACGCTTTGCGCCAGGGCCAAATCAGACCTAGGTGCTTCCAGCGGAAATTGGGTGCAAAGTTCTAACAGTGTTTGCACGGCATCTTCGGCAACGGCCGTTGCCACCAGATCAAATACCTCACTGTTGTCCTGCATCTTTAGCCGCGCAAGTCCCTCTTCATACCAGGCGGGCCACTCAATCTCCGGAGCCAGCTGATAAAGACGTAAATGCGCCATTTCATGCGGGATCGATTGGCCCAGATCAGCCGCGGCGGTGAGGGAGTTTACGGCCGTCACCAATAGAACGCCCAAATCGGGGTCCGTGTGGCCCGCTTGCCAATCGCGCCCGGCCAGTCGCAATCCGGCGCGCAAGTCGGCAGTGGCTGGATAAATGTATAGGTTTAGGGGTGGAACGGCCGTCGGTGGCAAGATATTATTTAAATGTTGGCGGCTGTCAATCGCAATCTTCCAGGCAAGCTGCCCCAGATCTTCATCATTGCCGGTCCAATAAGTTGCCACATCATCCTGAGCAAACGAGCGCCAATTAAAGCGATCGTCCCGATACGTAAAGGAGTCCTCCGGGACGACAATCGTTTGGGAAGCGGCCGTTTGTAGTTCCCACCAGAAACGCACTTCCGCAAATGGAGGTATTTCCGCCAGCTTTGGATCAATGTCCACGTCTGCTACGAGCTGTCCGTCGCTTTGGCTTAGGCGAACCACCTCCACGGTAAACGGCCGTTCGGCGCGGGCTGGCTGCACGAAAAGATCAATCCGCTCAACCGTTGCCTCAACTTGTCCCGATAATTGAAACGCAACCTTTTGGCCATAGGTAACCGTGATCATGCTGCTAAATGGCGATTGCTGGGCAACGGCCGTTGTCCGCACAGCAAGCAGCAAAAGCAGGGGCAAAATCAATCTATTCAATCGACGAAACAAACGATTCATTCCAAAATTGTACACTGCGCAGGGGGAATTTTACAATTACAGGCCAAGCAGGGTAATCACGGTGGCGATGGATAGCGGACTGAGCAAGGTCGAAAGCAGCACAATACTTGTGACGGCTTCCGGCTCCAGATCAAACTCGGTGGCCAGAATGATGGTAAAGACGGCAGGCGGCATACTGGCTTCAATAATAGAGGTGGAACGCCCCAGGCCAGACAGCCCCAGCAACGTGGCGACCATCAGGCCAATGAGAGGGCCAATCAGCAGGCGAAGGCCAATAGCCGGGACGGCAAGGCGCAACGAGGCAACGGTCTTTAGATCGGCGAGCTGCATGCCCAGCAATAATAACATGACGGGAATCGCGCCGGCACCAGCGACCTCAACGCCACGCAGCAGCGGCGCAGGTAGCGGAATCCGGAAGCTGTAGACAATAATTGCCAAAACGGCCGCATAAACTGGCGGAAGCCGCAACAAGCGACGCAGCGCATCGCGCCAGGTCATCTCTCCCATGGAAGCAATAAAGATGCCAAGAGTGTACAGCATGACGGTGCTTGTGGTGTAATACACGACAGCACGGGCCAAACCTGGATCCCCGAAGCGCAGCTGGTTCAGGGTGAGGCCGTAATTGCCGCCGTTAACAAACATCGTGACGACCATTAAGGCAATGGTCTCGCTGCGACCCAGGCGCAGCACACGCGCAGACAGGAAGGCCACCCCACTCATCAGCAGCACGGCCAGCACAGTAAACAAGGCCAGGCCTACCAATTCATCGCTAGGCAACTTTGACCCAACCAGTGAAGAGAAGACTAGACAAGGGCTGAGCACATTGAGGACTATCGTGGACAACGGCCGTTTTTCTACCCCAATCCATCGCTGCAGGGCATAGCCAAATGCCGCCACGATAAAAATGGGCAGGATATTTTGGGTTAGTACAGAAATAATGTCAGCCAACAGGCGTGCCTTGCTTGGGCGGACATCAAGCACGTTCACTGGCAAACGACTCAATGACCCAGTTAGATATTCTGCTTAATCAATCAGTTCCGGTGGTTCCTCGTCGATGAGCGGTAAATCGACGAAGTTGAGGTCCCCGACCATCATCACTGACTCTTCCATTGCCTCTTCGACCACTTCCAGCAGTTCGTCAATTTCCACAACTTCCTCATCATCAAGCATGTCGGCCAGAAGCTGTTGCACCTGGTCGCCGCCAATTTGCCCCAGCGAGGTGACGGCCGCAACGCGTACGGCCAGGTCCTCATCGTAGGCCAATTCTGCCAGACGTGGCACAAAGTCACTGCTGCCGATCAAACCAGCAGCTCGCGCCGCCTCAACCCGCATCTCCTCGTAGGGGCTTTCCATCTCACCCAACACGGTGACCAGCCAATGGAGATTGGCGGTATTGCCCATGGCAAACACGGCGCTCATCTGCATCGACTGATCGCCCTCTTCATACGCCTCTAAGATGAGTTCGTTTACCCTGGGGTGCGTCGTCGCTCCTAAGGATTCTAAGAGGACACGCTTTACGGATGCGGCCGTTTCTTCGTCATCGTATGCGGCCAGCAGCGTCTCCACCACGCCAGGCAAAATTCGCTGCGGCAGCTGTCCCCACTCAGCGAGAAGCACATAATGCCCTAACGCGCCAGCCGCAGCCGCCCGCACCCTTTCGTCATCGTCTTCCAACAGCAGCCGGGTGATTCGGGGAATCAGCCTCACGTCAGTAGAGTCCCACAGTCCGTCCAGTGCTGCAATGCGCACCTCGGGGACAGCGTCCTCAAAACCGAGGGTGAAGATAGGGCTAAAATCTACGATAAAGTTATCTTCAGAGATGTCCACAAGATGGCGAACAATTACCTGACGGCGTTCGTCAGAAACGGCCGTCCAGCCAGCCTGAAATGCCATCCAATCATTTTCTTGCATATCAGACAGCCGGTATAGCTGCGGAATGGGCACCTGTTCGGCCTTAAACAGTTCTTCTAAAACAACATCAAATGCTTTCTCTTTTTCGTCCATATTCTCACTTCAACTCTAGACACATTCACCCACAAGAATGGAATGTATAATTTACAAACGGCCGTTTACTCAGCCTGGCGAAATCTACTGAAACTACGTCACTTTGTCAATTGTCAAAAATAATAGGGGAGCCAAACAACAAGAGCCATCTGGTGAGGCAATCGGGCAATCGCCCCTTCCAGATGGCTTGTTCGGTCAAAATCTTACTTCTGAACGAATTGTGAATCACTTGAGCAAAAGAGCCACTGGACAATACTGATTAGCACAACAGAGTAGTAAACTCAGCACTCAGCCCAATGCCCAGATGCTTATTGAGGCAACGTCGCTCAGGGCAAATTAAAAAATGGGGTTCACAATATCCTGCACAATTAATAAAACCATGAGGCCAAGCAGCACCAACATGCCCACAACATGCACCATCCCCTCTCGCTCAGGCTCAATGCGCCGGCCACGGATGGCTTCGACAAGCACAAACAAAATGCGTCCACCGTCCAGTGCCGGAATCGGCAATAGATTTGTAAATCCTAAAGCCACGCTGATGAAGGCAATCATGTTTAGGATGGGAAACAGATTATTGTTGCTAACGGATACTTCAGCCGCCTGGCCAGCAATTTGGCTAATGCCCACCACGCTAACTGGCCGGGCTTCGCTGGGCGTAATATCGCCATTAATCAACATTGCGGGAACCTGAACGGTGAGGGAAACAATCTCCCACATTGAGGCTGCCGAATCAACCAACGCCTCACCCGGCCCCCTTGTGATCCGTTCGCCTCCAGGAGCTGCCATCAAGCCAACACCAATCGGGCCCTCTACGGCCGAATCATATTCCCCAGGCAGGCGCGGAATGACCGTCAGGAGCGCCGTCCCTTCCCCACGCTGAACCAAAACCTCGACCGGTTCGCCTGCCTTGGCTCGCATAATGTCCGCAATGATGCCAGTTGTCTCCGCCTTGACGCCATCCACTTCCAAAAAGACATCCTCAGACTGGAATCCGGCCACCATTGCCGGGGAATCGCTCGCCACGTCAGAGACGGCCACGGCCGGCATGCCAATCATGAAGGCTATCCAAAAAACAACCAGTGCCATGATAAAATTGGCCCCAGCGCCGGCAAACAGCACAAAAAGGCGGGCGCGCTTGGATGCTCCCGCCAGTCCCCCGGGTATCGTTGGATCATCTTCGCCAGCGGGGCGAACAAAGCCGCCAAGCGGTATCCAGTTAAGGGACTACAGCGTGCCGTTTCGCTCGGCCAGCTTTAGGGCGCGGGGCGGAAAGCCGAGGCCAAATTCCTCTACGCGAATGTTAGACAGCCGCGCCGCAAAAAAGTGGCCGAGCTCGTGAACCAGAATAATTGGCGTGAGGACGATAAAGAAACCGCCAATAGACCAAAGTAGTGATGAAGACATAGGTTATTCCTAATTTGATTGGCGTCGATTGTGACGCACCCGCTGAATTATACGACTGGGCAAAGTGGAACCGCAACCAATTTAAGTAGCCTTTCATTTAAAGGGGGCCACTTCATTGCCAATAGAGCGATTCAAGGAGCGGCTAACGGGACAATTCCGTTAGGATCTATGGCAAGGGTCATCGTGTGACCAACTGGCGGCACGGTTATGGCCGTTTCAAGTTCGAACTTCAAAGTTAACGGGGGCTGCTGCTCACACGCTATGGTGATGAGCTGATAACGGCCGCGAAAAGAGTGCTGGATGAGGAGCCCGGTTAACTGATTGATAGCATCATTTCCGTCCGTGACCAGTTTGGCAGCTTCGGGGCGGATGAGCACGATGAAGGAATGGCCGACTTTTGGGAATTCCTCAGCCCCTTGGCTAGCGCGTTTGGCAAGTGAGTCAATCTCTAATCGCCAATCTCCAATCTGCAAAATAGACGGGTTTTGTGAATCCAATTTTGCTTCAAAAATATTTTCCATGCCCAGGAAACGAGCCACGAAGGGCGTGGCTGGCTGGCGGTAGACGGTTTTGGGGGAGCCTGTCTGTTCAATACGGCCGTTGTTCAGCACCACAAGCTCGTCGGCAATTGCAAAAGCCTCGGCCTGATCGTGCGTGACGTAAACGGCGGTCATGCCTTCCGGGCGGCCCAGCACGTTGCCGGCGTCTTTTAAAATTTGGCGCAGCTCCAGCATTAGCCGTTCGCGCAGGGCACGATCCAGTGCTCCCAGCGGTTCGTCCAGCAAGATAAGGCGCGGCGCTGGGGCCAGCGATCGCGCCAGCGCCACCCGCTGTTGTTCACCACCCGACAGTTCATGGATTGAACGTGCCTCAAAGCCTGCCAAACCAACAAGATCCAGCACCAGATCCACTCGCTTTTCAATTTCTGCCTTGTCCCAGTTCAACATTCGCAGGCCAAAGGCCACGTTTTGGAAAACATTTTTGTGGGGAAAAAGCGCGTACTCCTGAAACACCATCCCCAGATCGCGCTGGTGAACGGGTTGATCCGTAATGTCCTGATTGTTTAGAAAAATACGGCCGTTGTCTGGCGCAGTCAGCCCGGCAATGACCCGCAGCAAGGTGGTCTTTCCGCAGCCACTTGGCCCGAGCAGAACGCCAATCTCTCCGGCTTGCAACGACAGGTCAATATCTGAGAGAACAGCGTTCGAGCCATAGGCTTTTGCAATATCCTTACAGGTAAACAGCATGCGTCTAACTTTACCCCGTTTGGGACGTCTGCCAAGATGATCCATCGTTTTCATGACTGCCATTGTGCTAAAATACCGCCATTGAACAGGAAAAACAGTTGAAGCGAAGAGGAATAGATGACATCGAAAAAATCATGGCACGTTGCTCAATGGGCACCGTTGGCCTGGCTAGAAACAGGCATCAAGCTGGTCGCTCTGGGGGTTGGTATGGCAACGGCCGTTTCCAGCCTCATCTCGCCTAACTTTGCCCTACCCACAGGACTGCAACTCATCCAGTTTGTCATCCTCATCTTCCTCTGCCTCGGCCTGCTCGCCGCCATCTTCGACAGGCTTGCCGACCGCGAAATCGTTGCGATGGGGTTTGTCATCTTGAACAATTTGGGACATTGGGGGATGGTGGTCGGGCTAACGTCAGCTGGCATCAGCAGCAGTGCCATTTGGCTCTTTGCTGGCATGATGCTGTTGGGCGACCTCGTGAAGCTGTGGTTCATCAAAGTAGAAAATTTCACCGTTCGCGACTATCCCCAACGGGTATTGGTTGGATTAACGCTGGTATACATCGTGGGTTACACACTCATTCTTGTTTTGGCGTTGATTTGAGAAGGCAAATCGGGTAAAACGAGACCCTTGGAACGGCCGTTCAGCCTCACACCACAGGGAGGAAATAAATGGACAAACCAGCGCTCTTGATACTGGATGATTACGAGGGCGAGTTAGCCAGGGCGCCC
>CBDUOF010000225.1:0-8760 GCA_965368765.1 uncultured Anaerolineae bacterium | reverse complement strand
CGTGGTCTTGTAGCGAGCACCTTTTTCTAGCTGCCAATTAGAAAGTTCACCCAGCCAAAGTCTGAATCCTTCGGCCGAGGTGAGAAAATCCCAGGCCGCTTGCGGCGAAACGGCGATAGTTTTACGCGCGCCAACTTGAAAACCAACATCTTTAGTCTGACCAACAGCTTTTTCGCTTGTCATGAGGGATTCTCCATCCGCAGGCAAAATATTTAGGACATTCGTTCTATACTAGGAAGCGTGATTGTAGCATGGTTGAGAAACGGCCGCTACCGTCCAACCTTAAACATTTACAGTCTACAAACCATTCCTGACACCTTCTGTCAGGAAAAATTTAGGCAAGTACGGTTTGTAATGCAAACTGGTTATTGACAAAGACTTTGAAATAGTTTAAACTGACTACAAGTTTGCGATGCAGACCGTTTGCTGTAAATGGAGGTGTTTCGAATGGAAAATTTGGAAAATCTGGAGCGAATTCGGCGAGTGACAAAATATTACGATCATCTGCAAGGGCTGCGGCAAGTACCTTTTGGTATTCTGTTCTTGCTAGTGGCCATATGGAAAGCAGGATGGTGGCCCTGGTTCGATAAATGGCAGCCGCTGTCTGGGCTGCTCTTCATTGGTTTGGCAATGAGTGCCTTTTGGTGGGTTGGTGGTTATTACGAGCGTACTTTTGGCAAGGTAAGTCAGGCCACTGATAGTCGGCGCAGTAGAAATATTCTGTCTTTCATATTATTTGTGGGTTTATACCTGGTTGGGTTGGCTGAGTACGAATGGCGCTGGCCGGTAAGCGGGACGGGGCTGTTGACAGCCGTTGTCCTGGTCGCTTACTTTTTTCAAACTGGCAGCTTCCGCCGACAATACCTGGTATTAGCAGCATTAATGGCTGTTGTGAGCTTGCTGCCTTTGTTTAATCTTATGCCCGCCGAGCAGGTTTATTTATGGGGCGAACGCGGCGTTGTGGGCGTGGCTATCTTGGGTGTTCTTTTGTTAGTGAGTGGGTTAGTAGATCATTGGCTCTTAATCCGGGCTTTCCAGAGGGCTCGACCTGAGGGAGATACGGGATGACAGAAGTTTTTGAAGAATTGGCTGCGCTCGACAAGCTTATTCACGAGCCAGCTAGATTAGCCATTTTGACAGCTTTGTCTGCGTGTGAAAGTGCTGACTTTCTCTTTTTAGGCCGATTGACGGGGTTATCGAAGGGGAATTTGTCCAGCCACCTTTCTAAACTGGAAGAAGCGAAGCTGGTGCAGATTGAGAAACAGTTCATTGGCAAGAAGCCGAATACGCTGTTGTCCTTGACGGAAAACGGCCGTATTGCCATTAATCGTCACTGGCAGCAGCTAGATAACCTCCGCAACGGTGCCCAAGCGTGGGAGCCAGATTGAATTGATCGGTGCCTGGCACTTTAATTTATTTTCTAAAACCTCTGTGAACGCTGTCGCCAGGTTATATCCACTCAGCAACGGCCGTTTTCGCATCCATCACATTGCCCGTATTCAGGGTAGATGTTGGCTCCAGCAGCAGCAAATGGACTTCCTCAGGCGCTACCGGGCGGTGCTCCACGCCGCGAGGCACGATGATAAATTCGCCCTCCTCCAGCCAGACATTTTTGTCACGGAACTGCATTTGTAAGCGGCCGTTAAGCACCAAAAACAGCTCATCCTCATGGTCATGGTGATGCCAGACAAATTCTCCCTGCACTTTGACCAGCTTCACCTGTGAATCATTCAGCTCGCCCACAATGCGCGGGTGCCAATGGTCGTTAAACAGAGTCAATTTCTGCGCAAGATTTACTTTTTTCACTTTTAGGTCCTTTTGTGTAGAGTCCAAGGATTTCGCTTAAGAATTGTTAGAACTGTGGTAGCTGATCCCTTGGGGTCCTTGCTGTTGACAATTAAATTTACCTGGTTTATACCTACCATCTTCGTTTTCCGATTTTAGCAAGGATAGAAAAATGGCGCAGGAAAAATTAGACGCAACCGTACATCTCTTTTGTGGGTTGCCCACCTCGGGCAAGACGACATTGGCCAAAGAACTGGAAAAATCGCATAAAGCCGTTCGCTTTTCGTTGGATGAATGGATGATTGATCTAACGGACGCAACGATTTTTGATGCGGAATACGGGGAGATGGCTGATAAGTTGAAGGAGTTGTTTTGGCAAACGGCCGTTTCCATCTTGAAACAGGAGGTCGACGTCATTCTCGATTGGAGCTTGTGGAATCATGAGCGCCGCCAAAAATGGATTGGCCGCATTACGGAACTGGGTGCCGATTACACCCTCTACTTTTTAAACATTCCGCCAGTTGTGCTGCGCCAGCGGCTGGAAGTGCGCAACAACGATCTGCCATCTGGGGCGCACCCCATTCCTATTTCCGAGCTGGAGCGCTTTATTCCTCTGTTTGAGCCGCCGACGCCGGATGAAAACCTGAACGTGGTGCAAATATACCTGGGACAGGATGGCCCCATCCACAATCCGCATCTGGAGGGAGATACGTTTTTCTGGCCCGGTAACGAAACGGGCGTGCTGCTGCTGCACGGCCTGACGGCAACCACGGCCGAAGTGCGCCTGCTGGCGGAAAAGCTGCACGCCGAAGGGTACACCATCTCTGCGCCGCTGCTGCCCGGGCACGGCACAGAACCGGAGGATTTAAACGAGACGACCTGGCGCGACTGGGCCTGGACGGCCGAAAAAGCGTACCAGCATTTGGCGACCGTCTGCGACACCGTTTTTATTGGCGGTGAATCGATGGGTGGCGCCCTGGCGCTGTATCTGACAGCACAGCACAAAGAGGTCGCTGGGGTGATGGGTTATGCGCCCGCCATCAAGCTGGCGATCCCCACGCACAACATGGTGCGCCTGTACGTGGCGGCCCCGCTGGTCAATTCATTGCCCAAGGACAACGTAGGCAGCAATGAAGATTGGCAAGGGTACCGGGTCAATCCGCTGCGGGCGGTTATGGAGCTCATTCGGCTGGGGCAGGAAGTGCGCCGCCAGCTACCGCAAATCAGTCAGCCCGTACTGGTGATGCAGGGGCGCAAGGACAAAACAGTCTCAGCAGATGTGGGGGAGATTATTTTGGAAGGGGTGCTGTCTGAACAGGCGGAACAGCATTGGCTAGAGCAGTCGGGCCACGTTATTTTGCTGGAGGATGAGCTGGATGAGATTACGGCCGTTACCCTCGATTTCATTCAAAAATCAATAAATAGCGAAACGCAGAGAGGCACCAAGTAACGGCGCGATTAGGAAGTCCCGCCCAAAGCAGAGGGCTCTAAATTTTTAGATAATCCGTGAAACGTTTGCTTCAGCGGCTCGATAGATTGGCATTCGCTTTTCAATAGGGGCTATGCACCGTGGCTGTAAAAGAATAGGTGATTTCTTCCCCGCCTCCTAATGCCGTCTCAAACAGCAGCCAGCGGCTGTTGTCGTCATAGGAGAAGTGGATGGATGTGGCATCACCACAACGATAATCTTCTGAACGGCCTAGGATTGAATCGGAACCGACTTTTTCAAAATGCCACTGCACGGCTAGCCCGGCGGGTTGTGTACAAGATGTTTTCAGTAAAATGCTGCGAGAGCTGGCGTTGGGTGAGCCTGGACTCATGCCTGTAACCTGCATAAAGATACGAACGGCCGTATCCGCGGCGTTAACTTTAACTGTTCCTGTGAAGTGATGTGTGGTTCCTAGATCGCCAGGGATCATCCATATCTGATCGTTGGGGCCAGGCGTCACAACCTGGCTGGGAGTTGGCCGATCCGTATTCGTTTGGTCCGTATCTAACTCGAGCCGATCCACCTGCCGTGAAGTAATAAGCATCATCAGGAAACAAAGGGCTGTCAGCGACAATAGACCAAGCGGGCCACAGCCGAGGGTTTCTCCCTGGTACCAAAATTTTCCCAACCCACGCTGATCTTTCGCTGCCGCCATAGCGTTACCTGTTTCCTCAATTGCCAACTGGGGCCAAACGGCCGTTTTGGCCTCGAATTTCGAATTCATCACGTCGAAACCGCTATCAAATCCCATGAAAACCCCGGCTGCGGTACGGCGGGGACGCCGGCCACAGCGCGATTCGGAAGACCCGCCCTGAGCGAGGACAAGAAAAAAGAGGGAAGAGGCCCTCTAGAACCAAATCTTGTTGCTTTAGGTGAACCTCAGGATGAAAAGAAGTGTCCTTAAGGCAAAATCAGCTCAAAGCTGCGTTCACCGACGATTTGGCCGTTGACCTGTATTTCTACCCGATGTGTGCCAGGATAATATTTTCGCGTCGTGATGGGGCGAATGGGATGCCGTTTTTCGATGATGAGCGGCTGGTTGGGGAGGAGAACGGCCGTTTTTAGCTTAAACACCTTGCCGCTCGTCTGCCCATTGGCCTTCACAAAATGAATCACAAAGTCAATCACCACATTTTGCTCGGAAACGGCCGTGCTTTGCAGCGTAAAGTTCAGCTGCAACGTGTCGCCCAGCCGAAGTGGATTTGGGCTCACGCTGAATTTACTCAGGGAAACTTGGGGCGGTCCGAAACCCAGCACTGCCAGCGCGTCGGGATCGCCATCTTTTACCAGGGTGCGCAAGGCGCGCTGCACAATCCAGCGCCGTTCCGGCGAGCCATCCTGCCACCAGCGGCGGCACGTTTCAATGACCATCCGCGGATGATCTTTGGCAATGTCGTTGAGATGGTTGCTCACCGAGCGGCGTACGTACTCAGACGGGTCGTCTTTGAGTTTCTCCAGCAGGGCCAGCGTGGGGCTGGGGTCTTCAATAAATTGAGTCAGCCTGCCAGCCCAGGGCAGTCGGGGGCGGGTGCCTTCGCTGACGAGCCGCCGCACATGCGGATTGTCGTCTGTGACCCACTCATTAAGAATGGTAAGCATTTCATCCTGATGGTGAATGAGAAACGGCCGTATGGCAAATTCGGCTGTATGTCGTTTGGTAATCTCGTACATGGCCTGCACGCCAACGTCAAAATCTTCCAGCCCGTATACCTCAATAAAGTGAGCAATTGGCCAGAGATGCCAGCCATCGTTAAACATACCCCCTTCATCTGCCAGTTCTTTGCCCAGGGCGGCTTCCAGCACGGCCCAGGCGTCAGCAAAGCCGGCAGGCAGGTGGTCGTGCAACGCCTGGACAAAGACGACGGTGCGGGCTTTCATCTCCAGCCCTTCTAGCTGTGGGGCAATCTGGTTCACAAAATCATTGGCAGCGAATTTGGGATACACGGCCGTAATCTGCGCCGCAATCCTGCGTGCCAAAGCGAGATCGAAATAATCTTTGAATCGTTTATTCTCGGTTTCGCTCATTGTTTACCAGTCACCTGCATACCGGGTTGAATACGGCCGCAGCCACTCGTTCACCAAAAAATATTTCAGCTCAACCAGCTGGCGCAGATGCAGCAGATCATGCGCAACCCAGGCGGCCAGCATGTCGCCTGCACGGAATTGGCCCGCCACCGGATGCGTCTCAAACGCTTCCAGATCGGGTTCAGCCAGACCCGCCAGCCAGCCCAGCGACTTTTGCCGCTCATCCAAAAAGTTTTGCAACGAGGTGGACAGCTGCCGTTCGTTGTATTTGCGAGACGTGACCCAGCCCATTGGATCTGTGGCTGGCCATTCTTCACCGGGGCGATGCAAAATATAGTCGAACCGCTGGCGAAAATCTTCCCGCTCTTCATCGTAGAGATGGTTGACGACCTCCAAAACAGACCATGCTTCCGCCGAAGGTTTGATGCTGGCTTGATCTGGCGGGATGGCGGCGACCATTTCCCGAATGAGTTCGCCATTTAACCGTAACTGTTGTTGACACGCTTCAAAATTCATTCCGTCTCCTTCAAAAGAAAAGAATGAGCATAAAGTTGCTCTATGGTGACTGTTCTTGCCGATGGCTGATCGTTTTTCCTGGGCAAATTATAATCTATTGGCCAAACGTGACATCTTCTGTCAGATATGTGGGCGAAACTATTAAAACAATGAGTGTTGGTTGACGGCCGTTTCTTGGTTGTTACAATTGATTGTGAATTAATGTGCAATCCCCCACCTTTGGGATCAATTGCAGAGAAATTCAAGCTTTCACAAAAGTTCAAATCGTGGGTGTGGCGAGCCGCCACCGCAAAGATTTTACCAAAGCAAATCATTTTTTAGGAGCCGTTATGCAAGAAGTTCAGTTTGCGCACGCTGTCCCTGACGCCTGCCCAGTCGATCATCATCATTTATCTCAACAGCGCACCGCGCCAGTGGCAGAACCAACAGATTGCCCCATCGAACAAGACGCCTACGGGGTGTGGCATGTTCGCGGTTACGAAGAAGCCCAGGCCGTGTTGCGCTCTGATTCTGTGCGGCAGGCGGGCTTCCAGGCCGAGTTGCTGGAAAAATTGCCATCGTACATGAATCCCCCCATTTTATTTTTGGAGGGCAAGCCGCATCACGAGCAGCGGCGGCTGACGGCCAAATTTTTTACTCCCCGCACGACCGACAGCCAATACCGCGAAATAATGCGCGCTTATGCTGATGAAATTGTGGCCGAGTTTGTAAAGCGCCAGCGAGCAGATTTGAGCCAGCTCAGCATGAAGATGGCAGTACGCGTGGCGGCGCAGGTCGTGGGCCTGACCAACAGCCGCCTGCCTGGCATGGACGGCCGTATCGACCGCTTTCTGGACCAAGACCCAGGTGATTTTGGCTGGACATTTCGGCAGATCAAAACCTTTCTCCGCACGCAATTTGACCTTGCCCGCTTTTTCTTGCTGGATATTCAACCCGCCATCAAGGCAAGGCAGGCCGAACCGCGTGAGGACGTGATTTCCCACTTGCTGGCCTCCGGCTACGGCAATACAGAAATCATGACAGAGTGCATCACCTATGGTGCGGCAGGCATGGTAACCACGCGGGAATTTATCAGCGTGGCGCTGTGGCATATTTTGGAAAACCCAGAATACCGCAACCTGATGCTGACGGCCGATCAGGCAGCGCGCTACACGTTTCTGCATGAACTCCTGCGGTTGGAGCCAGTCGTCGGGCGCCTTTACAGGCGGGCAACGGCCGATTTAACCGTGGAGAGCGCGGGACAGATCTTCACCATTCCAGCTGGCTCCCTGATTGACTTGCACATTTATGCCGCAAACGCGGATGAGGCGATAGTGGGTGAACGGCCGTTGCAGCTTTGTCCGGGACGAGAAATGGCAGCCCGCAAGCCAAAGGTGCCGGAGTTTGCCATGAGCTTTGGCGACGGGGCGCATCGCTGTCCGGGGGCTTATATTGCCATTCAGGAAAGCGATATTTTCCTGCGACGTTTGCTGCGGCTGGACGGTCTGCGCATCGAGCAACCACCAACCGTTACCTACAACCAGGTTGTAAAAGGGTACGAACTGCGCAATTTCATCATCGCAATTGATTAACCAAACCACGAAGCCACATGGTTGGCCACCCATATGGTTTGCCGCTTATATGGGCGAGCCGATTGCAGGGGTCGTTTGCGCGTTTGTCAACGGTAATCAGCAAACGCCTCTTCCCTACACTGGTTCTAACTGCCGGCGTAAGCCGATTATGTGGTCGCGCAGGCGGGCGGCCTTTTCAAATTCCAGGTTGGCTGCGGCCGTTTTCATAGCAAGTTCCATTTCATCGAGTTCGACAAAACGTTCGTCCGCTTGGTAGGTCGGAGAAGGCTCGGTGACGGCCGTTTCCACTTCTCGCTCCTTCAATAACGGGTCCAACCCCTTCACAATGCTTTGCGGTGTGATGCCCAGTGCGGCGTTGTGGGCCTGCTGAATGGCGCGCCGCCGATTGGTCTCATCCATGGCGCGCCGCATCGAATCAGTGACCCGATCCGCGTACATGATTACCCGGCCTGCTTCATGCCGTGCCGCTCGGCCAATCGTCTGGATTAGCGCCCGATCCGAGCGCAAAAAGCCCTCTTTGTCTGCATCTAAAATGGCCACCAAAGAGACTTCCGGCAGATCCAGCCCTTCACGCAGCAGATTGATGCCCACCACGGCGTCGTAAACGCCAGCCCGTAAATCTTGCAGGATTTCAACCCGCTCAAACGTATCGACTTCGCTGTGCAGGTAGTGCACCTTCATCTCCATCTCTCTAAGGTAAGCAGATAAATCTTCAGCCATGCGCTTGGTCAGCGTGGTAATGAGGGCGCGTTCGCCGCGCTGCACGCGCTGACGGAGTTCAAACAATAAATCATCCACCTGGCCACGAATCGGCCGTACCTCAATTTCCGGGTCGATGAGCCCGGTAGGCCGAATGATTTGCTGCACCGTTTGCGCCCCGTTTTCCAGTTCATACGCTCCAGGCGTCGCTGAAGTGAAGACCAGTTGGTACGCGCGATCTTCCCATTCAGCAAATGTGAGCGGCCGGTTGTCCAAGGCGCTAGGCAGGCGGAAGCCATGCTCGACCAGCGTTTGCTTACGCTGGCGATCACCATTGTACATAGCCCGGATTTGCGGCAGGGTCATGTGGCTCTCGTCCACCACCATCAGATAATCATCGGGGAAGTAATCTAGCAGCGTCCAGGGCGGGCTGCCGGGTTGGCGGGTTGGCGTAAAGTGAATGCCGTAATTTTCGATGCCCTGGCAATAGCCCAGCTCACGCAGCATTTCGATGTCATAGCGTGTGCGCTGTTCTAGCCGCTGCTGGGCTAGCCACTGATTGTCTGCCCCCAGGAAGGCGAGCTGCTGCTCCAGCTCTGCCTCGATACGGCCAATCGCTGCTTCCATTTCGTCTACCGGAGGAATGAAGTGGCGAGCGGGATGGACGGTAAGGCT
>CBDUOF010000224.1:0-8780 GCA_965368765.1 uncultured Anaerolineae bacterium | reverse complement strand
GATTAAATTCACTTTTCGTCAAATAAAATTTCTTGCCGCATAATATTAGCAGCACGCTCCACTATAACGAAAACCAATCCCAAAAGCTGCAAAGATTTACAATTTCCCACCTAACCCGCTGTGACCTCTGTGGCAAAAAAATTTAAGAAATGGCACAACCACCCAACATTCTCCTCTTTTTAACCGACGACCACGCCCAATGGGCGATGGGCTATGCTGGAAACAGCGAGCTCCGCACGCCAACATTTGATTATTTAGCCCAAAATGGCGTGCTGTTCAAGAATGCCTTCACGCCAACGCCCGTTTGCTCACCAGCTCGCGCTTGTTTGCTCACCGGGCTACTGGCCTCTCAACACGGCATCCACGACTATCTCAATTCTGGCGACTCGGAAGTTAACGCCCATAATTGGCTGGAAAATGAACCTACGCTGGCGCAGCTATTTCAGACGGCCGGCTATCAAACCGGGCAGGTGGGCAAATGGCATCTGGGGCAAGATGAACATCCCGCTCCTGGCTACGATACGTGGTTTACCCTGGGGCGCGATTATCCAATTCCGCATGAGGGTCCGTTTCGCTACGGCGTAGACGGCCGTTTCCAAACCCACCCCGGTCGCCTTAGCCACAACATTACGGAACATGCCATTGACTTTTTGAGAGAGAGAGATGGGACACGGCCGTTTTTCCTCAGCGTCGGCTATTATGCCACCCACAGCCCGTGGGAAGGTCAGTCTGAGCGATTGGCTGCTTCTTACCGTGACGGCACTTTCAACGATGTGCCGCAGGGGGAAACGTATCCCTTTGGTCGCCAAAATCTCGAATCGCTGAACGAGACGCGCCACAATCCGCGTGAAGCGTTGGCCCAATATTATGCCGCCGTGACGGAGATTGATACGGCCGTTGGTCGCCTCATCGACGAGTTGGAAGGGTTGGGGGAGCTTGACAACACCATCATTATTTACACGTCCGACCACGGGCTAAACTGCGGCCACCATGGCATTTGGGGCAAGGGTAATGGCACGCTGCCGCTCAACATGGTCGATGAGTCAATTCGCGTGCCGCTGCTTTGGTTTGATGGGCGCGGACCACAGCCGGCTCGCGAAGAATTTGTGGATCATTTAGACACCTTCCAAACCATTCTCGATGTAGCCAATATCCAACCCCCAGATAAAAATTACGCTGGCCGAAGCTACCACCCCCTGCTGCAAAACGAAAAAATGCCCGATTGGCGCAGCGCCCAATTCAGCGAATATGGCAACGTGCGCATGATTCGCACCGGTCACCACAAGCTGGTGCGCCGCTATCCAGAAGGCCCGCATGAGCTGTTCGATCTCATTGCCGACCCACGCGAAATGAACAACTTGTTCGATTCACCACCCCACCAACCCATCGTACAAACCTTGACCGAGCAGCTAGTCGCCCACTTTGCAACATATGAAGATGCCACCAAAAGCGGCCTGCGGGTGCGCGAACTGCCCCAGCACAACACAAGTGAAGCGTGGCGCACTAGCTAATATCTACAGAGTACACAGATTTTGCAGCTTAAAAAGCGCATAATCTGCAAAATCTGCGGCTAACAATATTGGAGGAAAGCATGGCAGTTGTTGTTCTTGGCAGTATCAGCATGGATTTAACCACCTATGTCCCGCGTTTGCCTGTACCGGGCGAGACACTGTTTGGCAGCTCGTTCATCACCGTTCCGGGTGGCAAAGGGTTCAACCAGGCCGTTGCTGCCGGACGGTTGGGCGCAGCCACCCACTTCATTGGTCGCATCGGGGATGATGCTTTTGGCGCAGGGGTGATGGATTTGGTTGCCGAAGAGCCAGTAGACATCAGCGGCATTCTGGTAGACCCGAACAGCGGCACCGGGCTGGCCGTCATTAGCGTCGATGAGCAGGCAGAGAACGCCATCATCGTCATTTCCGGGGCCAATATGGTGCACGACGCCAGCGAAGTCGCCCGCTGCCGCGAAGCGTTGCAAACGGCAAAAGTGTTGATGCTGCAAATGGAAAGCCCCCTGGAAACATCATTGGCTGCAGCAAGAGCCGCACGGGAATTAGGAGCCGCCGTCATTTTTGATCCGGCCCCTGCCAAACCGCTCCCCCGAGAAGCGTACCAATTGTGCAACGTGATGACGCCAAACGAATTGGAAACGGAAGTTTTGGTTGGTTTTCGCCCAACCAACAAAGATGAGGCGGCGAAAGCAGCAGACATTTTGTTAGAACGTGGGGTGGAAACGGCCGTAATCAAACTAGGCTCCCAAGGCGTCTACTACCAATCCGCCACCGAATCCGGCTTTGTGGAACCGTTCACCGTCAAATCAATTGACACCGTAGCGGCCGGGGATGCGTTTAATGGTGGATTGGCCGTGGCCCTATCCGAAGGCAAACCGCTCGCCGAAGCGATCCGCTGGGGTGCCGCCGCTGGCGCACTCGCCACCACCAAACCCGGTGCCAGTTCGTCCATGCCCACTCGCACAGAACTGGAAACGCTTCTTAAAAAATAACATCCACAGATTACGCAGATAGGCGCAGATTTTTTAGTTCTTAATCTGCGTCATCTGCGTTAATCTGTGGATAAATTCTTTTGACATTATGAAGACATTGCTCAAAGCTGCCAAAATTATTTGTTTAGATGCCCAGGATACGATTTTTGAACCGGGCTATTTGCTGGTGGAAGACGGCCGTATCCAATCCATCAGCGCCACCCCGCCAGAAGATTTTTCGGGAACGGCCGTTGATCTGGGCAACCGGTTGCTCATGCCAGGGCTGGTCAACGCCCACACCCACACGCCAATGGTGCTCTTTCGCGGGCTGGCCGAAGGGCACTCACTCTTCAACTTTGACGGCTGGTACAACACCATCCGCGTCGTGGAAGAAGTGATGACGCCAGAGATGATCCCCGCCGCCGTCCTCGTCTCCTGTGCCGAGATGATCCGTACCGGCACCACCACCTTTGCCGACCAATACTTCTGGATGGAGCAGATCGTCCCCGCCGTGCGCCAGAGCGGACTGCGGGCGGCGCTGGGCTACGGCGTGGTGGAGCTGGGCGAAGCCGAAGCCCGCCAGCGCGAACTGGACGCTGCTACGAAATTCCTGCAATCCGTCGCCCACGACCCGCTGATTCAGGGCTGGGTGGGGCCGCACGCCTTTTTTGTAGACAACAGCGAAGCGGCGATGGAAATTGAGCTGGATTTGGCCATCGAGTTCAACACCGGCTTTCACATTCACCTCAGCACCAGCGGCGAGGAAGACCGGTACTGTTTGGAGAAATACGGCCGTACCGCCCTGCAACAGCTCAAAGAAATGGACATGTTGGAACGTCCCATTCTGGCTGCCCACTGCCTTACCTTGCCGCCTGAAGATTACCCGCTGCTGGCCGACGTGCCGTTCAGCGCCGCCATTAACCCTTCCTCCGCCATGCGCAACGCCGCCGGGGTCGCCGACGCCTGCGGCATGTTAGAGGCGGGCATCAACCTGGCGCTGGGCACCGACAACGTGACCAACAACAACAGCTACGACATGTTCAAAGAGATGCAAATCCTGGGCAAGCTGATGGCCCTGCACCATCGCACGCCAAACGCGCTGCCCACCCGTACCATTTTGCACATGGCCACGCTCGGCGGGGCGCAGGCATTGGGTTTGGCAGATGAAATAGGCTCACTAGAAGTAGGCAAACAAGCCGATCTCATCGCCCTGGATCTGGACGAAATCGGCTGGACGCCCCGCAATGGGCAGGATGTGTACACTGCCCTCGTCTACGCCATTTCCGGGATGCACGTGCGGGATGTGATGGTGGCGGGGGAGTGGTTGTATCGAGACGGCCGTTACCAAACCATCGATTACCCCCAGGCCCGCCATGATTTAGAAACCAGCTATCAACAGCTAGCAATAAGAAGAGATTAGAGATGGGAGATTTGCGCTTATATCGCTCTCAATCTCCACTCTCCAATCCCCATTTCCCTCAAGGAGACCACCCATGGAAAAACTAATCATCGATACCGACCCAGGCGTTGACGACGCCGAAGCCATTTTGATGGCCGCCGCTCACCCCAACGCCACAATCGCTGCCCTTTTGGCCGTAGGTGGCAACGTGGGGCTGGAACACACCCTGCGCAACAGCCTCACCATCGTGGAGATGATTGAGCAAGACATTCCCGTTTACCCAGGCTGCGACAAGCCGCTGGTCATCTTCCAGGAAGACGCCGCTTTTGTACATGGCGAAGATGGTCTGGGCGACGTCGGTTACGTGCCCAAATCACGCCAGCCAGAAACGGAACATGCTGCCCTGGCGCTCATCCGCATGGTCAATGAATCACCCGGCGAATATACGCTGGTGGCGATTGGCCCGCTGACCAATATTGCCGTGGCGTTGAAGTTAGACCCAACGTTACCAGAAAAGCTGAAGCGGTTTGTGGTGATGGGCGGGGCGGTGACGTCACGTGGCAACACCAGCAACGTCTCGGCCGAGTTCAACATTTACTATGACCCGGAAGCGGCCCACGTGGTGTTTGAAGCGTGGGAGCAACATGGTGGCCTGATCGAGCTGATCGATTGGGAAGCGACGCTGCGGCACGGTATCCCGGATGAGGTGGTGACGCGTTGGCATGCGCTGGATACGAAAAAATCTCGCTTCTACAAAGAGATTTCAGCCAAAATATTGGACTTTATTACCAAATACATGGGGCGCACGATGATGTTTGGCGCGGATCCGTTGGCGATGGCGGTGGCTCTGGAGCCGGACATTGTGACCAAGGCAGAAGAGCGGCACGTTTCTGTGGAGCTAACGGGGATGTACACGCGCGGCCAAACGACAACCGATTGGGGCAACCGCAACGGCCGTACCGCCAACTGCAACATCATCCTGGAACTAGACATCGAGCGCTTCTTCGCCCTCATGGAACAAGGATTAAAGTAATCTGCGAAATTTGCGGATAAAAAGTCATGGAAAAATTGCGAAATTCGGTTGGAGAATACGAAGCACCGTTGCTGGCGTTTTTGCAGGATTTGGTGCGGTTGAAGTCGGTAAACGGCCGTCACAGCGAAAAAGCCGTGGCAGAACGAATCGTGGCCGAAGCAAAATCGCTGGGGCTGGCTGGTCGGCTAATTGCCAAAGCGCCGCTGCGGCCAAATGCCCTGGTGCGCTGGGGCAGCGGCCCGCGTGGCTTTGCCCTGATTGGCCACATGGACACCGTTGCCGCCGGGGATGCCAGCCAGTGGACCTCGCCCCCATTTGAACCAGAAATAAGGAACGGCCGTCTTTACGGGCGCGGCACTGCAGACAACAAAGCCGGGTTGGCCATTGGCCTTTACACGTTGGCGCTGCTGCGCGACCTGGGCCAGCTCAACCCAGACGAGGTCACCCTCATTTTGGCGGGCGTGGCGGATGAGGAGTCTGGGGCGAGCAGCGACCTGGGGATGCGTTATCTACTTGATGAAGGACACTTGCCTGTTCACGGCGCAATTTACACCTATGCCAGCGACATCGTTTGTGTAGGGCATCGCGGACTGCTACGTTTGGTTTTAGAGGCTCAGGGAACGGCCGTTCACTCCGGCAGCGATTCTTGGAGCCGCGGCGAGGGCGGCGTCAACGCCGTTACCGGACTGGCCGCGATTTTGCTGGAATTGGAAAAGCTCACCCTGCCCTACGAACCCCATCCCGCCTTCAATCACCTCGGCTTTACCATGACGCCCGGTACGCTTTTTTCTGGCGGCGAATTTGAGAGCATGGTTCCTGCCACGGCAACGGCCGTCCTCGACAGCCGCCTCATGCCAGGCCAAAATCCAGACACCGTCTTAGCCGCTGTGCAAACTATCATCGACGCGGAGTGTGCCAAACGCCCCGGTTTAACCGTCTCAATCCAAGTGAAAAACCGCCTACCCGCCGCCGCCATCCCCGCCGTACATCCTTTGGCCCAAATTGCCCAGCAGCATGCCCAAGCAGTCACCGGCCAACCGTGGCCGATTCGTGGCGCTGGCCCGGCCAACGAAGGCTATATGCTCATCGGTGCTGGCATTCCTACCCTGCCCGGCTTTGGCCCCACCGGCGACAATGCCCACGCCCCCGATGAATGGGTAGACGTGGCCAGCTTGAAAGAAACGGCTGTGCTCTATGCCACTATCATCCAGGAGTATTTAGTCGCAGATTTGCACAAATTGCGCGCAGATTAACGCAGATTTTCCTCTATGAAACTCTGTGTTCCGCTTTTAACCTACAGGAGAAAAAAATGCCCAACTTACCCCCAGACCCCTGGCAAAACGTCACCACCGCCAACGGCTTCCCCGCCGACCACATCATCTCTGCCCTGCAAAAAGAGATTCGGCGCGGCAACACGGAAAATGCCGCCCTGCTGGCCTACGAAATGGTGCTCACCAGTCCCGCCCTGGAAGATTATCTCTGGCAGCGACTGATGATTATTTCTGTGGAAGATATTGGCTTTGGCGACCCGCAGGCTCCGGTGCTGATTAACTCACTGGTGCAGATGCTGGCCCGCATGGACCGCAGCGTAGCCGAACGCAAACTGTTTGCCGTTCACGCCGTGCGCTATCTGTGCCAGGCCCAAAAAGATCGCGCCAGCGACGAGATGATCAACTGGATGATGCACGGCGTGGCCGCGGGCAGCGTCCGCCCCACCATCCCCGACTACGCCCTGGACATGCACACGGGCGAGGGCCAAAAGATGGGGCGTGGCCGGGCTCACTTCTGGGCCGAAGGCGCCAAGATCGCCCCAGAGCTGCCCAATCGCGACAAAACATACCACGATCGCCTGAGCAACTTGTTGGCTGAAGGCGCCTGGGATTAAAAAAAGGTTGCCAGCCATTCTCATAAAATGGCTGGCAATTACAGGCTCCTTATTTACGGGCTAAAACGAACGATGTCGTATTCAACATCGGGGCCGGGTGGCGTGCTAAAGCGGGCATTGACCGCATAAAGTCTGGCACCTTGATTATCCATAGTAGTGGGGACATCAAAATCGTCGTCGGTAATGATTTGCTGTAGCGTAGCGGCTGAATAGTCGTGGTTTAGTCGAAATTCAGCAACCTGGTTGAAGAAATTTTGCACCACAAAAAGCGTGCGCCCGAGCAGCAGCAGACCGTCTCCACTGTTGACATTGTCGCTGCCCAAATCGATCAGGGACGCTTCGCCCGTTTCTGGCTCAACAAAGTAGAGCTCCCCTCGACCAGAATGAACAATAATGAGGCCATTGCCATTAGGCGTTGCCACGATTCCATTGGTATTGAACCCGTCTTGCGCCACAAAGTCGCCGCTAAGTGGCAGAGTTGCGGCATCACCCGGTCTACCGGAACTGCTCAAGGCAACCTTGTACAATACTGGGACAAAAGAGTCGGTAAAGTACGCTGCCTGGGGCGTCACAATAACGTCATTAACAAAGCCACCACCGAAATCGTAGGCCATTACTAAATCGCCGCTGGCTGTGTCGTAGATACGGCCGTCTCCGTTGGACCCTCCAGAAACAAAGAGATAGCCCGTCCGCCGGTCATAATCCAGGCCCACCGCAGGCGTGCCGGGGCCTTGAATCACAATGCCACCTGTACCACTAACAAGATCAGCCGCAAAAATATCACCGTTGGCTAGCGAACCGGCAAAGGCTGTATTCCCCTCACCAATGACAATACCTTCTGGCTGAAAACCGTTGGGCAGGGGAATCACCTCAGGAAAGGCAAGAGCCGCAATGGGGCTGACTACGGCCAGCGTCATCAAGGTTAGCAGGAACAGGCCCACGCTGTTTCGGATTAACTTCTTCATCGGATTTACTCCTTCAAATGTGGTTGCTGGCCACAACAGCGGATGGCGTTTCGTGGCCAATTTTTCGTGAAGCAGGGCATTGAGGAGATATGGTTGAGGAGCTTGGCTGCAAGGAACACCCTGACAAGCAGAACCATCGCTTTCAGTGTACTCGATGGAGATTTCTCCAGGTACAGATATTTAAGGAATGTTAACTAAAGGCAGATCGAGCAACTCCCCCTGTGCAATTCGAAGAAACCTCTCAAAAGCGCTGCGCGGGCAGGGTGAGCTACAAAATCGCTGCGCGACATCATCTATATATTTTTAGATCAGGGTCTGTAAATTGGCAGCAGGCGATTTGCCAAATGTTCCCAGCTAAAATGTTCAGCAATGTGAGCTTTGGCCCCAAATGAGAGTTGGGCTTGTTGTGCTGAATTTTGCAGGATGTGGATGAGTTCGTTCGTTATGCCTGAAATGTCGCCCGTGGGGAAGATAGTGCCGGTACGGCCGTTTACCACATATTCCGTCACCTGCCCCACCGCCTCCGCCACGACGGGAACGCCCACGGCCAGCATATCGGCCAGCTTCACGGGACATTTGGTGCGGTTCAGCAGCGTGTCTTCCATCAGGTAAATGCCCACCTGCGCCTGGGCCAGCAGGGCGGGCAACTGCTCCAACTCCACCCAACCGACATCGTCGATGGCATCCCAAATGCCCGCGTCCTCTGCTTGCTGCCGGAAGGTCGCGGCATCAGCTTCGTACAGGCCCGCCCCCACCAGGAGAATACGCAGATCGGGAACGGCCGTTTTCACCCCATGCAAAATTGCAACCAACCGCGCCGTCTCAAACTCAAACAGGCGACTGTAAACCAACACCGTGGGCCGTTCTATGAACGGCCCACCCATTACCGTATTCGGCGCACCGATTCCTGGCCCATTTGGCACATAAATAACCTGCTCCGGCGGCAGCCCCATCCCCCAGGCCAGCGTTTGTAACGCCCGGCTGGCCACGGTGAGGGCGTGACAGTGGCGCATGCC
>CBDUOF010000223.1:0-8787 GCA_965368765.1 uncultured Anaerolineae bacterium | reverse complement strand
CCTTGGGCGAGGCGTTTGGTGAAATGGGTACACGTTTTGAAACAGTTACAGTCAAACGCCTCGCCCCTACTATGGATAATGGTGAATTTAATATGAAATCAAAATTGATTGTCCTGCTTCTTTTATTTTGGTTTTTGGCCGCCTGTACGCCAGATGCCATTGCGCCAACGGCCGAAATTGAAAGCCGACCAACCAGCGTGGCCACAGCCGTTGCAGAGGCGATGGCAACAGAAACGGCCGTTCCCCCCACGCCAGAACAACAGCCAAGTCCCACCATTGTCCCCACACCGGAAACGGCTGCTGCCCCACGCTTCGACAAATTCTTACCCTTTGCCGAGAACGAAGGGGGCAGCAACAGCCTCACCGGGCTGTTGCAGCACGAAAATGGCTGGCAGCTTGTGTACACGCCCTATCCGCCCGGCCTCTACTCTGAGGAATTGGGCTACGCTACCGCCATCGACTCCGTTGATTCCGATTACGCTCCAGCCACAGACCGCGTGTTGGCCTGGACCCAGGAAAGGGGAGCGGGGCCAGGAAGCGTCGCTGTGGGCAAGCTGTTTCTGGTTGATGTAAGCACGGGCGAACAGGAAGCGATTCTGTCGGAAAATGTCGTAACGGCTGGCTGGGCCCCTGACGGACATTCCATCGCCTACATTTTGGCCACGCCCACCACCTATGAACTGCGCTGGCGCACCGCGGACGGAACAGACAGACTGTTGGCGGTCGATGTGCCTCGCTCGCTGCGTGTATCGCCAGACGGCCGTTTCGTGGCCTTCACCCGCGAATCACATTATGGCGTAGATGGCACTTCTCCCGGCCTGTACGTTGTGGAAGTTGAAACTGGCAAAGAAACCCAGGTCTCTACGCTGGATCGGGCAGGCTACGGTGGCGGCGGGTTGTTCTGGAAGCCGCACTGGACACCGGACAGCAGCCAACTCTTCCTCTACGCAGGCTATGATGACGACCGCGCCCCAGAGCCGCATCCTGCAGGCTACGTTTGGGCGGCTGTAGATGGCAGCTTCGCCAACTTCTTGCCAGACTCAGCTTTTCTAGAGCTTATTGATAAGCCATTGCGAGAGCCAGAAAATTATCGCTGCCTCGACACGCCACCGCTGTTTGCAGCCAACAAGATGGTTGTAGGGGTTGGCGAATGCCCGCCGTTTGCCGGGATTCCTGAAACGTCCCAGCCAATTTACTTCACCCTCAACGCGCAAACGGGCGCGGTGGCGTTGACCAATACGTTAGTCGTTCCCAACGACGCCAAGCTGCTCACCTGGGACGTGCCGGGTGAGTCAGTGCTGCTGTCGGAAGGGAGGCGGGTATTTAGCCAAAGCGTAACAGCTGTTGCCACTGTGCCTACACCTATTCCGCTCAATCGCTGCCTTAATGCCAATGCCACCACGATTGCTTTACCCCCAGCCAAACCCGCTGGCCTGCTGTACAGCGAGGCGGGCAATTTAAAACTGTGGCAAGAGGGAATGGCAACGGCCGTTTCCCTCACAAATTCCGGCGATGTGCAAACTGGTCAACTGTCGCTCGATGGCACATTGGTGGCCTTTGTGCGCACCGTGCCGCTAGAAACGGCCGAACTGTGGGTGGTGTCTGCAGATGGACAAAATGAACGACGGCTGGCTACCGTTTCTCTGGCCGACTATATGGCCAAAGCAGAATCGTATGTGGTGGATGTACAGCTACGCTATAGCTGGCTGCCTGATAGCCACAAGCTGGCCTTTTGGCTTAGCCCTGCGCTCGATGCGCTGGGGGATTTACCTCAGGAAGCGGTGACGGTTGTAGACGCCGATTCTGGCACAACGACTCCCCTATTTGGTGGCGGTGAGGTGGCGCGTTGGCATTTTTCGCCAGACGGCCGTCTGGTAATGACCACCGTGCAAGGCAGGCTGCGCCTGATCGACACTGCCACCGGGCAAGTGCTGCATGATTTGGCATTGCCCGGCAGCGGCTCACCAGACCAGTCAACCAGCTTTTCCCCAGACGGCCGTTTTCTGGCGGCGTTTGGCACCGGTGGCGTGGCCGTCATTAACACGAATGACGGTAGCCAAAGCCTGATTCCCCTGGAATATATAACGATTGGCGCAGGCCATTATGCCATTTGGCCGGGAATTCAGTGGCTGCCAGACGGCCGTTCCTTCCTGAGCATCGTCCCCAACACCGAGGATGTGTGGGGCAACGCCGACGTGACGTTTACCGTGTGGCAGATTGATGTGGTGGGGCAAACGGCCGCAGCGCGGCACACCTTTACGGGGGATCCCACTTCGGCCTGGTTTGCGGCAAACGGCCGTTACCTGGCCTACTGGAAATTAGCCTCGGGCCAATCTAACAGTCGCGAACTTTATCTGGCCGATCTAGAAAGCGGTGAAACCGTTCTCTATGATCGGGGGCAGGCGATTGAGTTTCTCAGTTGGCATCCCAATGGCGTGCAGTTTGTGTACAGATTCTGGGCTGAGAAACGGCCGTTGCTGGGCAGCCTCTGCGGCGAACCAGTTGAAATTCCCGGGCCAGGCAACGACATTTATCAGCTTTACTGGCAAACCAACGACCAGTTCATCTGGTTCAGTGGCCAACCAGACAATCCCGACGACTTCTACAATTCCGAAGGTGACTGGACGCTTTTCCGCGGCACTTTACAGGGCGAAAGCTTCGAATTGTGGCATTATCGCGGCCTGTATCCCAACTACTAACAAAAAGGTTTGGGTCTTTAGGATTTCAGGGAGTTGAGACCCTATGTAGGGGCGCACACCCCACAAAATCCCGAAGAGCCAAGGAGGTTTTTTATCAACAGATTACCCAGATTGAACGAATTGAAAATCATTTCAATCTGCGCAATCTTTGATTTATTTCCCGGCTTACCAAATAGATTAGTGACGTACTAATTCATTTTGCCCAGCAAAGCCGTCAGCGCCCAGTTGGCGGGCAGATAAAACGGTTCTTCAACCAGGGCCTGCTTGTAATGCTGCACGGCCGTTTTGTATCGGCCCAGGTTTTGGTAAGCGCGGCCTAGATTCATATAGGGAAACTGGCGCGTTTCATAGCGGGGGGCAGTGGTGGCCTTCTCCAGCCAGGGTATCGCTTCTTCCCACTTCTCTTCATCAATCAGGTAAGCCCCGATGTCATTGTATGGATTGCCGTAGGTGGGATCAATCTCAATGGCTTGTTGGCACATTTTGATCGCTATTTCAATACGTCCCATCTGACTGTAGGTCCAGCCAAGGAAGGTGTAGGCTTCCGCCGTGGGGAGGGTGGCAATGGATCGTTTATACAGTTCAATGGCATCACCAAATTCGCCATCCATCTGGCGGCGATAAGCCTGATCAAACAATACCATTGCTTTTTCGCGGGTGATTTCTTCGTCGCTAGCCATATTTTTAAGTATATCACGGCTCCGTTTGCGTGAGAATTACACAATTACCAGCGTGCCAACAGCGGCAGCAGCTCTGACAAATTGTGGATAATGCCATCTGGCTTTACCCCAGCTGGCATTTGGAAGCGGTCGCTGGAGGGAAAATAAACGGTTCGCATCCCGGCAGCTTGCCCGCCTACCATGTCACTGGCAGGATCATCCCCCACGTAAACGGCCGTTTCCGCCGCCACACCCAACACATCCAGCACATGCAAAAACGGGTCTGCCGTGGGCTTCCACTTATTTACGTCTGCCGAAAATACCGTCGCGTCAAAATGATCCAGTAAACCAAAGCGAGCCATATCGGCCTGGTGCATTTCGCCGGGAAACATCGTGTTCGAGACCAAGCCAACCTTACGGCCGGTGGCTTTAACGGCCGTTACCGTTTCCAACGCATTCTCAATGAGCCAGGCCTGGTCCTGAATAGCGCGCCCGTACGCTTGCGCGGCAGTCAAAAGCGCCCCATTGGCAAAATGATGGATCCCCAATTCCGCCAACGATTCCCCCAAAAGACGGTGCACCTGCAAGTTAGCCTCGCTCTTTGTGGCCGCTTGCCACATGCGGGGCAGGTGGCCAAAGCCCGCTTGCCGAAACTGCTCAAACGGGGGCAGGGCCTGTCCAGTTTGAGACAGAGCCTCATACGCTGCGGCAAAACCAGGTGTCTCTAGCTCAGGCCAGGTATCATAACTGCCCGCGTATTCAATCAGCGTGCCGCCTAAATCAAAAATGACTGTTTCAATGACCAAAAGCCGCCTCCTCACTTATCTGTTTAAGAATTGATAAGTGTAGCAAAATTGGCGCAAATTAGGTATTGAAATTGCGGACCCATTATGATACTATGCGAGAAATATCTGATTAATCAGATTGATTGGATCATTTGGATGAACATTTTATTTGCCACACCCCCCTACTGCTTTCATTTCCCCTGCATTCGCCAGACTGTTTACGGCCGTTTCTGCCATGAAGCTCAATAAATTAGATTCCACATTACTCCGCTATTTGATTGCTGGGCAAGTTGCTCCTGGTGAACGCCTACCCACGCTCAATCAAATCGGAGAAGAATTGGGCATCAGCGTGGGCAAACTACGCGAACAGCTGGAGGTGGCCCGCAGTTTAGGCCTGGTCTCGGTACGGCCGCGCGTGGGCATTGTCCGAGAGCCGTTTGATTTTGCCCAGGCCGTGCTGACTTCAGTGCTTTTTGGCCTGGGCACCGGTGAAGCCCAGTTTAAGCAGTTCAGCGACTTGCGTCAGGCAATCGAGATCGACTTTTGGGCAATCGCCGTTAGCGAGTTAACCACGCAGGACAAGCAAGAATTGAAGCAAATTGTGGCCAAGGCATGGGCCAGGTTAAAAGGCGAGCCTATTCATGTGCCCAACGAGGAGCATCGCCAGCTCCACTTGAAGATTTTTAGCCGTCTGCAAAACCCTTTTGTCCAGGGCATGTTGGCTGCGTATTGGGAAGCCTACGAAGCAAGTGAGTTAACACGATTCTCGCCCTATGAGTATTGGCTAACAGTCTGGCAGTATCATGAGCAAATCGTGGACGCAATCTGCCAAAATGACGCTGCTTTAGGGCTGGAACTGCTGCAAACTCACTTTTCTTTATTGCCTACTATTTCTATCAATGCCAACGGCTTTGAAAATAAAAAATCATGATATTGATGATCCATCTTAGCGTAAGCTATGTTGTAACTTGTCAAACGTACGTTTGCTTAATGAATCGGCAACAACCGATTAATTCCCAAGAATTTGCGCTTTAGCAAATGTCAACTAAGGAGATTTGTATGGGAGTTCTTAATATTGCACCAGATGAAGCTGTCGTCGCAGAACGGCCGTCTGTTGTCAACGATTTTTCCATTGTGGCTGCCACTGCCAATGGCACCGGCAGTCAAACGGCCAATATGGCCATTCTGCGTGCCCTCTTCAAGATGGGAATTCCGGTTAACGGTAAAAATATATTCCCCTCCAATATTCAAGGGTTGCCTACTTGGTATCACATTCGGGTAAGCCATGAAGGCTACGTTGCCCGTCGGCATACCTCTGAAGTCCTTATCGCCTTCAACGCCGCCACCGTCAATGATGACATCAATATCTTGCCCCCGGGAGGCATCTGCATCCACAACAGCGATTGGCGCTCTTTGCCAGAGCGGGATGATATTACCTATTACGGCATCCCGGTGAATCAATTCGTGCGGGAAACCGGCATGAAAGGCAAGCTCAAGGATTATATCTCCAATATGGTGTATGTCGGTGCAGTCGCCCAACTGCTGGAAATTCCGCTAGAAAAGATTGAAGATGCCCTTGATCATCACTTCAAAGGTCGGCGCAAGCTCATCGATTCCAATATGGCCGTCGTGAAAACCGCTTTCGAGTGGACGGCCGAAAATATAGAGAAAAGCGACCCGTATCGCGTGGCCGAAATGGACGCAACCGATGGCAAAGTGATGATTACGGGTAACGAGGCCGGCGCCTTAGGTTCAATTTACGGCGGTGTCACCTTTGTCGCCTGGTACCCCATTACACCATCTACCAGCTTTGTGGATGGGCTCAACCATTATTTACCCAAGCTGCGACGCGACCCGGAAACGGGTGAAAATACCTATGCCGTGGTGCAGGCAGAAGATGAACTTGCAGCAATTGGCATGATTTTGGGCGCTGGTTGGGCAGGGGCTCGTTCAGTTACAGCAACTTCCGGACCTGGCATCTCGTTAATGTCTGAATTTGCCGGGCTGGGTTACTTTGCCGAGCTACCAGCTGTCATCTGGGACATTCAACGGGTTGGCCCCAGCACGGGATTGCCCACGCGAACGGGCCAGGGCGACGTACTCTCCACCTACTATCTGGGGCATGGCGACACCAAAAATGTAATTTTGCTGCCAGCCACCGTGGCCGAATGCTTTGAATTTGGCACCACCTCATTCAACCTGGCTGAAGAGCTGCAAACTCCCATTTTTGTTCTTAGCGACCTGGATTTGGGCATGAACAACTGGATGACAGAGCCATTTGATTATCCCAAGGAGCCTATTAAACGAGGCAAGGTGCTTTCGGCTGACGATGTGCAGAAAAAAGGGTTTGCCCGCTATCTGGATATTGATGGCGATGGCGTTGGCTACCGTACGCTACCAGGAAATGAACATCCTTTAGGCGCCTGGTTTGCTCGTGGCACCGGACACAACGAAAAAGCGATCTACAGTGAAAAATCTGAGGATTGGCTGAACAATATGGCTCGACTGGAGCGTAAATTCGACACGGCGCGCCAAATTGTGCCAGCACCGGTTGTGGATCAGGTTGACGGGGCAAAAATTGGTATTTTGGCGTATGGCACAACAGTATTTGCCATTGATGAAGCACGGGATCGGTTGGCCGCAGACGGAACGCCGACCAGCTTTATGCGCTTGCGCGCCCTGCCGATTAACGACTCAGTGAAAGCGTTCGTGGCACAACATGACCATGTCTATGTGATTGAACTCAACCGAGATGGTCAGGTTCATAATATTTTACAAAATGAGATGCCTGAATTGGCAACAAAAATGATCTCATTGGCTTTTCTAGACGGGATGCCGTTGACGGCCCGGTGGGTTGTAGATGCCATTGGTGATGCAGCCAGTACAAATGGCGAAGGAAACTAATTATGGGTAGCAGACGCGCAGCAAAGGTAAATTTAGTTGGATTGACCAAGACAGATTATAACGGCAATCCCACAACATTATGTCAAGGATGTGGCCACAACTCTATTGCCAGCCAGATTATTCAGGTAGCGTACGATTTAAACATCCAGCCACATGAAATGGTTAAGCTCAGCGGCATTGGATGTTCAAGTAAGTCGCCAGCCTATTTTTTGAGTCGGTCACACGGCTTCAACTCGCTGCACGGCCGTATGCCATCTATTGCCACTGGCTCATTGATGGCCAACCACCAGCTTAAAGCGATTGGCGTAAGCGGCGATGGCGACACGGCAAGCATCGGCATGGGGCAGTTTAAGCATATGATGCGGCGCAATGTGCGCATGGTGTACATTGTGGAAAACAACGGCGTCTATGGTTTGACCAAAGGGCAGTTTTCAGCCACGGCGGATGAAGGCCAGCAGTTAAAATATGCCGGGTCGAATGAACTCCCGCCGATTGATATTTGTATGGAAGCGATTATGGCGGGCTGTGGCTTCGTGGCCCGCTCCTTTTCTGGCGACGCGAAACAGGTGCGTGAGCTTTTGAAAGCAGCGCTGAGCCATCGAGGCACGGCCGTTTTAGACATTATCAGCCCGTGCGTGGCCTTTAACAACCACGATTCTTCTACCAAAAGCTACGGCTTTGGCAAAGACCATGAAGAGCAGCTGCACGACATTGGTTGGGTCCCGCCGGCAGAAGAGATCACAATTACGGATTACGCGCCTGGTGAAATGCAGGTCGTGGACATGCATGATGGTTCGCACATTCAGCTTCGCAAGCTGGAAGAAGATTATGATCCTACGGTAAAGATGGGGGCGCTGCATCGGTTGATGTGGGCCCAAGAAAAACAAGAGTTTATCACCGGGCTGATCTATTATAACGGTGACCGGGAATCTCTGGCAGAAGCGAGCCATCTGACAAATACACCACTGGCCCATTTGCAGGGCGATCAGATACGGCCGTCTGCCGAATCGCTTAAAGAGATTATGGCAGAATTGACATAGGTTCAGTTTTATAGAGAAAAAGCCGGGGACACGCGCTGTCCTCGGCTTTTTTTGTTATAGGGGCTTTTCCCTCAGCTTTCTCTCAATGATTTTTCGCCAGCCAGCGGCCAATTCGGGTATAGCTAGCAGCTGCTGGGCCATGGCTTCATCAATTTCCTGGAACGCTTGTTTGTTGATTTGATGCACGGTAAAGGCAGGATACGGCCGTTCCACCAGGCGTAACTCATCGCCAGCCTGAACAAGCCCCGGAGTCAGAACCCGCAGGTAAAATCCCGTGCGCAGCGTCGCTTTTGTTTGATCACAAAAGTTGTGTAGCTTTAGCTTTCGCTCTTGCTTGGTGCAGGGGTAACGGGGGCCGCTCACCTGCACCACAGCCTCACCCACCTCAAAAATGTCCCCGACGGCAAAATCTTCTTCTGTGCCCTGACTTAATGTCCAGTTTTCACCGACACTGCCGGGACCAAGCCGGGTTTCATCGGTTACCAGACGATAAAAGTTGTTCCAAAACTCATAATGTAACAACGGATGGCAGCAAACAGCCTGGCCTGGCGAGCCATGGTGGTTGGTATCGGCAACCTGGTCGCCCGCCAAACCGCGTGGCTGGAGGTAAACGGGGTCGCTTACGGGGGTGCGGCAAATGGCAGAGCGCCACTTACCGCGTTCATCAATCATCGTTTGGGGTTGTCCAACAAGCTGCGTA
>CBDUOF010000222.1:0-8795 GCA_965368765.1 uncultured Anaerolineae bacterium | reverse complement strand
ATAGCTGCGCTAAAAAATGGCCACGATAGAGGGAAACGGCCGTTTCCCAATCCTGTACCAGCTGCGTATTTAACAATTCTGCTTCTTGCTGGGGCGTGACGGCCGTATCAAGCAAACTTAGAAAGGTGATGGCATCACAGTCATGACGACTCTCGCGTTTAAACTGAACAGATCCCCGCGAAACCTGCATAAATGATGGCTCTGCTAACTCATCCTGAATTGCTTTGCGTAAATGAAAAATTGCCAGCCGTAAATTTTGGCGTGCTTTCTGTTCTGGCAGGTCGGGCCAAAACATCCCGGCCAAAACGGCACGATTCTGCGGCTGATCGGCTTCCATCACCAAATATGCCAGCAAGGCGCGAACCTTATCCGAGTAAAAATCCGGCACGCTTGTATTGTCCAAGTGACATTCGAATGCACCGAACAGTTTCAAAGATAGATGAGCCAACGATGTACGCCTCCTGTATTTTGACCTAATTATTATACGAGCGGAATGATGGGATTGAAAGTCTATCCCGCCCAAAATATTCCCAAGCCAAGGTCAGATAAGCTGTACACAGCGTTTTGACAGCCTTCCCCGTCCAAAACGTTCCCAAAACGATGGAAAGTTATGATGAAAACAGTGTAAAAAGATTTGAACTTATTATGTAAAACTAGCTGTTTATTGTCAGTAGCTCAAAGTGAGGTATAGGTATTATGAGTGGTTTCTTGCGGGTTCGCTCAGTTCTTGTTGTCTGTATAATTTTTCTATCATCATTTTTTCTGTTATCGGAGCAAACGGCCGTATCTGCCCTACCCTCCTTCACATCCCCATCTGCTGCAGATAACCTGCACGTCGCCTGGGAACGGGTGCGTGAGGCTGGTGCCTATTCGTTTACGGCCGACATCATCCAGGAAACGATCCCTGTTGCCACTGCCGGCAACGTGGGCCGCACGAGCAACCAGGACAGGTTGTTGCTGCAAGGCGAAACGAATCCGCCTGCGGACCAGATGAATCTGAGGCTGTGGTCGGAGGGCGGCTCAATCCTTCAGGCTGAAAGCGGCATCGAGATCAAGGTGGAGGGCGACCAGGCGTTTGGGCGTCGTGGGGCTGAATCCTGGCAAGAAATCGACAATTTTACCGGACTATTTGCCCCGAACGGGGATTTTCTGGCGTATTTAACGGCCGTTACTGACGTCACCGATTTAGGTACCGAAACCCGTGCCGGACGCACCTTTACCCGCTACGCCTTCACCATTGACGGCCCTGCTTATGCCCACCACGTGCGCGCCCAACTTGAACAAGAGATGTCTCAAAATGGGGAACTCCCTCCCGGCATCGAATTAGGACTGCCCGAAACGTATGCCAAAATGAACGGCAGCGGTGAATTATGGGTGTCTGAAAACGGGATGCCGCTGCGCCAAATCACCAACTTGCAGTTCCCGCCCAATAATGATGAACGCGTGGAAGCGACCATCACCGTTGATTTTTCAAACTTCGGTGGCGCAACCGCCGGTGAGACCACAACAGGCAACGCCGACCCCAATCTCACCGCCCGCTTCTCTTTTATGCCAGAGATTAAGGTCCAGGACGTTCAAAACGTGAGCATTAATCTTGTGCTGATCTCGCTCGTGTTTGCGGCCGTTTTTTTTGTTGTCTTGCGCAGCCGTTCGCGGCGGGTGTATGCCGCCGTGGTCGTTGCCGTCACTGGCAGCATGCTGATTGTGCCGCTGTTACGCAGCCATCACGTAAGCGCCTATTATGACCAACGGCAGGCAGAGCAGGCTGAACAAGCCGCCCAGAATGAAGAAGGGGATTTTGCCCAAACATTGCAAGGTCTCGCCGGAGCTGAAGCCGCCATACCACAAGGTGCCGAGGCCTTAACCCTGATTCATAATGATGATGGTACGGATACGGATGAAGACGGCCGTACCGATGTTCAGGAACTGTTACTTGGCAGCAACCCGTACGATTTTTATGCGGCAACCACGGTTGTTCAGGCGCTCGATCCCACCGATCCCACAGACACAGATGGTGATGGCCTGACCGACTACCAGGAAGAATTGCTCGGCACCAATCCGAACAATGCAGATAGTGATGGTGACACCCTCTCCGATAAGGTTGAAATCGAAGGCTTTGTAGACAACGGCGGCGTGCAGCGCTACCTGGATCCGCTGTCTGTGGACAGCAACAATGACGGCCTGGGCGATGCCCAGGAATGGACGCCCCCGGGCACGCCCATCGCACCCATGGATACCGATGGAGACGGCATACCCGACCTGTTTGATCTGGACAATGACAACGACAACGTGCCAGACAAGCTCGACCTCTCCCCCTTTTCGCCAGGAACCACAACATTTTCCGACGATGTGCCCCTCGATCTCTCTATTTCTACGGCTGAGGGCAGCGCCTCATTTGTCGAATATCAGGTGCGGCCGACAAATCCAGATCATCTTTGGTATGCCTTTAACGTCCTCGACTGGCCCAGCGGCGACTATCTGGGCCAAATGAAGGACGCCGATGGCCTCCCATTCAGCAGCGTCGATCCTTCCCTGCCACCACTTCCCAATGCCAATGGTGATATCAAATTAGTGCCGATGCTGGAAATTCGCATGGACAGCCGCCTGGGCAATTGGGCCCACGGCACCGAGATGGACAATTATGGCATTATCATCCGCGGTCTGGATGAGACATGGACAGAAAGAGCTGCCTACCTGCCTTTGCAGCTTGTTACCGACGAAGATGGGGGTGAGCGGGTGGCCTTTTATGGCAAAATGCCTTTTTCCCAGAGCGGCAACTATGCCATCCAGCAAGAAGTGCGCCTAGTATGGGTGGTGCAAGGTCTGGTGGATGATGTTTGTGTGGCTTTTGATCAGGCGACCAACGCCTGTACAGCCACCGAAAATAACCAGGTTCAGGTCATTGCCTCTTATGCGGATGAATGGCAGCTAACCGGTCTGACGGTGCGCGAAGATTACGGCACGGAAGTGGCCTACATTTATGAAGATCCAACCGTCGATCAAGATTTGAACCGTGATGAAAATCTGTTCTTGTTAACGGCCGTTCTCGATGAAACCTTCCTCACCGGGCGTGACTGTGACACGACCGACAGTAACGAACAATGTATTGGCGACGGGGCGCGCGACATTACCACCAGCGAACTGGAACGCCGCCTGAACTATCTGGATAACGATACCGTTTCTGACGATGAACGGTGGCAGCTCCCCGATGTCTATTCAGTCGTCCACCAATCCTACCCCCATCTCGATGCGGCAGTGATCGACATCGTCAGCCAGCAAACGCCGCAAATCTTGGACCAGTTTGAGTCCTACTGGACCGCGGCCGATCCGGTGGTGCCTACCATCCTGTTCGCCCGCGAAGAACAATTTCGGGCCACCAATTTGGATATCCAAATCATTTCCAGCAATGTCGCGTGGAGCTCCGGGAGCGATCTTAATATTCGTCTGGCAGGGCCAATAAATACGGCCGTTGCCCTCAATTGGGCGCCTTATGAATACAATGAAACCAGCCAGAGCTGGTCTGCCGTGCCCATCAGCGACTACATGGACATTCTGGAACTGCGCCTGGAATCCGACTTCCTGAATGAAACCGACCCCGACATTGCCAGAGGCGGCCGTTTCCTGATGCAAATACTCTATCTCAGCCTGTACAAGGGAATCGGCAACATTGTGCAAGAAGGGGATATCCTCGTCACGTCAACAATTCAGCAAGGTTTATCCGACAGACCACTTGGTGAAAAAGTCCTCAAGATGGCAGTGAAGGGCGCCAAAGCCGTCATCAATGCCGTACTCAAAAGAACCCTTGACGATGGTTCGATCTTTAAAAGTTTGGGCAGAACAATTGACGACATAAGCGACGGCGTCAAAGGGTTCATCCAGGGTTCGAAAGCCTACGGCGTTAAAAGGACGTTCTCCCAGCTGAGCGGAGCAACCAAATTCAAAATAGGCATCGGCATAGCGATTGCCATCGCTGTGGTTATTTTAATCACGCTCATTTTTGTGTTCCTGGCAAAAGATGGTACAGATTCCCTCGGGTTTAGAGTCACGGTCGCCATTTTGGCCGGAGGCATTCTCCTGGGAATGCAGGTCGTTATGCCCATTGTTACCATTGCCAAAGCCGTGACAGCTGCCCAAAAAGGTCAGAAGCTGGCCGCTCTGGGCAAGGCGATGGGCAGTTGGTCCGAGGTGACCAAGTTTGCCAAAATCGCCAATGCCGTCGCCCTCGTCATCGAAGTGGGCATTATTTGGGGCGTGTTCATCTATCAGGTCAGCAACAGTTCGCTCAGTTCCCTGGCCTTTAATGCCCTTTTGGCCCAAACGATTGCCGCCACCATCGTCGCCATCATCTTGTTTATCATATCCACCAATTTGGTAGGTAGCATCATCGTCGGGCTCATCGCCATTGTTGATTTGCTGCTGCTCCTGTTTAAGGTAGATTTCTCTATTACCGGCTGGTTAACCAATGCGATTGCGGATGCCATCTACGGTGCCGATGTTCAGCTCGTTGATCAAAAAATAGCCATGGATCCGTTTGGGTTTTCATTGGAGAACCCCGATCTCGGCTTTAGACAAGGAAATGGGTTGTTCATTGATACCACCCTGCATACCCAGATTTGGGTACCGGCAGACAATACGATTTCCATTTACAAAACAGGGTTTGATTATTTTCTGGAACAAGGGCCCAAACGGGATACCTATGACGTCAACACGACGTGGCTAAATTGGATCCCGGAAACGCGGGTGACACCAGGCCCATTTGGTGACATACATGCCGAACTGATGAGAGCAGAGAATCACACACCTGTTAGAAGCAGTCGCATTGATCTCAATACCGGTATCAACCAACAGTTCTTTTTAAACTTCAATTACAACTACTCTGTTCCAGTTCTTGAGTGCTGGGGAATTGGTGAATTAAAAACGTGTTCAACCACCCGATTTAATGATAGCGACTCAAACCCCCTCGAATCAGCGTTTATTTTTGATGTCTTCCCTTCTTCACTAACAGAATTTTATCAACTCCAGTGGGGCGTTGGTAACGGTGGGATGTGGTTTGGCACGCAGCAAGATCATGATGGCGATGGGTTCACCAAAAACGCTGGCGACCCGAATGACAGCATTAATGGCTGTAACGGCAGCCACTGTTGGGACACCGATGGCGATGGCCTCAGCGACCGGTACGAACACGACCTGGCCTTTGATGGAAATCCCAACAACAACGCCAATTACAATATTTTTGATACCGACCAGGATGGCCTTTCTGATGCTCTTGAAATCACCCTTGGTTCCAATCCAGCAAAGGTTGATTCTGATAATGACGGCCTGTTGGACATTGAAGAATATAACGGCTGGCTGTTTACCTATGACACGGTCAATAATCTCACCACGTTAGTGACCTCCGACCCCACCTCGAGAGACACTGATGGGGATGGTGTAAGTGATTTGGCCGAGCGCAATTTGCACCAATCTGACCCCGCGGCCTTCCCTTACCATCCGCAGGTGGCCAATGCCAGCCCACTGTCCGTGTACCCGGTAGTCGGTGACGCAGACGGTTACATTGCTCCCAGCCAAACGTTCGCTTACACAACGACGCTGCAAACGACCATCGCCCAAACCCCGGCGCTTTACTTCCAGGGCGTTCAGACAGTTGATCCGGTTGCTGCCCTGGGTGATACTCCAGTGGATGCTTCATTCACCAACCTGGGTCTGAACACCCCGTTCAGCTTCGCCACGCAATTTACGGCCGTATCCAACGCCACCACCCAAATTGCCACCATTGGCAACATTGTCAATGCCAACATCTACGAAGTCGGGCAGCCCACCCTGGGTCAGCTTGTTGATCTCGAACTTGATCAGGCCATCGTAACAATTGATGCCGACGCGCCCGGCTCGGCAGTTACCAGCCCGGCCGATCTCACCTATCTACAGGCCGGGTCGACCTTCATCATTGGCGGGAACGCCAGTGACCCCACCAGCTACATCAGCTCGGTTGAGGTCAGCGCTGACGGTGGTGCCTGGCAACCAGCCGAAGGTGCCGAAGCGTGGGCCTACGCCTATGCCGTGCCATCCGCGGAAGGCCAACATACGTTGCTATCCCGAGCTACAGATGCGGTTGGCAATGTCGAATCTGCCACGGGCTCTATAGCGATTATCTCTGACGGCACGCCGCCGGGACTAAGCACGAGCATCCCCAATGGCATCATTCTGCCAGCCACGCAGAACCCTTCGCAAAACTGGACGATTCCTTTAACGGGAACGGCCGTTGACCCGGCAGCGGGTTCCAATGCTGGCAGCGGCGTGCAGTGGGTTGAGGTGCTTGTCACGCCCAACAGCAACGGCTGGCAGCGGGCTCGCCTCGACGGCAATAGCTGGAGCCACGACTACATTCTGCCCACGTTTAGTGAAGACGGTACGCCGCTGCTCAACCCCACGGGCGATGCCTACACCGTCTGGGTGCGCAGCGCAGACAAGGTAAACAACCAAACGGCCGATAACGCTCTGGAACTGATTATCAACATAGATGCCATAGCCCCAGAGGTTGATCTCACCGGTATCGATGGCGTCGATCCGGCAGCGGTTTCTGTTATCAACGACACCATTGGCTTAACCGGCCTCGTTACCGAAACAGGCGCGCTGAACAGTGGTATTCAGGACGTCGAACTAGCCTTCTCACCGGCCGAACTGGATTATCAACCAGACCTGTGGCGTGGTGAATATTTCGACAATCCCGACTTAACCGATGTGCCCATTATCGATCGCTTCGACAGCCAAATTGATTTCAATTGGGGCATGGCCGCACCAGATGCTGCCCTGCTCCCAGCCGACGGTTTCTCTGTCCGCTGGTCACGCGACGTCACTTTCCTCACGTCCGGCACCTACCATCTGGCCACCAGCCACGATGACGGTCTGCGCGTCTATGTCGATGATGTGCTTGTGCCTGAACTGGATCAGTGGAACACGACTGGCGAGGTTGCCATTCATGGTGCAGACCTGCACATTGACGCCGGTATTCATACGGTGCGTGTTGAATATCGAGATGTATCGGGAACGGCCGTTCCCCACTTTAACCTGTGGCTAAAACCCGGCGACGCTATGAGCGTTGATGACGCCTGGCAAGTCGAGTTCCGCAACAATGCTGACTTGCTCGGCGAGCCTGCATTGAGCCGCACCGATCCTGTGATCAACTTTGATTGGGGCTTAAGTTCACCCGATCCATTGGTTTTTGCCGATGACTTCTCGGCGCGCTGGACGCAGGAGCAGGTATTCAAAACGTCTGGCACCTACCACATTGCAGCCACAACCTACGACGGTATCCGCGTTTACATTGACGATATAGCCGTTTTAGACCAGTGGAGTGACGTGGGTGGGCCAAACACCTATGCAGTAGACGTTTACGTTACAGGCGGCACGCACACCGTGCGCGTCGAGTATCGCAATGAAGGGGATGCCGCCTTCGATCCGCTGGATCCGAACTATCAGACGCAAGCCGCTATCCAGTTCGATATGTCGTTGCAAACGTTGTGGCAATCCGCAAACGTTACCTCAACAGGTGCTGGCGTCAACAGTTCCGCCTGGAACGATACGGTTCCCGCTGACCTGGAAGGACTGTACCAGATTGATGCGCGTGGTGTCGACGTAGTCGGTAACCGCAATACGTCGCGATCAACCTGGAACCAATGGCGTGGCGAAATTGACACGCTGGCTCCGCGCGTCTGGCTGGACATCGCGTTCACCGGCTTTGGCAGCAGTGCCCAAACCACTTACCACGTGCGCGCCGAAGATTTCAGCCTGGTTGAAACGGGCTTCTCGTCACCGTGTGGCACGGTCATGCCCAGAGATCGAGTGAACTATGACACGCCATGGTGGAATGAACAATTTGGCGGCGCAGAGCGACTGTATCAAATTGAGCAGACCTGCCGCTTCAGCGGATTTGTGACGGATTTGCCAACGGTGACGGCTTGTGATGCTTACGGCCGTTGCAGCGAAATCAACACCACTGAACTGGCCATTCCCAATCACAAGTTGTATTGGACCGAAGATCAAGCCGGTGGGCAATCGATTCAACGCGCCAACCTGGCCGATGGCTCCACCATCGAGGTGCTGTTAGACAGCATTGATGGAGTCGTAGACCCACAAAATATCGCCATCGATGCCGCCGCCGGCAAGCTGTACTGGACCGACCCAATCAGCAGTACCATCTACCAGGCCGACATGACAGACGGCGGCAATATGAGTGCTCTGCTCACCGGAGCCGATGGCCTTGTCGCACCGATTGACATCGCTGTCCATCCCGGAACCAATGAGTTGTTCTGGTCCGACGGCGAGTTGATCAACAAAGTGAATCTAACTGACCCCACGGTCGTTATTCCTGTTGTGAGTGACAATAAGTTTGGTTCCCCCTTCTTCCTCGATGAGGAAGGTGACCAGCTCTACTACATTGTTGGTGCAGATGCGATGCTAATTGCGGACCTGGATGGAAATATCATTGGGCAGTTAGGTGATCATATCATTATCAACAGCGCACCGCCCGATTTCACGGTAGATATCGGTCGTGGTTATATCTACTTGACGACGGATAGCAGCGGGAATATCGGTACCGACAATGGTGTTGTCAAGTTTGCCATTAACGATCCTGAGTTTGCCCAAGTCTGGGGTGATAACAGCAACGAGCCACAGGGCATTGTGCTGGACACGGCCGGCAACAAGATGTATTGGGCCGACCAGGCGACCGACACTATCTATGTCGCTGACATTCTCACCGGCACACAGCCCATCTCGGCAACGGCGCTTATCACGGG
>CBDUOF010000221.1:0-8801 GCA_965368765.1 uncultured Anaerolineae bacterium | reverse complement strand
AACCATCAAGAACTGTCTCGTTTTCATAATTTTATCCATTTAAATTAGATTTACCACAGAGGACACGAAGAACGCTAAGAAGTTAACAAGCCCTCTGCGGCGATCTTTTTACATTCTTAAAATTTCGACGGCGCGTCTTTTTACAATGCGACGGGCTGAGAAAGCCGCCCCCAAAATGGAGGCCAGCACCACCATAATGACCACAAAAGGCATCACGGTGGTGTCAATGGCAAACTGCATGGGACGCTGAGCCGTGATGTTGTCCAGATAGGCAAACAGGTAGCCCATCGTCGCCCCGGCGGTGATGCCGGCTAGCGCTGCGCTCAGCGTCATGGCAATGGCTTCTACAATGAGCATGCCGGTCAATTCGCGGGTGCGCGTACCGATCGCCTTCATCATGCCAATTTCCAGCCGCCGCGCATAAATGGTGACGTAAATAACAGCAAACACGCCAAACACGGCCGTTGTAAAACTAATCACCGTCAGCACCAGCAAAAACGCCTGTTCCTGTGCCCGGCTCGTGCGCGCCTGCTCCAGCCGCACGTCCACAATTTGGGTAAAGATGCTGTACTTCAGGCTAAATCGGTTGGTCATCTCCGTAGAGACAGCAAACGGATCGGCTTCGGCGGCAGTTGTGGCCAAAATCCGGTCAATGATTGGCTCATCTGGCCCGGGCAGCGGCAGCAGCGGGTCATTGGACAAACGTCGGAAGCCATTCATGGAGATGAAGACATTGCTGCCGCCCACACCCTGGGCTCGTACCCGGTTAATAGAGCCAAAACCTGGAATGGTGCGGGCAATTCCAACCACGCGCAGCTCTTCCACATGATCCAGGCCAGCCCCGGTCACTTTCACAATGCCGCCCAGGGGCACCGCCAACCCGGCAGCCAGCCCTTCGCTGACGACGATGGCGTTGTCGTCGGCTAAAATTTGGTCCAGCGAGTCACGATCCCCGCCAACAAATTCAATCAGGTCGGGGAAAAGAACATCGTTGAGACGGCCGTCCACCCCAATAAGCGAAATCGAGCCGCTGCGCATTCCAACCGGATCGCTGATGCTCGTCCGGTAACCGTACGTCAGGCCCACTGCCTGGTCCATGCCAGGAATGGCCAACAGTTCATCAGCGATAAAGCTGGGCTTGAGGCGATTCAGCGAGGCGTCGGTGCTGCTGCCAAAGCCGCCAAAAACTTCAACCTCCACCGGAGCCCCGGCACTCAGCCGCACATCAGACGCCAGGTTTGCGTTGCTGATGGCACTTTGGGTTGCTAAAAAGCTGGGCAGCACGCCGCTAAACAGCACCAGCAGCGAGATGAGCGTGTTGCGCCCCTGGTTGCGTCCCACGTTGCGCTTGGCAAAGTAGGTCAGCCGAGGCAGGATGAGGCCAGTCAGGAACAAAATGAACCGCTCAAAAGGCACTGTGGTAATAAAGAAGATAAAGCCGACACCAACCACCATCATGAGAACCGCTGCCAAAATGATGGTTGCCTCTGCTGCCGGATTGCCCAGCGAGGAAACGACGTCCAGTCCCACCGTCATCAACACCACAAACATGAGAAAGAGGCCAATAAAGAACATACGGCCGCTTGGTTTGCGCTCCCGCAGTCCGGCTAAATCTTCCAGCTGCAAGTTGTCGGCCGCACCCGGGTTGATGGCGTGCATCACCTTGGTATTGGCCGCGTCTCGGGCTGGTTTGATCGCGCTCAGGAAGAGCACCACAATGGCAGAAAGAATGGCGGGCAGAACGGCCGTTAGGCTCACCGCTGGCTGCAATCTGGCTGTTAAACCAGACAAACTCATCTGGTAGGTAATAAAGGGCACGACGCCGTACGTGGTGATCAATTGTCCTAAAATAACGCCCAGCCCAATGCCAATCGCCCCAATAACGGCCACCTCGCCAATAACGAGGGTAAACAAATAGCGCTGCTGGCTGCCCAAAATGCGCAAAATCGCCATTTCCCGCTTTTGCTCCTGCACGTTGGTCATCACCAGGGTGTGCACCAGCAAGCCCACCACGCCCAGGGCCATCAGCCCGTAGGTGTTAATCAGTGCCTGCAAAATTAGAAAAGCCTGGGCACTTTGATCTAGAATGAGGGCTTTGTCGAGGTTGTAGCGATACTCTTCGCCCAATGCCGCCTGAACGGCCGCTGCCACATCCCGCACGCTCAAGGCGGCGGCTTCAGAGTCTCGCGCCTCGTACAGGCGGGAATCCACCAGGCCAATCACCCGATCGGCACGGCCTGTCAGCCCCAGCCAGCTTTGCGCATCGGCCAGATCGATGATGAGGCCATCGCGTACGCCGGCATCGGCCACGCCATCCTGCCGCACAATGGCATTGACGGTAAAGCGGGTGGTGGTGCGCCGCTGGCTGCTGCCTATAATTTCTGGTCGCCCTTCTTCACGGGGTTGGGGAAAGCTGTAGGAAATGTCGATGGTGTCGCCCACGTTAAGACCAAAGGCGTTGGCGGTGGCTTCCAAAACGGCCGCTCCATTTCCGCCTAGTTCATATGTTCCCTCAACCACATCAATAAAGCCGCCATTGTCTACAGTGGAATCCAGGGCAACCAGCCAGCCATTGGCCTGCTCACCGTTGCCGGACATTTCTACAATGGATTGAATGCGGGGGTAAACGGCCGTAATGTTCGGATCGGCCGCCAGCATCGTTTGACTCACCCGATCAATCTCGACAAATGGCTCCGGGCTAATGTCAGTTTTGGCCACGGTGAGGTCGTAGCGCCCCACCCCAGAGGCAATCAGCTCCACGTTCGATTGGCGAATCGTTTCTACCGTAGCGCTCATGGCCACAATTAGGCCAGTGCTCACTAAAAGCGACAGCACCATGAGCAATGTTCGCACCTTGCGCCGTTGGAAATTTTTGATGATGTATTTGAGTACCATAGCGTGTAAAAAAATTGCTCAATTACACAATTACCTCTCGTAATTGAGTAAATCGATAATTAGGTAATTGATCCGTTTAGGTGAAAACAGGAAAGTTCTTTGAATCAGAAAGAGTGATTCTCCCGTTTGCCCTGAGTAAACCACAAAGAAATGGCGATTTTTACGTCAGAAGACTTATTGTGGTTTACCTAATAATTTACCATCTTGGAGTTCAATAACGCGCCCGGCAAATTCTGCCATGCGCGGGTCGTGGGTGACAAAAACAACGGTCATCCCCTCTTCATTTAGCTCCTTAACGAGTCGCATGATGGCAAAACCGGTCTCGGAATCAAGATCGCCAGTCATTTCGTCGCCTATGAGGATGGGGGGATTGTTGGCCAGGGCGCGGGCAATAGCCACGCGCTGCTGCTGCCCACCGGACAGTTCGCTGGGGTAGTGGTGGGTGCGGTCGCCCAACCCCACGCGCTCCAGCAATTTATGGGCCCGCGCTTGCCGCTCTTTGCGAGAAACGTTGGCCAGCACCATGGGCGCTTCCACATTTTCCTGCGCCGTAAAGTTGGCCAGCAAATTATAGTTCTGAAAAATGAAGCCCATTTTGTCCAGCCGCAGGCGCGCCAGTTCGTTTTCGCTCAGGGAGACAAGGTTTTGGCCATCAACGATAAGATGGCCCCGGCTGGGTTCATCCAGGCCGCCCACGACGTTGAGCAAGGTCGTTTTGCCAGAGCCGCTTGGCCCCATCAGGCAGACAAACTCGCCTGGCTGAATCTCCAACGAAACGCCGCGCAAGGCAGGAACCGCTTCTTTGCCCATCAGGTAAGATTTGTGAATATTATCAACAACAATAATTGGTTCGCTCATAACATTGGGTACTTGTGTAATTTGGTAAATTGGTAAATGGGTCTTGTACCGATGACTCGGTGCCGTTTAATTAAACACCGCCATTTGCGACAATGTGACAACCGCGAAAGGATACCAGTTTTAGGCCGATACGGCTTGGGAAATTTGTTTGGTTGGAAACGGCCGTTGCTCACCGCACATTACGGGATTATCGGGAATGGGTTGCAAAAAAACAGTCGCTCTACCCAAATGAGTAAAGAGCGACTGTGTACGGAGGAAACCGTCTGCTTATCCAAGGCATGATCTTACGGCCGTTCCAATTCTCCCCTTAAACTTTGCTGCATTTTCACCTTCACCACCTCAATGTCTTCTTCAATGCTGAGCAGATAGGCCAGCTTGGTCAGGGCGGCTTCGGCCGTCATGTCGTAGCCGCTGAGCAGGCCAATGTCGGCCAAAGTGGAACCAGTGGCGTATTTGGTCAGGTCCACGGTGCCGCGCAGGCATTGGGTGCAGTCCACAATCACCACCCCCCGCGCGATGGCGGCGGTCAGCACCTGCAAAAAGGCGGGATTGTTTGTGGGAGCATTGCCCGCGCCGTACGTTTCCAGCACCAGGCCGCGCAGTGGCGGCTGGAGCACGTTTTCCAGAATGCGGGCCGACATGCCGGGGTACAGTCGCAGCGCACCCACTTCACCTGGTTCACGGATGGTTTGTAAATGGATAGGTGTCAGCGGGAGAGACGGCCGTTTCACCAATGACCAGTTCACCTCCACATCAATCCCCAGCGTGGCCAGCGGCGGGCAGTTGGGCGATTCAAAGGCATCAAAGCCATCGGCATCCACCTTGACCACGCGGCAGCCTCGGAATAAGTTGCTGTGAAACAGCAGGCATACCTCTGAGATGGGGTAATTGGCCGCCAGCAGCAGGGCGGCAATCAAATTATCCTGGGCGTCGTTGCGAATTTCGCACAGGGGAATCTGGGAGCCCGTGCAAATGACCGGCTTGCCCAGCCCATCCAGCATGAAGGCCAGTGCCGAGGCGGTATAGGCCATGGTGTCTGTGCCATGCAAAACGATGAAGCCATCATACTCGTCGTAATGGTCGCAAATGTCGGTGGCGATGCGCGACCAATCACCGGGGGTCATGTTGGGCGAGTCGAGCAGCGGATCGTACTGGTTGATGGTAAATTGGGGCAGCGCCGCGTGGTGAAAGGCGGGATTGTCGGCCATGAGCTGCTGGAGGAAGTTGGGGATGGGTTGGTAACGGCCGTTTACCTGCTGCATTCCAATCGTGCCTCCCGTGTAAGCGATGTAAACTTTCTTGGTCATAGTTGTGCATTCCTTGGTTCAGTTTAGGTGTGCCCATTGTCGCTCCGCCCAACCAATTTGCCAACCACCTGCGTCCCTTCTCCTCTTTTGCTATCATCTCGTAGGTCAAGTTTACAAACCTGACCTACAAGGAGAGAAAGATGGCCTGGATTAAGATGATTTCATTAGAAGAAGCCACCGGGACACTGAAGGCGATGTATGAAAAGTATATCGAGCCAGTTGGTGTCGTGGACAATATCTTGCGCATCCACAGCCTGAACCCCAAATCGCTGCGCACCCATTACGATCTGTACGCTCACCTCATGCGCGGCAGGTCTGACTTGAGTCGAGCCCAGCGAGAGATGATTGCCGTGGTTGTCTCCGCAGCGAATAAATGTCACTACTGACTAAGTCATCACGGAGCCGGGCTGCTCCGCCTGACCAACGACCAGGCATTGGTAGATGCACTCAAAACCAACTGGCGCGACGCCCGGTTAGGTGATTCTGACCGCCAAATGCTCACCTACGCCGAAAAACTCACCCTGACTCCCTGGGAAATGGTAGAAGGCGATGTCATCGCACTGCGCGAATTGGGCTTTAGCGACGCCGCGATTTTGGATATTAATCAGGTGACGGGGTATTATGCTTTTGTCAATCGCCTGGCGGATGGGCTGGGGGTTGAGCTGGAAGCGTATCGTCTGGACGAGGAGCAGTGAGCGGTGGTCAGTAAACAGTAATTGGTAATTGGAAATCGGTGGTTGATGGATAAAAATGAACCTCGAAGGGGTTTTTGATTCATAGTTTTGATTCATAGTTTTGATTCGTAGCCTGTGGATTTATCCCCAGGAAAAGGAAAAGATTCATCCCTGGGGAAAGGACAGTCAATGAGCGAATTGGTTTTAACACAACAGCGAGACACCATTTTTGAGATTATTTTAAATCGGCCAGACAAGCGAAATGCGATGAACGAGGAACTGGTTGAGGGGCTGGATACGGCCGTTCGATCAGCCAACCGGACACCCGGCATCCGCACTGTTATTATTCGTGGTGAGGGGAAGGCATTCTCTGCAGGCATTGACGTGAGCAACTTGCTGGGCTTGGCTAACAAATACGGCCCCCACTGGCAGCAGCGCATGCGCAACATCACCGATGATTTTCAGGCCGTGCACACCCGGTTGGAACGGCTGGAACTGCCCACCATTGCCCTGTTACATGGTCACTGTCTGGGGCTGGCGATGGAGTTGGCCCTCGCTTGCGACATCCGCATTGCCGCCGAAGGAACCCAAATGGGCCTGCCCGAAACGCGCCTGGGCATTATCCCAGACGTAGGTGGCACCACGCGTCTGACGCGGCTGGTTGGCCCTGCCCGTGCCAAAGAGCTTATTTTCACCGGGCGGCACTTTGATATGGCCTATGCAGAGCGCTGGGGTATTGTGAACTATGTACTGCCCGCCGACCAGCTCATGAACAAAGCAGAAGAGCTGGCCGCAGAAATTAATCAGGCAGCGCCGCTGGCCGTGGGTATGGCCAAGCGGGTCATCGATGGCCTGAGCGACATCGACCGCGGGCTGATGCTCGAAGGCTGGGCACAAAGCCAGCTCATGAGTAGCGAGGATTTTTTGGAAGGGGCGCAAAGTTTCATGATGAAACGGCAGCCTGCGTTCAAAGGAAAATAAGATGAAGATTGGCTTGGCTTTAGGTGGCGGGGGCGCACGGGGTTCGGCCCATATTGGGGCCCTGATGGAGTTGGAGCGGTTGGGCATACGGCCGTCTCTCATCACAGGTACCAGCATAGGTGGGCTGATTGGCGCTTGCTATGCCGCGGGTCTGTCCGTGGCAGAGATTAAAGCCGCTTACCAAAAGATCAATATCAGCAAGCTGTATGCCCTGCCCGGCAGCCTGCCTGCTCTAACGGGTAACAATAAAATCGAACAGCTTTTAGAAGAAACGATTGGGCGGCCTACCTTTGCCGATCTCGGCATTCCACTGGCCGTCGTGACCTCTGATTTAGTCTCACGTCAAGAAGTGATTTTAGACGAGGGGGATGTGGTTACGGCCGTTCTGGCCACCATGGCCATTCCCATCCTTTTCCCACCTGTGGAAAGAGAGGGATTGGTCTTGGCGGATGGCGGTATCATCAACAATACGCCCTTCGATATTGCCCGGGCACGGGGGGCAACCTACGTGATTGCCATTGACCTGACCAATACGTCTCCTTACGGCACCCCCGATGAGCCTGCCCCACCCCCGACTGGCGTCATTGCCAAAGCATTGGCTATGACCCAGCGGCGCAAAACGTGGCAAATCATGTCGGTATTGGCCGATATCATCACGGCGCAAACGTTGCAAAAACATTTGGCCGTTTCCCGCCCAGAAATATTGTTGCGGCCCAACATGGGCTCCATTGGTCTGTTCGATTTTCATCGTTTAGATGACGGCATTCAGGCTGGGCAAACGGCCGTACGCGAAGTTGAAAATCAGTTATCGGCAATTGGTAATCAGTAGACCGAAAACGGAGGAAAAATGATTACACTTGGCATCGACATCGGCGGCAGCGGTATCAAAGGGGCCCTGGTAGATACAGAAAAAGGGGAAATGGTGACGGAGCGACTGCGGATTCCCACCCCGCAGCCATCTAAACCCAAAGCTGTGCTGGGTGTCATGAAGCAAATCGTGGCCCATTTTGGAACGAGTGGCCCAATTGGTGTGGGATTGCCTGGCATTGTCATCAATGGCGTGGTGCGCTCTGCTGCCAACATCGACGACGCCTGGCTAGGCTTTGCCGGGCAAAAGAAAATGACCAAGGCCACTGGCTGCCCCGTTACCTTGATCAACGATGCCGATGTGGCGGGCGTAGCGGAGATGCGGTTTGGGGCTGGCAAGGGGCAAGCGGGCACGGTGATGATCTTTACCCTGGGAACCGGCATTGGCAGCGCGGTGTTTGTAAACGGCCGTCTTGTCCCCAACACCGAACTCGGCCATCTCTATTTAAGAAACCAGAAAAAGGATGCGGAAAACCAGGCGGCTGAACGCATTCGTGAAGCAGAAAATTTAAGCTGGAAGCAGTGGGGCAAGCGGCTGAATACCTATTTTCAGCATATCGAATTTATCTTCTCACCGGAGCTCATCATCATTGGTGGCGGGGTTAGCAAACAGCACGAAGAATTTCTGCGTTTTATTAAAACCCGCGCCCCCATCGTGCCGGCAGAATTGCGCAACGAGGCGGGGATTATTGGAGCGGCCGTTCTCGCCGCAGAAGCAAGCTAATCAAGCTATGATTTATTTTGTCCCAACCATTATTGTCCTATTAATTCAAGCTTACCTGCTCGTATCATGGTGGAAAGCGCGAAAAAACAATGCGGAAAACGAGGGCAAGCTCATTTTCTGGGGATTCCTGGTGGGGCAACTTTATCTTATTTGGGAACTTCTGGTGGTGAAACAGAGCGGAACGCCATTGCCGGACTCAGCGGAACAAGGGATGCTGATGCTTAGATTGGCCTGCGGTGGTGCGCCTGGCGGGCTGTTTGTCATCATCGGGTTGTTTTATCTCAGTTTTGCGGCTTTTGGGGGTAGAAAAGCTGGTCCGGATGATGAGCGATAACATTTTGTTGAATTAGCTATGCCAAAGTGTGGACCGCCCCCTCTCACCGCAGAAAATTGTTTAGCAACAGTGTTGAGGTTGGGCCTTTAACTGACCGAGTACCCAGTCGGCACTTTATGCTATTATGGGAGAATTATGCTGCCAGTCGTTCAGCCTAATAC
>CBDUOF010000220.1:0-8819 GCA_965368765.1 uncultured Anaerolineae bacterium | reverse complement strand
CCCCTGAGCATCTGTTGACACATACGGCCGTATCCGCTCGCCAAAATCCCGATTGAAGCGATCCACCCCAATATCGTAAGCATACCCGTCCGCCGCCTGTACTTCATGCACATCAAACCGTGCCGGAAAAAAGAGCACCGACTTCCCTCGTGCCGCCTGCAAAACATTATACACATTGGTCGCAATGCGGCTGCTCCGGCTAAGAATGCCCAACATCGGGGTTTCCAGAAGAGCAAAATCACGGTAGCGCCCCTGAATTTTTATAACGGGCTGCACCCGTAATGGATCTCCGCGATACTCGGTGACGTCACCATCATGAACGGCCGTAACCGTTAAATTCTGCCAAGTCGGCACCCACGACGCATCTTCCCCCAAATAACCCGTACAGTGCCGCAGCATAGAAAGCGCTTTGTCTACCCCCACAATGACCGTTTTCCCAGCACGGCGCGTAAAAAATTGCACTTCAACATCCATGTCACCCACATTAAGGCCGCTAGGATCACATCCTACATCCCGAGCATAATTCCCCTGGTAGCCAGTGTGGGCCCCTACACCCGCCAACATCTTCAATATATTGGCAAAATATTTATCTGAATACCAGCCGCGCCGCATCCGCTCTACATCCAACTTAAATACAGAATTGGTCAAACGTTTCTTATTAAACAAAGTCATAGAAAATCCTCACTGCAAATCTGCTACACGAAAATTTAACCAGTTAATCTACGCACGCCTGCTCTACTCTTATCCACATCGTTCCATGATTAACCGGGTTTCCCATTAAGGACAGATAAGGGCGGACTAGTCCGTAATAGTCCACTTAAGATAAATTGCGTAAACAAAAATGTGTATTATCATAAGTAGTATCAAACCCCAGAATTTCAAGAGAAGAGGAGATAAAGATGAGCAAAAAAGCAGTGTTAACCTGGATAATTGCCCTACTACTGTTGGCCGCCTGTGGCGGAGGGAGCGAAGCTGAACCCGCTGCCCCTGCTGCAGACAATAATACCAGTTCTTCAACAACAACAGAAACCGAAGATCAATCCGACGAATCTGACAGCTCTTCAGACGAAGCAGAAGTTGTAGCTGAAGAAGAAGTAGCTGAGGAAGTCATGGAAGAAGAGGTTTCTGAAGAGAGTGAGGAGACAGCCGAAGAAAGCAGTGAGGAAGTCGTTGAAGAAGTTCAGGAGGAAGCAGTGCCTGCCTCACCGTTCGGTGACCGTGCCATGAGTGGCACTGATGCCGAAACTGGACTTGCTGTAAATCCTGAATCAGTAAATCCAGGCGACACGTTTATTGTGCGTGGTGAAATTATCAGCATGAATCTCACCCCAACAACATCTCCGGAATTCTTGATTCAGGCACCAGACGGCCTTAAGTTTCGTATTCGTAGCCAGGATTTAGCGGACACTTATTTTGAAGATGGCGATCAACTTCAGGCATTTCAATACCAGATTGGACTTTTGGCCCAGGCAACAGCGTCCCTGGATGCAGGGGCAGGACCATCAGATATTCCCAGCAGTACAGACCTGGTACTGATAAAAGATGAATAATACAGATTAAGCATCTTGCTTCATCGCAAAAAAAGCAGTGATGTCCAATTGGCATCACTGCTTTTTTATTCGCATAGCACTAATTAACCACCCTAACCTCGATCATTATGTTGATTTATATTTGATCTTATGAAAAGTAATTGCTATAATGCCACCAGTTTAACTTACATAATCTTAATTTAAGTTGTCCGATATCATTTCATCTGGCACTTTCTAGCTCAGCAACAAAAAATCTTTGGAGCAGCTCCTCCATCTATAGCCAGACGTGATTGCTGCATAATTCTCTTGCGTTGATTGCTATACGAATTTTAGCTCTCGAAAGAACCTGGGCATAGCAAGGAGTGTGAGGCGATGGAAGAACAGCTGCTCGCCTTCCTGAAGTTCCTTCAAAAAGAGTACAACTATTCTAATAACACAATAGCTGCCTATAAAAATGACCTCGGTCAATTTATGTCATACCTGCAAGCAAAAAACCTCAATGCTGCTGGCAGCTGGCAAGCCATTGGGTCAGAAGAGATAAACGGCTACGTTACTCATATGAAGGGGCAACCCTATGCATCCTCGTCGATTGCGCGCAAAGTAGCAGCGGTAAAATCATTCTTTAACTACCTGCATACCAATCAAATTGTTCAAGAGAACCCAACAACGGATATCGACTCACCGAAGGTGAAAAAGCGCTTGCCTAAAACGCTTTCCGCGGAAGAAGTGGAAAGTTTACTCCAGGCCCCTTCTCATAAAAAATCCCCAAAAAACCTGCGAGATATGGCTTTGTTAAACATGCTGTACTCAACAGGCATGCGCGTCACTGAGGTGGTTTCGCTGCGCATGGAGGATGTGGATTTAGAAAACAAGGTTCTCTATTGTCCGGGGAAAGATGATCAAATGCGAGAATTGCCTTTTGATCAACTTACGCAATCAATTTTAGCAAATTACATGGAAGAAGGACGGCCGTTTCTGGTTAAGGATAAAGATGAAGTGGCCATGTTCCTGAACCATCGTGGGCAGCAGCTGACACGACAAGGGTTATGGCTCATCATTAAAGCCTACGCCAAAGAAGCCAATTTGAGCGTGGCCGTTACGCCACATACGCTGCGGCACAGCTTTGCCGCTCACAAATTAGATGGTGGCTCAGAGTTGCAGGAAGTCCAGAAATTGCTGGGCCATGCCAATATCTCTACCACCCAGATTTATACCCAGCTTGAAGAGTCTGAAACGGCCGATTAAGCAGAGATTCCTTCAAGACCTTCTTAAATTGTATTTATTAGCGCCACGGCAATCGTTGTCGTGGCCTCTTGTTTTACAGGAAATCAAATGACAACTTCCGATACCGCCAAGCACGTTGAACTTGCCGCCAACGCCATTCGGCAACAAACCAAATACCGACCGAGCATAGGATTGGTGCTGGGTTCAGGCTTGAGTGCCCTGGCAGACAGCATCCAAGACCCTGATGTTATCCCCTATGAGAGCATTCCTGGCTGGCCGCAGTCGACTGTGGTCGGGCACAGTGGCAGGTTGGTCATAGGCACATTAGAAGGCAAAACGGTGCTGGTTCAGCAAGGGCGTGCTCACTACTACGAAGGCTACAGTATGGAGCAAATCACTCTGCCCGTGCGGGTGATGATCGCCCTGGGCATTAACTTGCTTGTTGTGACCAATGCAGCCGGCGGCATTAATGCCAATTTTAATCCTGGTGATTTGATGCTCATCACCGATCACATCAACTTTTTAGGGCTGGCAGGGCAAAATCCGCTACGGGGCCCCAATGATGACCGTGTTGGACCGCGCTTTCCCGATATGATTGGCACCTATGATCTGACGCTAAGATCGCTTGCCAAAGAAACGGCCGCTGCCAATAACTTCAGCCTACAAGAAGGCACCTACGCTTATGTAGCCGGCCCGAGCTTTGAAACACCGGCCGAACTGCGCTTTTTACGCACCGTAGGCGCTGATGCCGTCGGCATGTCAACCGTACCAACGGCCGTTGTGGCGCGCCATGCCGGTATGCAAATCCTGGGCATCTCTTCTATCACCAATAAAGCCGTTCCCGACCCGGAACCAGGAACCGTCCTCGACCATATCGAAGTATTAGAAACTGGTCAGCAAATCATTCCTAAACTGACGACCCTCCTTCGGGGCATTCTGCAACAACTCTAAATCCAAGATACAATAGTGGGCAGCATTAGGTGAAGCAATCACCTGAAGTTGCTCAATCATAATCACATGTCCAACAATAGAGCCTCGGACTCTGAGGTTTTAGATGGTCGTTTTCTGGGAGTGGCCTCCAAACGAGGCACAGAAAAACATTTGCGCAACGCACGCTCTATATGAATCAATTCTACGTCTTTATTCTCCGCAACGACATTCCCCTTTACATTGTTTCTGCACTGGGACTGTTTTGGTACATCAATCAGTTCATCCGGGCACAGCGACTCCTGCGCGTTGCTATATTTAATTTGGAGCGAGAAGCCAACACACATGCGCGCAACACAGCACTCGTTGTGATTGTCATTCTTATTGGCGTTGTGAGCGGCGTTTATTACGTGAACAGCCAAATTGCCCCAACCCTGCCAGCGACGCTGCTGCGCCCACCCACGCCGACGCCTGACATTTTTCGCACGCCGTTGGCTTCCCCCACCCCTCTCTTAACCCGCCAACCCACCTCAACGCCACCATTGGTGCCAACAATTACGCTGGCAAACAATCCCGGAGAACCAGCCCCAAACCCGGAAGCCGAAGTGAATCCAGATGAAACAGCAACGGCCGTTGGCACACCGCTACCGCCCCCAACGCCATCTGTCGGCTGTACGATTCAGCTCAACATCCGCGATCCGCGCAACGGGTCTGTTGTGTCAGGCACGATCCAATTCAACGGCACGGCCGATTTTGAAGATTTTGGCTATTACACGCTGGAAGCCAACGGTCCCCAAACCGGCGGACAATGGGCATCTTTACTTGGGCGCAGCATTACCCAGCCCGTACAAGACGGCTTTCTGGGCAGCGTCAATCTAAGCCAGTGGGAATCCGGCCCTTATCTCATCCGGCTATCCGCGGCCGACCAGGGCGAGACGTTTCTATCCCAATGCGTTATTCAACTGACGTTGCAGCAGTAGGTGTACGTTGCTCGTAGAAGCAGAGCTGGGTGTTGCCGTATGTGCGGCTGTCGGTGAGCGTCAAATTTTGCAGAGTGAGCGGCTCGTACTCCCTGGGATCTATTTGCACGACGATGCTCCCAGCAGGGGTTAACCAGGCGGACGGCCGTTTATCCAAAATCGCCATCACCCTCTGCCATAAACCCAAATACTGCGGCGGAGCAATGTAGATCAGATGAAAACGGCCGTTCCCTTCCTGCGCAATCCGCTCTAAATAATCAAACGCGTCTGCCTGAACGATCTCGCCTTTTTGCTGCAAGCTTGCTGTAAGAAGATTTGCCTGAATAGTTTTGATAGCAGGACGCACTTTGTCAACAAAAACCACGCCAGCCGCCCCCCGGCTCAGCGCTTCAATGCCTACCTGCCCGGTGCCTGCGAACAGGTCCAGCCAATGCTCTTCATCCACCCGACCCAAAATATTAAAGAGGCTTTCCTTGACGCGATCCATAATTGGACGGGTAGAATCCCCCGGCACTCGCTTCAATCGGCAGCCTCTGGCACTTCCGCTAATGACACGCATCATGCAGTCGTTGGCAATTGGCGGTCGATGCTCAGTGTATGCCAAGCATCGACCGACTAATCACCGTTTACACGCTCACCGATGAGAGGCCACAATCTTGGCAATATCATCAGGATTGTCGGCTACTTTTACCCCGGCAGCCCGCAAGGCGGCCACTTTACTTTCGGCCGTGCCGCTTTTGCCTTCCACAATGGCACCTGCATGACCCATCCGCTTACCTGGGGGCGCCGTACGACCGGCAATGAACGAAGTAACCGGCTTTGTAACATGTTGGGCAATATAAGCGGCAGCCTGTTCTTCCGCATTGCCACCAATCTCACCAATCATCACAATTTGCTCAGTGGCTGGATCCTCTTCAAATAGGGCCAACACGTCAATAAAATTGGTCCCGTTGATTGGATCGCCTCCAATCCCCACACAAGTAGATTGACCAATGTTCAGCTTTGTCAGGGCATCAATCACCTCATACGTCAGCGTACCGCTTTTAGAAACGACACCAACGTTCCCCGGAATGGCTATGGCACCTGGGATGATGCCAACTTTGGCCTCACCTGGCGTCAGCAAGCCTGGGCAGTTTGGCCCCACCAGGCGTGTGGTGCGCGTATCCAAATAGGCACGCACCGCTATCATGTCCAGCACGGGGATATGTTCTGTCAGGCAAATCACAAGCTCTACGCCAGCATCAGCTGCTTCATAAATCGCATCCACGGCAAAACGAGCCGGCACAAAAATCAGGGAAACGTTGGCACCTGTAGCATCTACCGCCTCTTTGACCGTATCGAACACGGGAACTCTTTTGTCATTGGCAGTAAACCATTGGCCGCCCTTGCCAGGCGTGACGCCCGCAACGACATTGGTTCCATACTCAATCATTTGCGTGGAATGGAAGCTGCCTTCCCGACCAGTAATGCCCTGTACAACCAGGCGTGTGTTCTTGTCAACGAGAATACTCATTATTTAGCCCCCTTCGCGGCGGCAACCGCTTTTTGCGCTGCATCAGAGAGGGTAACGGCCGTTTCCATATTGGAGTCTGCTAAAATAGCCCGCCCCTCGGCGGCATTGGTCCCAGCCAGCCGCACCACCATTGGCACCGACGTTTGTACCTGTTCCAATGCTTCCAGAATCCCTCTTGCTACCTCATCACCCCGGGTAATTCCGCCAAAAATATTGATCAACACCGCCTTGACTCGCTTATCAGACAAAATGAGGCGCAGGGCCGTCGCAACCTGCTCTGCTTTCGCGCCACCACCAATATCCAAAAAATTGGCGGGGGCACATTGATGTTCCTCACCAAACTTTTTCACCACATCCATCGTCGCCATCGCCAAACCCGCGCCATTCACCATACAGCCAATGTTGCCATCCAGCTGAATAAGATTGATGCCGCTCAGGCGAGCCTCTTTTTCTGCGGCCGTTTCCTCGTCAACATCACGCATTTCAGCCAGTCTGGGCTGCCGAAACAGGCCGCTGTCATCAATCGTCATCTTGCCATCCAGCGCCATGAGTTTGCCATTGCCGGTAATAACAAGCGGATTTATTTCCGTCAAAGAAGCATCATTTGATTTGAAGCATTTATACAATCCCACTACGATTTTGTGAAAATCCCGCCATAGGTCACGAGGTAAATCCATAGCCGACGCTAAGTAGGTCGTCTGGTAGCTACGTACGCCTAGGGCTGGCTCAATGTAAGCACGGAAGATCTTCTCCGGCGTTTTCTCATTTACTTCTTCAATATCCATACCGCCTTCAGCGGAGGCCATCACCATCGGCCGCCGCCTGGCTCGGTCAATGAGCACCGCCAGGTAGATCTCCTGGTCAATACCGCCTGGAGATTGTTCATCGATGAGAACTTTACGAACCTGAAACCCTTTAATGTCCATGCCTAGGATTTGGCTGGCAGCGACTTCTGCCTCATCGGCACTATTAGCCAGCTTGATGCCGCCTGCCTTGCCGCGTCCGCCAATTAGAACCTGTGACTTGACAACAACTTTACCGCCCAATTCCCGGGCAATCTCGCGCGCCTCCGCAGGGGTCGACGCGATGTCACCCTTGGGAATCGGCACGCCGTGTTCGGCAAAAAGCCGTTTTGCTTGATATTCGTGCAAATTCACGTATTTACTCCTTATAGTGGGGAATTTTCCTTTTCATCATTGATTGATTGGAATTGTTTTTTGGCTCGTGCAAACTGTGAAACGCTCGTTTGCATTTTATCTTGAAAAGAGCCGAAAAATTATAACACGCCCATCCCCGTACGGCGAGACAGTAGGCCATATGTCACGTTGACCCTAATCCTGCACCCCCAGCATAATCCAGCCATCATGGCAACAGACACCGGCACACTTTACTCAGCTTCAAACCCCAAAGAGGGGGATGAGCTCTTGCTAATTACCCAGCCCAAACTGCGTTCCCAACTACTGCAAGCTCGTCTAGTGAACGAGTGGAGTGCCAACTGCATTATTCAGCGGGGTGAGCAGGTCTATTTGTCCCTGCGCGGCACACCAGATGCTGCCCAACGCCGCGACATTGCCTGGGCCGTATTGCGCCTACAAATGGGCGCCAAGCTAACGCCACAGGAATTGCCGGACCCGCTGCGTACAGCCTTACTGGCCACCGCCTTGGGGCCATCACCGCTTATTGTGTCATTGCTATGGGGCGCTGTATGTGGCACTATCGGTGGCGTCATGGTGATGGCACTGGTTGGGCTGACAATGACGGTTCTGAATGTCCTACAAGATTCTTACGCGGGGATTGCGGTAACGGCCGTTGCTTTCGTCCTCTCTGGAACAATCATTGGCTGCGGCATTACAATTTATAGTTGGCACCGTTCCTCCCGAAAAACGGCCGTTTCGCCCAGCAAACCTATTCGTCCAACCCCTGCAAATAAGCCCAGATAGCATCGGCTGCCAAATCGTTGCCCGCCTGATTCCAGTGCGGATCCCCATAATGATACAGTTCCCCGTTCTCAATACTGCCCTGCCAAAAGAGTGGTGTCAGGTTCAGGAAATGAATATTCGCTTCCTCAGTAAAATCTGTGAGCAACTGCTCCTGAGCCTGGGTCGTCTCATTGAAATGCTCATAGCTCAAAAAGGTCGGCTCCCACTGCAGGACACCATGGTCACCCTGACTCAACGTGACCGTCACCGTTCGTTCTAAAACGTTATTGACATCGACCGGATCCCACACCCGCGACCAAAGCACATGTTCCTTGCTGGGAATATAAACCACAACGAGCTGTGCGCCCTGGCTGGATACAGTCTCATTTAGGCTAACCAGGCTTGCCTTTACGGCCGTAAACTCATCCGAAGCAGCCAACGTCGCATAATCCGCACTTAGAGGCAGCAGATGAATGTCTTTGAACACCGTTTCAAAAGGACCCGCCTCTGAACTAGCTACAATTGGGTAGCGATAGTCTGGAGCAACATCCGCTTCCTTGGGCGGGAAAAGCAGCTGCCAAAAATAGGCAGCTACGTGTGGGGTAAGCAACCGACGATAAAGCGAAACTTCCTGCATATCGTATTCACGCCAATCCAGGCCGCTGTCTTGACGTTCCAAATACTGAGCCGTATTAATGATGTCGTTGCCCTCAAAAAACATCAGCAG
>CBDUOF010000219.1:0-8858 GCA_965368765.1 uncultured Anaerolineae bacterium | reverse complement strand
CTGGTTCATCGCTGTCAGCAAGGTGAGTTGGCCGCGTTTTCTGAACTGTTTAAAGCGCAAGAAACGGCCGTTTACCGGCTGGCACTCACTATCCTGCAAAATGAACAGGACGCGGAAGACGCCGTTCAAGACGTTTTCTTGCGCATCTTTGAGCAAATCAAGAGATACCAGGGACAGTCGGCCTTCAAAACATGGCTGACCGCAATTGTGGTGAACAGCTGTCGTGACAAGCTGCGCCGCCGCAAAGTGCGCCGCGCCTTTTCGCTTGATTGGCTGCGAGGACACGCCAGCCACCACAACGTTCCTGATGAGGTTAGCCAACGACAGCAGGCGCAGGCACTGTGGACGCTCATCGACACCCACCTGGACGACAAGCATCGGCTGCCGCTTATTTTGCATTATCATGAGCGGCTGCCCTGTGCTGAAGTGGCTGACATCTTAGGCATTCGCATCAGCACCGTCTACTCCCGGCTCAATACTGCCCGCCAGCGGCTGCGCGAACAGCTTCAGGCAAATGCAGCGCCAGCCCTTAGAAAGGTTAGTTAGACATCCGTGATAGAGCAAAACAGGAAGGCCCCCGCCCAAACAGATCGCGATGAGGTACCGTGTCACCTGGTGCAGCTATGGTTGCCCGGGTACCTGCATGGTGAATTAACGGCCATTCAGCGGCGACAAATTCAGGCGCACCTTGCCCAATGCAACCACTGTGCTCAACAGGTGCAAGAAGCGCGGCTGCTGACAAACGACCTGCAAGCTGAAGCCGATCGATATCAGCCACGCCTTACCCGTGATGCCTCCCTGCGAATTCAAAGCAACGTCTATCGCCGAATGCAGCGCAGCCTCGTTTGGCAGCGCACCGGGCAGATTATTCGGCTAAGTATGGCCGTTACGACTCTTCTTGTGTTACTGGCCGGCAGCTTCTTATTTGGTCGCTTCTGGCTGCCCTTTCTCGCCAATCCCGCAGTAGATTCACCTGCGGACGAAGCGACCACATTGCCCGGTGAGGCCCAGCTTGTGCCAACGGCCGCTCCCACCCCAGCACCGGCCATCCCTGCCCCACAGCCAGCAGAAAACGTTATAGATACGATGGGAAACGGCCGTCGAAATGCGTCGGATCATTGGACAGCCGCAGCGCCAGGTCAACCACCCGAGCAGTTGGCTGCTACAATCATGGCGGCGGCCCTGGCACGGGATGCAGCGACCCTAAACAACCTATTTGTCGGCATGGGTGCGGTACAAATGCCTACTGCCAACTTGTGGCTTCAAATTGGCAATCGCTGCCAGCAATCGCCCAGCGCCGCCGATTTTACATTTATTCAGCGTCCCATCCCGCTCCGCCACCTGGCTTCTGTTTCTATTTGGTATGAAAATCATCTTGTTGGCGAGATAAAAATGAGGCAAGTGCAGGGCGAATGGTTTGCTACCTTTACCCGAACACCGGCAGTGAATCCATGTTTAGCTCAATGAACTTAGTCAAAATATTGAACCGCGAAGGCGCAAAGAATACAGAGGGTCGATGACTTTTTGGAGCTTCATTTTGCGCCGCGCTGCCCGCCATTGGCAGATTTTACTTACCCTGAGTTTGGGCGTGCTGCTCTCCACAGCCCTGCTGGCCAGCAGCCCCATTTTGGTCAATACGGTCGTGGAATTTGGCCTACGCCGAACCCTGCTGGCAGCGGATGCGGCCACCAGCGATTTAAGATTAAGGGCATTTGGTCGTTTAGACGCCTCCGACTACGCTGCGCTAGACAGCCAGGTCCAGCAAACGGTAACCGGCCGTATTCCCGCATTCACAGATCAAACCATCCCCGTTCTGGGCTCCCGCTGGTTCCACCCCTGGCTCGATGGCAACGTGCTGCCCGAAGAGCGTGTCAACTTTCGCGTCTACGGCAGTGAAGAAACGGACATTCGCCAATATGTCAGCTTTGTGGCAGGCAGTTGGCCCGCTGAGCCGTATCCTGAGCCTAGCGTCGTGGCCGTCGTTATTGGGCAGGAAATGGCGGATGCCTACGGCCTGCAGGTTGGAGACAGTCTACCGGGCAGCATCACCAACAGCGTAGAGCAACCTGAATTTTCGCTGCAAATTAGCGGTATCGTACAGCCCCTCGATGGCGCCGATCCCTATTGGTTTGGGGCAGCCAGCCCGCTGCGCTCGGAGAGCACCGAACGATGGCTGGCGCAATATGGCGTTTTGGTCGATCAGGCAACCTTTTTTAGCCTGGCTGAAGCGCTCCTACCCTCTGGCTCGACCCACGAATATTATTGGCATGTCACTATCGATCCGGCCAGCCTGACATCGGACCAGATTCCCCTGCTGCGTGCCTTGCTGCAGCTACTGCGCGAAGCGTTACGGCCGTTATCCCCCTCAGTCACCATCGACACCGGGCTGGATGCTGTATTAGCAAACTTTGCCGACCAAAGCACGGCCGTACGCGCCCCCCTTTACTTTTTAACCGCCGAGGTAGTACTGCTTACGCTCTACTATGTCATCATGGTGGCCGCGCTGGCCGTGCGCCAGGTTGAGCGCGAATTTGCCGTACTGCAAAGCCGGGGCGCTGCCAGCCGCCAAATTTACCGCATTCAGGGGGGCGAAGCGCTGCTTATCAGCGGCGTGGCCCTGATAAGTGGCCCGTTTTTAGGCCTCGCTTTCGTGCGCGCGCTCACCCTGTTTGGCCCGCTAGCCGATGTAGGGGAACCCAGCTGGGGGCTCACGCTGCCCGGCATTGCCTGGCTGGCCGCTGCTGTAGGCGCAATTGCTTGCATCACCGGATTACTGCTGCCGGTGGGTCAATCCGTGCGTCGCACCATCGTCAACTACCAGCAAAGCACCAACCGTGTCACACAACCGCCGTTCTGGCAGCGATACTATTTGGACGTTTTTGTGTTGGCAATTGGCCTGGTGCTGCTGTGGCGCCTGCAATATTTTGGCGGCATTGTGGGCGGTGGAACGTCTCAACCACGGGTCGATTGGCTGCTGCTGCTTTCGCCTTTGGCCTTGCTCATGGGCGCAGGCACCATCTTACTGCGGCTGTTCCCCCTGCTGCTTACTTTTTTGGCGGCGATCGCCCGGGGTGGGCGCGGCATTGTTGGTAATTTAGCCATGCTGCAAGCGGCACGCAACCCCACCCATGTGGCCCGGTTGGTGCTGTTGCTCACGCTGGCCATTGCCCTGGGAATCCTTTCTACTGGCATCAACGCCACGCTGGATGCCAGCGAACTGGAACGTGCCCAGTACGAAGCGGGCAGCGATATTCGCTTGCTGTCGCGGCGCACGCTGCCCTTGTTTGAAGTGGCCACGTTGCCAAGTGTTACGCAGGCCAGCGGGCTTTGGCGCAGCCTGGGATCGCTAACGCTGGGACGAGAATTCTTGCGTTTCGAGGTTTTGGCCATCGATCCCCAAACCTTTGGCACCATGACCAACTACAGAGATGATTTCACAACAGAGCCCATACCCGTGCTGTTGGATCGGCTGGCTTTGGATGATGTGAGCGGACAGCCATTGGTGGCTTTACCGGGGCAACCAGCCAAGCTGGGCCTGTGGATTTGGTCTGCGCCAGACCCGGACTGGCCAAGCGGCGCCGCACCACGTGGCGACAGCTATCTGGATCGCTTTGGTTTGGAAGCGAAGCTGACCACCGCGCAGCAAGACACGTTCTTGATTGATCTGACCTCGACTGAGACGGGCTATCCGGCAGACGGTTGGCGCTACTTTGAAGGCACGCTGCCTCCGCTGCCGATAAGCAGTTATCCGCTCGGACTCCATTCGTTTTGGCTGCGCAACCGCACGATCATTGAAGGCAATTTTAGCCGAACTTCGCCGGCCCAGATGCGGCTGGCGTTTGATACGCTGACGGTGACTGACGCCACCACAGGAGAGACGGCCGTTGTCTATGAATTTGAAACCCTGACCGACATCTGGCGCACTACCCACCCTACTTCAGACATCAATTTTGAGACACGGCAGGTGCACAGCGGCAGCGGTAGCCAGGCCCTGTTTTTGAACCTGGGGTCGCTCGACCTGGCAGGCTTTTTGTTGGCCAATCCATTCCCGCTTACCACACCGCTGCCCGCGCTGGTTAGCGAAAGCTTTTTGGCACGAGCAGAAACGGCCGTTGGTGAAACCATCAACTTGTCGGTCGATTCACGGCCGATGCGCTTTGAAATTGTGGGGGTCGTGAACTACTTCCCCACCATGTACGAAACGTTCAATGCGGGCTATATCATTACCAATCGAGCCTTGCTGCTGGATGATTTTAATGCCAACACCAATCGGGCAGAGAATAATAGTGAAGCGATTTTGGCTGTGGATACGGCCGTTGCCCCCGAAACCGTTACGGCCGCTGCCCTCTCTACATTGTCCGGCGTTGATGATGCCATCGAGCAGGAAACCGTGCGCCGCACCCTGAAAGCAGACCCGATGGCGCTGGGGCTGCGCAGCGTGACCCTGTTTGGCTATCTGCTCACCACGGCTCTTAGCCTGGTGGGATTTGCCACCCATTTTTATCTCAGCGCCAAGCAAAAAGAAGCCATTTACGGCGTTCTGCGCTCAATTGGCATGTCGCCAGGCCAACTGTATTCGATGCTGGTGCTGGAACAAGTTGTGCTGATTTTAGCCGGGCTGGCCATCGGCACGGCGCTGGGCGTATTGCTGAACCAGATTACGCTGCCGGGTTTGCCGATTACCTTCGGCGACCGCCTACCGACGCCGCCGTTTATTGCCCGGAATGACTGGACAGCCGTTATCCAGATTTATTTAACCTTAGCCATCGCATTCTTTATCTCGCTCGGCGTCGCCACGCTGCTGCTCTGGCGTACAAAACTGCACCAAGTGCTGCGGGTGGGAGAAGAGTAGTGATTAAGTGAAAAGTGAAAAGTGGGTTTCAGTAGAAAGTATTTCTTTTACGTATCACTTTTCACTATTCCACTAATGGCTTTAGAAAGTAACCTATGATCAGACTCTCTATCCGTCACCTCGTGCGCCACTGGCGCCTCAACCTGATTGTCCTGCTGGGACTGGTGTTGGCCGCCGCCTTTTTGGCGGGGCTGCCTACCTATGCCACGGCAATCGCCGGGCGCAGCTTGCGGCAGCAGATTGACAGTGCCATTGTCTCAGCACGGAACATTGAAGCGACGGGTGAGGGCATGAATGCGGCCGTTTACGGCCAGCTAGAAGCGTTACTGGGCGATCTCCTGCTGCGCCGCGTAGAAGTCCACGAATCGGGCATTCGTTTTGTGGATTCGGCGTTGTATCGAGACGATGTGGCGCTGCGCTTTGCTGAATTTTTGCGCTATCAGGGCTGGACGTTTAGCAATTTAAATCAGGACGTAACGCTGGTAGAAGGCCGTATGCCCCGGCACATCGAAAACGATCCCAACAACTTCACCACGGAAATGGAAGCTGTGGTCGGGCTGGCGGTCATGGAGAACCTCACCTTTGACCAAAGCGCAGGGGAGGTGTTCCAGGTAGAAACGCTGCAAGTGGGCGACCAGCTACGCAGCGAAGACGGCAGCTTCCGCGTCAACATTGTTGGGGTGGTGCAGCCCAATGAGCCAGAAAGTGACGTGTGGTGGGATGATTTACGGCCGTTTGCCTTTGAACGCGCCCCCCTAAACGGCCCCAACAGCCCAGAAACCATCACCCTGTCGCTCATTGTGCCCGCTGAGACGATGGCGCAAACGCTGGGCGGCGGCGAGCGCAGTTGGCGGCTGTTGCTGGATAACAGCCAAATCACTGTCAACAACGTCGATCAGGTGCAAACCACCCTGAGCAATGCCAGCTCCGATTTGCGCGTGACCCTGGAGACAGGCCTGCTAGACATTATTAACCGGTACCAAATTGCCCTGGCAAATGCTCAGGTAACGCTCTTTTTGCTCACCGTGCAGTCGCTCATCTTCGTTCTGTATACGCTGGCAATGATTAGCTCCTTTTTGCTGGAACAGTCGCGCGGCATGTTGGCCACTTTAGCAGGTCGGGGATTTAACGGCCGTCAAATCACACAACTGTTTGCCATCCAGGGCTTGCTGCTGGCACTAGTGGCTGCTGCATTGGGTCCCCTGGTGGCGCGAGGCTTGCTTTTCCTGTGGGGCACGGTAACCAATACTGTCGTCCCCAGCGCGCTGGCGGCTGAATCCTGGCAGCTTTCCTTGCTGGCGGCAGGGTTTAGCTGGCTCACCCTGGTCATCGCCATTTACGGCGGCACGCGGGGCAATATATTGGATTGGCAGCGGCAGCTAGCCCGGCCCTCGACCCAGGCTGGCTGGCAAAAATATTACATCGACCTCTTCTTGCTCGTGCTGGGTGGGCTGATTTATTGGCAGCTACAAGACACCGGCACGGTGGTGGCTCAGCTTGCCCAAAACGAAGCATTGGCCGCCGCTGGCGTCTCTGATCCGCTGCTGCTCCTGGGGCCGTCGCTGCTGCTCGTTGCCGTGGCGCTGATTTTCTTGCGCATCTTCCCCTATTTACTGCGACTGGCTTCCTGGTGGGCCAATCGGGTGCGCGGTCTCATTTTGCCCTTTGGCCTGGCAAAGCTGTCGCGCGATCCTGTTGGGCCCAGCCGCGTCGTGTTGCTTATTAGTCTGGCAGCAGGGCTAACCCTGTTTGCCAGCCTGTTTGAATATTCGCTAGGTGTGCGGCAAGCGGAGATTGCCCATTACAACACCGGGGCAGATATTCGGGTAGGGCTGCCCATTGACGCGGGCGACGCCGACGTGGCGGCATTGGCCGAATTACCAGGAGTTGAGGCTGTGTCGGCGGTGTATTTTAACGGCCGTTCCCGGTTGGCCACCAATTTGGGACAGCAGGTACAAATGGTCGCCGTGGACCCAGCCACGCTGCCGCAGGTGAGCCGCTACGCCCCATTTGTGAGCAACATCACCCTGGCCGATGTGATGCCTGCCGTGCAGGGGCGTGGCGTCGATGGGGCAATTCCGGCCGTTTTTTCCCAGGACGCGCCACCTGCCCGGAAGGAAATTGGCGACCAAATTCAGTACGTTGTTGGCACACATCGGGTGACGTTTGAGGTGCGCGGCATCATTAGCAACTTCCCATTGCTGAATGATCGCTTTTTTGTGACCAATTTGGCGGCTGTTGAGGAAGCGGTGAATTTGCCGACGCTGAGCGAGCCGTGGGTGGGCCAGCGGCAGGTGTGGCTGGCCGTGGAACCGGGGCAGCACGCCTCCGTCATCGCTCAGATAGCCAACGGGGACGGGCCCTTTGGCAGCACCGTTTTGGCCGATGCTCAAGCCCAAGAAGCCCTTTTGCAGTCAGATTTGGTGGCGCAGGAGACATTGGGCGCATTTGAGCTGAACGCGATTACCCTGGCAGGATTAAGCATCGCTATCTTTTTGCTGGTACACTTTTTTGCCGCCCGCCAACGCTTGTATGAATTTAGCCTACTGCGCGCTACAGGATTGGCCACAAGCCAACTGCTGGGCTTGCTGTCGCTGGAAGGAATCATTATGATGACGCTGGGTTTGCTGGCTGGCACCGCCATTGGGGCAGGCTTGGCCGTCATTATGCGGCCGTTTCTCAGCAGGGTATTGGCAACGGCCGTTGGGGGGGATGCTATTCGCCAAATTATGGTGAACTGGCCAGAGGTGTTTAGTTTGTACGGGTTACTGGTCGGTTTTTATGGCCTAGCTTTGCTGCTGCTGCTCTTCTTCTTGGTACGGGCGGGCATTCATCGGGCACTGCGCATTGGCGAGGAGTAAAGATTTTGGAACACAGAGAACCACGGAGGAGCCATAGAGAACCACAGAGGAAGAGGAGATTTTTCTTTTCTTCTCCGTGTAACTCTGCGTAACTCCGTGCTCCTGCTTTTTAATTGAGGCGTTTATGTCAACTGATTCATTTATTTTTTGCGATAACTTGGTCAAGATTTACAAGGTAGCCGACTTGGAAGTGGTGGCCCTGCAGGGGCTGGATCTGGCCGTGGAACAAGGTGAAATGATGGCCCTGGTCGGTGCATCTGGCTCGGGCAAATCGACCCTGCTAAACGTGATCGGCGGGCTGGATGAGCCGAGCGCGGGCAAGATTGCGGTGAATGGGCAGGATTTGCTGAATATCTCTGACCATGACCGCGTGCTGTACAAGCGCAACACCGTAGGCTTTGTTTGGCAACAGCCAGCGCGAAATCTACTGCCCTATCTAACGGCACGGGAAAATGTGGAGCTGCCCATGATGCTGACGGGCGGCAGTTCCCGTCAGCGTCGGGAACGCGCCCTGGAGCTGCTGGAAATGGTCAATTTGTCGGATCGGGCAGATTTTCGACCGGATCGACTGTCTGGCGGACAGCAGCAGCGCGTGGCCCTGGCCATTGCCCTAGCCAACAATCCACCGCTTTTGCTAGCCGATGAGCCAACGGGCCAGGTTGATTCCGCCTCGGCCGACGAGATTTTTAACGCACTTCGCCTCATCAACGAAGCGATGAACACGACGATTGTCATTGTGACGCACGATCAGCGCGTGGCCAACAAAGTCGATCGGGTCGTGGCGATCCGAGACGGCCGTACCAGCAGCGAAATTCGGCGCGAGGTCAATCTGGCCAGCGGCGAACTGCAAGAAGAAGAGTGGGTGATCCTGGATCGAGCCGGTCGCTTGCAGCTGCCCCAACCCTACATTGAGAACCTGGAAATGAAAAGTCGGGTAAAGGTGCGGCTGGAAGAGGAACATCTTTCGGTCTGGCCAGAGGTGAACAAAGCGCTGGCTGTCGCCCAGGACGGCGCAAAGGGTGCAGATGATAACGGCGACTATTGGCGTCCTCCTCGGGTTGGCGGCGAACCAGTGGCCAATGATCCACCATCATCTGCTCACCACCCGTTGGCCCGGCGGGAAACGGCCGTTGCCGTGCAGAACC